>JAJYZP010000009.1 GCA_021799875.1 Actinomycetes bacterium | reverse complement strand
AAGGAGCTCGACGACCTCGAGATTGCCACCTGTGGGTTGGGTATCCTGGTTCAACGAGGAGCGACTCCCTGGCGAGCTCGACTACTTGACGCCAAGCGAAGTCGAGGAGCACGATCGTGTCAAGAACTAGGCCAAGACAGTATGCGGGATCCAAGCGAAGGGGTCACCACTACAGTCAGGCCGATTCACTTTTCTGAGCTGCTGTGAGTTGCGGGTGCACGGCAGGCAGACTGCCGTAGTTGGCTCGCATGCGCTATGACAACGATGGCCGAACGAGTCCAGTTTCGTACGCTATAACAACGAGCGCAGCGCGGTCCCGAGCCTTAAGTTTGAGCATGATATGGCTGACATGGGTCTTTGCGGTCAATGGGCTCAGGTAGAGCGTCTTGGCGATCTCGTCATTATTGAGACCTGATCCAACGAGTGACAAGATCTCGCGTTCTCGGTCTGTGAGAATCTCGAGCGCGGAGGCGTTCAACGGTGATGACGAGCCTCGGCTGGCGATTGTGGCAATCAATCTTCGTGTGACACTTGGAGAGAGAAGGGCGTCTCCTCGATGGACCACTCGAACTGCCTCTATGAGCTCTTTTGGCTCACTATCTTTGACTAGAAATCCGCTTGCGCCGCTTCGGATAGCCTCGACGATGTACTCGTCCTCCGCGAAGGTGGTCAGGACGATCACGCGGGTTTGGAGGAGTTGCGGATCGCTTGAGATCGCTTTGGTTGCTTCGATACCATCCATGATTGGCATTCGAATATCCATTAAGACGATGTCGATCTGCTGAGAGCGGACTTGTCCGAGAGCTTCAAGCCCGTTTGCTGCCTCGGCCACCACCTCGAGGTCGGCCGCTGATTGAAGTAGAACCTTGAGGCCGGCACGAATGAGTGCTTGGTCGTCGACGAGAAGGAGCCGGATCACGATGGGTGAGCCATTTGATCGAATGAGGTAGTGAGCTCACCGCTCTCGGCTTTCTCGTTGCCTAAGGGCAAAGACGTTCCACTTGAAGTCGGAAGTGGGAGCTCTGCTGTGACCTCGAAACCGCCGTTCTCTAGTACGCCAGACGTGAACGTGCCAGATAACGAGCGTGCGCGTTCGGACATGCCAATGATACCCGCTCCAGTCCCTTCGTTAAAGATCGATCGTTGTGCTGCTGGACCGTTGGCGATCGTTAATCGGATGCACGAACCGACCCGTCGAATAGTGACCGTGGTCTCGGCTGCCCTTGCGTGCCGTACGACGTTCGTAAGAGCCTCCTGGATAATGCGAAAGGTCGCCAGTGCGATCGGTGCCGGGGGTTCGAGATACTCTTCGTCAACGACGAGAGATGTGGGGGTACCTGCGGCAGTGACTGCGTCGACCAGCGTACGTATCGCCGAGAGGTCAGGAACCACCTCGGTTGGTGTGCCGTGTTCAGGGTCGCGCATGACGGCAAGTATTGCTCGAAGTTCTCGAAGCCCAGACTTACTCGCTTGTCGGATCTCCTCCACTGATTCTCTTGCGGCCTTTGGGTTGTCCTGGATCACGGTGAGGGCGGCGTTGGCTTGAATATTGATCATGGCCATGGAGTGGGCAACGACATCGTGTAGCTCTCGAGCGATACGCATGCGTTCCTGATCGATGATGTGCTGCACCTCCTCTTGTCGTGCGATTGCAGCATCGTGGAGCCGAGCTGCAGTCTCGGCCCGCCACTGCCGGCGTGCATAGACGATTCCGCCGAGCGCAAGAGCTGTTGCCATTTCGGGCCACATCGTGAGCCCTGGTCCGCCAATCCACCCAAATGGTCCAAAGAGACCGTTCACCACCCACAGCAGTATCGCCGACGGAAGAGCGAGTGCTAGAGCTTGTCGCCACGGCGTCTCGCGTGAGAGCCAAAACAGGGCAACGAGAACGGGGACGAGTGTTGCGCCGTTGAGCTGGCCGAGCAGGGACCAGGCCATACAGGCCAGTGCTGCTATCGCTAGGGCTCCGGTGGCGCTTCGTTGTACGAGTGTGAGTCCAAGTGCTCCCATGAGCGGTAGGAGGAGAGCGATAACTGGGAGGTGTGAAGCGAGATGGAGTCCGGCATAGTGATGTTGCGGATACGCCTCAAAATACGCGCCGAGCACGGTGAGGAGAGCGGCAAAGGTGGTTCCGGCGGGTACGAGCCACTTCGGGCCGGTTTGGATGGGGGGAACTGTGGACATGACTCTTCCAGCGTAGGCCATTTTCGTAAGGTGCTTCTACGACCTCAGGTGGTTATTCACGTACTCCAGTTGGAGTAGCAACCTAGGTCATGGAGAGGTGCTGACAACACTCCCACCAGGTCATGGTTGAGTGGAATCGTTGCCGTTAGGTTTCACCGTACCGATGCGACGTGCATCGTATCACGATGAAGGAGTCAACTGATGACCTCAGTACTGCAAGCACAGAACAAGATCCAAAGCTCCACCAAGATGAGGCTTTTCGCACTTCATAACGGCGTCTTTGGTGCAGTCGCCCTCTGGGTAATCGAGGTGCATGTCCTCGGTATCGATCTTGACTATCGCTTTGGAAATGGGTCTGCCTCAACCTTGGGCGTCTTCCAGATAGTCGGCGTGAGCCTACTTTTTTCGCTTCTTGGTTGGGTGGTGCTTTCGCTGCTGGAGAAGCGCAGCGCTAGTGGAGCATCACTGTGGACCGTCATCGCAACCTTAGTCCTTGTGGCTTCGTTTGCACTTCCGATCTTGGCGGCGACGACAACTGCGGGAATGGTTGCGTTGATTGTAATGCATCTCGCGGTCGGAGCTGGCTACATCCCATTCATGTACCGCTCTGCCGTTGCCGCTCGCTAGATCGATGCCGGCCTAGGTCTCGTGCGATCTCGCACCCCACTGATCGATCTTGATCACGGCCTGTACGCAGCTCTCTCCCTCTCGTTCCTTGTCCTCGAACCGACCTGCCAAAAGGGTAATCTCGGGAGCGTAACGTTGTAGTTCTGTACGATCGGTGTCACGAAGGCGCCTGCCAGTAAGGTCTGGCAGGCGCCTTCGTTGTGTTGATTCTCTCACATGCGGAGCTCTCGAAAACGTCCCGGTTGACTTCGTTGGTCATCGAGTGAACGACCAAGGTTCGAGTGCTGAGAGCTCTCTTGGTAGAGGCCATCAGTGATACTGCTCGTCAGTTGCGGTGTCGCGTCTTGGAGCGTTGACACGAATTTTCGACCGCAATGGAAGATCTCGACGGTGTGATCGGCGAGCGTTCTGCGACAGATAGTCGATATTGTACAGGATTGTACAGAGTCCAAAATCTCTGCTAAGGTTTGGTTGTGGACGAAAGTGGTAGTAGTAGCCATGCGATAGCGCTGCGCAAGCATCGCATGCAGGTTACAGCTCAGAGGTTGGCGGTATTGCGCGCTATTGATCGGAAACCGCATGGAACGGCGGACGAACTCGAGCAACTGGTTCGAGATGAGATCGGTACGATCTCTCGACAATCGGTCTACGACACTTTAACCACGCTGACCGATAAGGGGCTACTCCGGCGGATTCAACCCGCTGGATCAGCGACCCGCTACGAGCAAAGGGTTGATGATAACCATCATCACCTCGTGTGTCGGTCCTGTTCGACTACCGTTGACGTTGATTGTGTTAAAGGAGCTAAGCCCTGTCTCGATGTCGTGGATGACCAAGGATTCACCATTGATGAGGCTGAAGTGATCTTTTGGGGACTCTGTCCCTCGTGTCAGGAGAAGACAAGACTCGATGAATGAGTGCAGACTCGAGGGATCGAGCCTCATAGCTATGAAGGAGAACGATGAGCACTAGCGATACGAACGATGAGTTGAGTGCGGCGGCTGCAACGTGCCCCGTACTGAGCAATCCGCAGAGCGCAGTTGGGTCAACTGCGAACCAACATTGGTGGCCAGAGCAGCTGAATCTACGGCCTCTTGGCAAGAACTCGCCCTTGATCGATCCAATGGACGACGATTTCAACTATGCGGAAGAGTTTGCCACTCTCGACCTCGCCGCGGTCAAGGCAGATATCACGGCGTTACTCACCGACTCGAAAGAGTGGTGGCCCGCAGACTATGGCAACTACGGTCCGTTCTTCATTCGTATGGCGTGGCATAGCGCAGGTACCTATCGAATTCACGATGGACGAGGTGGTGCTGGATCTGGGACACAGCGATTTGCTCCGCTCAATAGCTGGCCCGACAATGTCAACCTCGACAAGGCCCGTCGTCTGCTCTGGCCCGTGAAGCAGAAGTACGGTCGGCGACTTTCATGGGCCGACCTCATTATTCTCGCTGGAAACTGCGCTCTCGAGGCGATGGGCCTCAAAACCTTTGGCTTTGGTGGAGGTCGAGAGGACGTCTGGGAGCCGGAAGAGGATATCTATTGGGGCCCCGAGACTACCTGGCTCGGTGATCAGCGTTACAGCGGTGATAGAGAGCTCGCGAATCCGCTCGGAGCGGTTCAGATGGGTCTTATCTATGTGAACCCAGAGGGTCCTAACGGGAACCCAGATCCAGTTGCAGCAGCTCGTGACATTCGTGAGACATTTGCGCGCATGGCGATGAACGATGAAGAAACGGTAGCCTTGATCGCCGGGGGTCACACTTTCGGTAAGACACATGGTGCTGCGAACCCGGAACAGTACGTGGGGAGAGAGCCTGAAGGTGCACCACTCGAACTGCAGGGGCTTGGCTGGAAGAACACCTTTGGAACGGGCTCGGGAGCAGACACGATCTCGAGCGGTCTTGAAGGTGCTTGGACTACCAATCCAACCGCTTGGGACAATAATTACTTAGAGAATCTCTTTGGGTATGAGTGGGAGCTCACAAAGAGCCCTGCGGGTGCGAATCAATGGCGACCGACCGATCGAAGCTCTGACGATACGGTGCCAGACGCTCACGACCCCACGAAGCGGCACGCTCCTATGATGTTCACGACCGATCTCGCTCTTCGCTTTGACCCAGCATATGAGGCCATTGCTCGCAGATTCTACGAGAATCCCTCTGAATTTGCAGATGCTTTCGCTCGAGCTTGGTTCAAGTTGACTCATCGAGACATGGGTCCTCGATCTCGGTATCTCGGTCCAGACGTGCCGAATGAGGAACTGGTTTGGCAAGACCCAGTTCCGCAGGTCGATCACGAGTTGATTGACTCGGCGGACATCGACGAGCTCAAGCGCGAGATCATCGCTTCTGGTCTCTCAGTCGCAGCGCTCGTTGGAGCTGCGTGGGCCTCTGCGTCGACCTATCGAGATAGCGATAAGCGAGGCGGTGCGAATGGGGCTCGGATACGTCTTGAGCCCCAGCGTTCTTGGAAGGCGAATGATCCAGAGCAGTTGGCTCGAACGCTCGAGGTCTTGGAGGGTGTTCAGTCTCGTTTCAATGCTGCGCAGAGTGGAGAGAAGCGAGTGTCTCTAGCAGACCTCATCGTCTTGGGTGGATGCGCGGCGGTGGAGAGCGCTGCGAAGGCAGCGGGCCACGCCGTTACGGTTCCTTTTCGACCTGGGCGAACTGATGCTTCTCAGGCTCAGACCGACGTTGAGTCTTTCGCAGTTCTTGAGCCAACAGCTGATGGGTTCAGAAACTACTTCGAGGTCTCCGATAAGAGACGACCGGAGGAGCTTCTCATCGATCGCTCGAGTCTGTTGACATTGACCGCTCCGGAGATGACCGTGCTGATCGGAGGGCTACGTTCCCTCGGTGTTACTGCAAGCGGGACGTCTCACGGCGTCTTGACGGAGCGACCGGGAACACTTGCAAACGACTTCTTTAAGAACCTCTTGGACATGGATCTTGAGTGGAGAGTATCGTCGGCCGAAGGGATCTACGAGGCGCGTGACCGCAAGGATGGTCAGGTGAAGTGGACTGCTACAGCGGTCGATCTCGTCTTTGGGTCGAACTCCCAACTTCGAGCTCTCTCAGAGGTCTACGCTTGCGAGGATGCATCGTCGAAGTTCGTAGCTGACTTCGTAGCCGCCTGGGACAGAGTCATGAATCTAGATCGATTCGATCTCAGGTAGACGTATCGTCGGGGTCGAGGCTCCGATGATAGAGCCAGAGCGATAGGGCCGACTCACTTGAGCGGATCCTATCGCTCTGTTTTTTTGATCCAATACGTGATCTATCACTCTTTGCGTTCAAGGCAGATGGAGGTGGCGACGGTGTGCGGAGCGTCAAGCTGAGTGTGGGGCAGATTGCGTCGAACAGAGTGCAACCAATTCAGTCAACTGTTTCCAGATGGCAAGATGCAGGAGCGGGCCTGTGACGAGAGCTTGTGCTCCATGGCGAGGTTCGTCGGCTCAGGGAGTTCATCGGTCTTGACGGAGCCGTCTGCTGGGAGGAGGACCTCTGGTTACTCCAGGTACGAGCAGTTCATCCAGTTCGACCTCGGAGGCTCATGCTTGCGTAGGACAGTCACGACGACGGTGGTACGAGGGTCAGGCTGCGCGCCGTCGTGTGTTCTGAGGTCAGCACGAAGGACCACAGAGATGGAGTCCCTTTCCTTCCGGCTCTGATGAGTTCTTACGCTCGTAACAAACCTGTAAGTGAGGAGAAACAGAGTTTTTGTAGCGTTGAGCATTGACTTCGTACTCAGAAGGAGGAAGAGCTCATGCTCATCCCGTATCCGTCGTGGTTGTCAGCGGGTGACAACACCTGGCAACTGACAGCGGCGACACTCGTCGGCCTGATGAGCCTCCCGGGCTTGGCAGTCCTCTATGGCGGTCTCGTTCAGAAGAAGTGGGCCGTCAACACGATGATGATGGCATTCTCGGCGTTCGCTGCTGTCCTCATCGTCTGGGTGCTCTGGGCCTTCAAGATGTCATTTGGTGCCCCAATGCATCTTGGGGGAGGATTTTTGGATCAGTTCGTTGGACATCCAGGACCGGTGCTGGGGCAGGCGTCGGAGGAGGCTCAAGCTAATATTCCTCTCTTGAGCGGCATTGGTCTGATGCCAAAGTTTCGCTTCCCGCAGTCATCGTTGGTCTACTTTCAGTTCGTCTTCGCAGCAATCACGCCTCTGCTCTTCTTGGGTAGTGTCTTGGGACGCATGAGTTTCAAAGCCTGGATGGTTTTCGTCCCGCTCTGGACTACCTGCGTCTATTCGGTGAACGCGTTTCTGATCTGGGGCGGAGGCTACTTTGCAGCGAAAGGGGTCGTTGACTACTCAGGAGGGTATGTCATCCATCTCTCGGCCGGTGTAACAGGGTTTGTGGCAGCAGCAGTCATTGGCCCGAGGCTTGCGAAGGACCGTCAGGCAGCGGCGCCGAACAACCTCTTGCTCGTGGCGGTTGGTGCAGGAATCCTTTGGCTTGGTTGGAATGGATTCAACGGTGGCGACCCGTATTTTGCTTCGGCAGACGCAGCGGGTGCGGTGTTGAATACCAACCTAGCAACTGCTGCAGCCCTTTTGACCTGGGTGTTTATGGATATGGGCGGCAGGAATCGAAAGCCAACCTTTCTTGGTGCCATTAACGGGATGATCGTAGGTCTCGTTGGTATCACCCCGGCCGCCGGATATGTCAATGGTTGGGGCGCGCTCGCTATCGGTATCATCGGTTCGTTCGTCGTGTGGTTCTCATTCAATAAGCTTGCTACGAAGTGGATCTTCGCGAAGGTCGATGACGCTCTTGGGGTGATACACACTCATGGGCTTGCGGGGCTCATGGGCGGTGTGATGACGGGTCTTTTTGCTGATCCGAAGATGATCGAGTATCTCGGTATCGGTAAGGCTTCGGCCGTTTCGGTCAAAGGCCTTTTCTATGGTCATCCCTGGCAGGTAGTGTTACAGCTCTTCGCAGGAGCATGGGTCATTGGGTGGAGCGCACTTGGAACCTTCGTGCTTCTCAAAATTGTTGCATTGATTACTCCGCTCCGCTTTGACGATGAGACGCTTGAGATCGGTGACCTAGCGATTCATGAGGAACAGGTTGAGCCATCTGATCTAGCGCGACGCGTCATGCCGATCGGAGCAGGGCACGTTGTAGAGCAAGTCGGTGAAGAACAGGCTGGTGGCAGCGGTAGTGTTCAACAGATTACTTTGGAGTAACAAGTTGGGAGACGTAATCCGCTTCAAGACCTTTCCGGCCGCTACCTCTGTTTGAGAACTCGTCGTTCGGTCTGCTGATCAATTTCAAAAAGCCTGCGGCGAGATCCTGTCAGTACTCGGTGACGCCCCAACTCTCGTCGCTCTGGCTGACTGATCCGTAGAGTTGAGCCTCTGTCAGTGGGGGATCGCGTCATGGTCGCCGAGGGCGGTTTCTTGACGTGTGGGAGGCTAGGTCTTGGAGCCTCTTGGTGGCGCAGGGTGCTGAGAGGTAGACGGAAGAAGCACGAGCGAGGTGTGCCAGATCCCCGCGGTCGTTCATGTTTTGAGCACTGACCATGGGCTCTAGGCGCAGCTATGGGGCTAGTGGTGCGATCGCTGTCGATGGTCAAAGTGTATCGGTGACCGAGGCTCTCACGTGGCGTGGGTCGAAGGTAGTCTCTCGTGTTCCGATCGTGTTGGGTCGCCGGGGGAGTGGTAGGACGCAGCAACCGAGATATGGCGCGAAGCGTCGATGGAGTCGCAACGACTTTGTGGGCCTAGGCTGATCGCTCGGTTCGGTTTTCCAGTACTTTTGCGATCTCTCGTAGAGTCGTTCGGAGAGTTGCGCGACTTAATCGTTCTGTGAGAGCCCGATCCGTACTGGCTGGAAGAAGTGGTGGCCGGAACTTGCCGGCTAGGCGAAGTTCTGTCCTTTCATCATCGATCTCTCGAAGGATCAGTGAGCCTTCAAAGCGGGATGAGGCGCCTTGGCGTCCGCCCGCTTCCCAGATGAGCTGGCGTTCTCTCTCGGTATTGGTGCCTCCTCTCCCAAGCACTACAACCGGTGACCCAGCGATCGACCAGGCAGTTCCACCTTGGTCGATTGTGCAACGAAGTCCTTCGGCATCGCTGTACCCGGCCTTCACCGCTTTAGTAATCCAGGACTCGTTGCGCTGCAATCGCTGACATACAACAGCTGTCGGAAGTTCTATCTGCACCCAGTCGACGAGCTCGAGTGTGAGGGATCCGTGTCGATGGGAATCGAGCGGCACAGCGTGATCCGACCGCTCGAGATCTTCATCGCGTTTGACAATATCGGCCAGGCTGGTCTCAGAGAGAGTGCGGCGAAGCGATGCGGTCGCTTCACTCCACGTTTCGTGGAGGGGGCAGACCTTCTCCCATCTGCAGGGCCCCTCTCCGAGTGCACAGCGCTCAGAGCGCAGAGGCCCCTCCCCAGCTTCAACGATTTGTAGTAGCGATACGTCCATAGGATCACGAGCAAGCCGATAGCCGCCGGCCTTGCCTGCCTTGGAATCAGCGATTCCGGCACGTACGAGGTCTGCAAGGATCTGGGATGCGAAGGTCTGCGGCACATCCATTTCGGCTACGACCTCGCGAATCTTTCTGTAATCCCCCGACTCATACGCTCGTGCTAGACACAAGGCGGAGCGTACGACGTAGTCCCCTCTCTTCGACAAGGTCATATCCATGATTTAAATATAGTGCAGAACTTGACGTATAGTTCTTATGTCTGTTAGACTACATGACGTTAAGTGAATAACTTAATGTTTGGAGGTTGATCCATGGAACTACGTGAGAGGCCCAGTGAGACATCATCGACGACGTCTTCCCCGCCCCCCGATCCAGTGGCGGTCGCAATTCGGCTTCGACCAGCGATTCGTACTGGCGTTCAGGAGCGCTTTGCCCCGTCAGACCCCCCGAAGGGCTGGGATATTAGCAAGTACCCGAAGGTGGCGCGGGTACTGAGAAGTCGGAAGTTCCAATTTGCCATGATCCTTCCGAATCAGATCATTTTCTGGCTCGTTATCATCTTGGGGCTCCTGGGAACCGTGGTACCAGGGCTCAACTTCGGGACCGCAATTACCTGGTATATCTGGTTCTGTCTCGTTTTCGTCATGATGGTGGTCGTCGGTCGGGCGTGGTGTGTGATGTGTCCGTTCGGAGGCTTCGCCGAGTGGATTCAACGTCGAGCATTTTGGCGCCGAAGCCAACGCCGCCTTGGTCTTGGACGAAAACTTCCTGAGCCGATCGCACGCTATGGCTTCTTGATCTCCGTAGGTTCTTTCATCGTACTCACGTGGATCGAGGAGTACTTCAACATAGCGGGTCCGGGTAATCCCTGGGCAACGAGCTTCATGGTGCTCGGTATCGTAGCAAGCGCCCTGCTCTTTTTCTTGGTCTTCGAACGTCGGACCTTCTGTCGGTACTTTTGCCCGTTGACAGCTTTGATTGGAACAGTTGGCGCAATGGGATCGGTTGCTGGGTATCGAACCAAGGATCGTGAACTCTGCCTCAGCTGTGCGACCAAAGACTGCATGCGAGGAGGAGTCAACGGGTATGGCTGCCCTTGGTATACGTGGCCAGGCTCGGCCGACTCAAATCTTGCCTGTGGGCTCTGCTCGGAGTGCTATAAGGGTTGTCCGGAGGGAAACATAGGGCTCTTCTTGCAAAAGCCAATGACCTCGGTAGTCGCCCCGACCCGGCGACGTGCAGACGTTGCATGGGCCGTAGCGCTGCTCTGGGGGCTTGTCGTTTTTCAACAGGTGAACGCTACGACTCTCTACGCAACTATCGACGGTTGGTTGAATAAGGTGACCGGTCTCGCGTATCCGAACCCCATTGACTATCTCGGAACTATTGGACTTGTTGCGCTTGGAACAGCAGGTCTTGTCAAGCTTGCACAGCGCTACCTGCTGAAAGAGGACGTTGCCGCATCGACAACCGTTTATCAGGCGTCGGACCTAGAGCCATCTGTGACCGCAGGCGCGCAGGCATCTAGCTCCTTCTCTCGTGCTTCTGTTGTCTCTTCAATCCCGGTCTATGCTTCCGAAGCGAGTACGAACCTTCTCAATCCGAAGGGTTCAACGGCGACCTCTGAGAGCTTTATCACCAAGACGAGCAGCTTTCGTCTGGTCTTCATGCCTCTCATGTACGGGCTTATTCCGGTCGTTGGCGCGGACTACTTCGCGCGACAGCTTCCGAAGTTCTTCAAGCATGCGTCTCGGATTATTCCAGATGTTGGCAACCTCTTCGGTGCTGGTGGGGTGCACTCGACGCTCTACAACACGCGACTGCTCTCCAATCCGGGAATCGTTGCGGTTCAGGTTGTAGTCATCGTGCTCGGGATGCTTGCATCGATCTGGGCGACGTGGAAGATTGCCGATCGTGAGCTGCTTCCCATCTCGCAACGACCGGCCGTTACTCGGATCGTTACTCTTGCGCTCCCGCTCCTCTTTGGCATCGGAGCAGCTTTCCTCTACGTCATCATGCACGCTGCATCTTAGAAAGGTACTGTCATGAAGCTTCTGCAGTTGCAATCTCATCACAACTCGACCATCTCTTCCGATACCGGTACAGCTCGTGTATCACCTTCGGGGTCAGCGACCGATTCCGGCGCCGGATCAGTTCACGTCACCGTCTTATCCGATCGCTGTGCCGGATGCCAAGAGTGTGTAGTTCGCTGCCCAACGGGCGCATTGTCTATGGAGCTTAAGAGTTGGACCGCAGTTGCGCAGGACTCCCTCTGTGTCGGATGTCGGCAGTGCGTGCGAACCTGTCCGTTTAGCGCCATCACCGTCGACGGACCGGTCCTCGTTGCTCCCAGGGTTGAAGTCTCTCACCATGTCGTGAAGGAACTACAAGGGAACGTTGAAGAGACCAGGTCGGGATTTCTGAACTGGTCGGACGTACTTGCGGAGGCTCAGCGGTGTCTTCGCTGCCCAGATCCTACTTGCGTGCGCGGTTGCCCCGTTCATAACGACATTCCGTCGTTCATAGCGGCGGTTCGTGACGGTGACCTCGACGAGGCACACAGCGTCTTGCGCCGAACGAGCTTTCTGCCCGATGTCTGCTCTCGAGTATGTGATCAAGCGGTCCAGTGCGAAGGCGCTTGCACTTGGTCCCTCGCCGGCGGAACTCCGGTAGCTATTGGAGCGATTGAACGGTTTATCACTGATAACGCAGCGGTGCCCCCGATCGTTCAGGAGAACGCTCGAGGAGCTGGCATCTCTGTCGCGGTGGTTGGTTCCGGGCCGGCCGGGATCGGTGCGGCATTTGAACTGGTTCGCTCGGGCGCGCAGGTAACCGTGTACGAGAAGGAGACAGAACTCGGAGGACTCCTGCACAACGGGATTCCAGGCTTTACGCTTCCTCGACAGATCTCTCATCGCCCATGGCAACAGTTGAAGGACGCCGGAGTCCGCTGCGTCGAGGGTACGACCGTGACGTCGGAATTTGTTGAATCCCTCCGGGCTCACTACGATGCCGTTCTACTCGCTCATGGTGCTGGTGCAGCACTTCGGTTACCCGTTACCGGTGGAGATCTCAAAGGCGTCGTCGACGCTACGACGTTCCTCAACGAAGCCCTCGCTGCGCTGACTCAGTCAAAACGATTTCCGCTCTTTGATGGCCTCGAGGATGGACGCCGAGAAGACGGCCCGACCGTACTGGTCCTAGGCGCAGGTAACACGGCTATGGACGTCGCACGTCTTGCTCGTAGACTCGGTGCAAAGGCGATCTGTCTCGATTGGATGGATGAGCGGTTTGCTCCGGTGCGACCCGATGAGCTCAGTGAAGCGAGAGACGAAGGGGTTGATATTCGTTTCCGTCGCACGCTGATCCGACTCGAGGGCGACGACGGTCGTGTTCGATTCGCTCATATCGCCCCAACGACACAAGCTCGTGCGGACAAGCTTCCAAAGGTGACGCAAGGGAGTGAAGCTATCGAAGCGGTCGATCTTGTGGTCATGGCAATGGGTTACCGGATCGATTCAAGCTTTACGGGTCTCGCTCCTACGAAGCCGATGGATCGTACGGTGCCGGACCTGGTGGACCGGCAGTTTCAGGCAAGTGGGCTGCTTGCTGGCGGTGCCCCTGCCTTTGCCCGCCATCGTCCGGTAGGCAGACTGTCCCTTGCTCGAGAGATCGGGAGACTTGGTGCAGCGCTTGGGACCGAAGATGGTATTTACGTCGCTGGCGATGCCCTTATCGGTCCGTCGTCGGTTGTGGAGGCCATGGCGCAGGGGCGTCGTGCAGCGGAAGCGATCATGTCACGTCGGGCGCACGCTGTCTCCCTGGCTGGAGAGGTGAAGGTCGCGACCGTGCTCATTGCATACGACAGTGCAGGTGGGCACACGAAGACGCTCGCTCTTGAGCTCGCAGAGGACTTAGAGCACCATGGGGCGGTAGTTACTGCCAAACGTCTCTGTGACATTGGGCTGAGAGAGATCGTGGCGGCCGATCTCTTTGTGGTGGGGACGTGGGTTCAAGGCTACGTTGTTGCAGGAGTCGGTCCCGCAAGATCGACCAGAGGGACGGTTGCAGCTCTCCCAAATCTTGGTGCCACCAAGATCGCTACCTTTTGTTCTTACGGTGTGCATCCTCGAGCGACACTGAGAAAGCTGCGAAATCAGTTGCAAGAGCATGGAGCTCACGTAGTTGCAGAGCAGGCGTTCAGCTCTCAACTCAACGACAGGAGTGCCGTTGCAGCGTTCTCCTCACAGCTCTTCGATATGGTCAAGCCCGTTCCTCGGACGGACGACGTCATCGCTCTTTTGGCAAAGAGTTCTCAGTTGTCTTCTCTGCAAAATGCAGTGGAGGAGCTCGCACACTTCGTCAACGGGCATGAGATGCTGCTTGAGCAGAGTAGGACGAGATTGATCGAGCAACTTGCTTTACATCCGGACGATGAGGGTCTTCGGCGTGCTTTGGAAACTATTGAACAGACACTTCGAGCACTCGCCCCGTCGGTGGAGGTATGAGTTACGTGGATGGGAGGTTGGGGTTTTCGCAGACCCCAACCTTCTGTCTTTGGTAGGTGTCGGTTGGGCTCACGATGGTGGTGTGATTGATGAGCGATGAAGTGCTGAGCGTCAGTTGAAAATCGATGAGCACTGTTTCGGCCTCTGGAGAACTTCACCACTTGTCCTTCGGCTCGATGACAGCTTTGATGAGTGTTGGAAAGTCTTGAGATGTTCTGACGGGGTCTCGAAAGGTCATGCCCGATGCTGCGCCTTCGGCGGAGGGAGTCGTCGGTGGTGTTTGATACGTGAACCGCCGTCAAAAGTCGGCCGATTCCGGGCCTGTGCTTGGTCGAGAATCGTGGAGCAAGCTCTGTGGTAGACATCTCCTGTTTTTCTTACAAGATTGTTTAAATGTTCGAGGTGGAGCTATCGATGCGCTCGGCTTGCTGAGGCTCGGTCCAAGCCTTTTGAAATCTCCGTTGAGTTGGTTTTGGTCATTCAAACTTGAAGGGTCATGAATCTCTCAAAGGTTTGTATCGACCTGTTCGAATCGTTCGATGGGCTTAGAGTCGCCCGGAGTATCGCTGAACTCACGTCGTTCTAGAGACGCAAGGTTGGCGATGGGGAGAGGGCAAACGGTGGTGGTTTCGTTTACAGTTGGGATGAGGTCGGAGCTACTCCGATAGATGACCTGTCCTTACGGATCGCGAATTGTTAGCTCGAGTATCGAAATTCAACGATCGAGCGAATAAGCGAACCCCGAAGGATTCTTCGGTCGGCAGTCTCCAGCTACTTGGTCGTCGAGTTGCTCGGGGTACTGGTCGTTGTTGGAGCACCTGTATTTCGTAGGAGCATGGTGTCCTCTCGTCAGCTTCGGAGATCGGATTAATTTCTGGTACCAATGCAACTGGGTGAGGATGCAGCTGGATGACGAGTCGCTCAGGCTCCACGGTGCACGTGCCGGCCGAAGCGATGGTGAGTAGGTGCCTGCTGCAGCCTCTCTCGAGGTATTCAAGGTAGGCGTCTCGGAAAGATAGTCGGTATCTGTGAAGGTGGGGTCATGCTTGACTCTGACCCTAACCTCGATGGCACGAGGCGGTGCGGTCGTAAGCGGATCACAGGCTGTGCTCTACGAGAGGCTCGTTCCGTCGGTGTCGCTGTCGGTTTTGTCGACGTGGATGAGGGAAAATACGCCGCTGACCTCGTTGGAGGGTCCAGAGTTGATAGACATGGTGAAGTCGTATCTCTGGTTGTGCGGGAAGGTGATGCGGCCCCGCACTGCCTGGGAGGATAGATACGTGGCCGTACCGTAACCGATCTTGTTTCCTAGCTCGAATTGCAGCTTGGCCAGCGATTTGGAGAGCGCAAAGGATCCATCAGGCTGGGGAACGCCTTCAGCGTTGATTGAGAGATGTCCGACATGGGTGCGCCCTAGGGTTGCTGAGAAGTCGATGAGAACCTCTTGGAGGAGATTTGGGTTACCAACTTGGCTGTGACCGACGTAGTGCAGGCGGACCGGAAGCTCTGACCCGCCGTTCAGAGGCAGAATTCCGGCGGAGAATCCTAGGTCGGAGAGAGATGTACCTGACGAGACCTGCTGCAGGCCCAAGCCATTGCGAGAAGAGGAGTTGGCGAGCTCATGGGTCGTGAACGTCGTTGATCTGTAGTGCGTTATGACGAGGGAGCCCAAGAGAAGTAGTACGAGTAGCCCTGAGAGCGAGAGCGCTGGTCGCGAGATTCTTCTCGAGTTGGCAGTAGGCGCGCCCTGAGGTGATAGAGCACGGAGACGGGCCGGCAACTCGAAAGCGAGACGGCTAGTAGCGACCAACACGACGATGTCGGCGACCAGGAGTAACTCCCCGATCGTCGAAGCAGTTGAGGCATCGAGGAGTATCCCCAGTGATGTGAGTCCAGCCACACCGTTGAGTGCTTGAGACAGGAAATGTAGCCGCATGCTCTGTCCTTGGTCCGCAGGAGCAGAGTGGAGCGCTTGGAGGGTTCTCCCGATGCCCAGGACTATCAGGAGTACGCTCACAATGGTGGTCGCGGCCTCATGGTGGAAAATCTGAAGTAGTGCGGCCTCGCCCGTATGTGAGAGCACGCTGAGAAAGAACTTCAGGGAGATAAAAAAACTACCCACGATCACGAACGCTTGGGCGCTTCGACGAAGCTTTGCGGTGTGAACGCTTATGAAGGCGGCGAAAGAAATGATTGCTGAGGTCGAGGTAAGGAGGAGGAGTGTAACGGCATCAATTGGTGTGTGGTGCACTTGCTTCTCGCTTGTCTAGAACTCTATGTCAACGCGGACTACCTATCGGCTCGACTCGATCACAGATGTAGATCTCCAATACCAAGATAGTGTCTCATTCGCGCGTCATGACGCATCGGCCCGCCTTACTCACATAGCTAGCTCATAGGATCGATCCATGTCCGCTGGACTCTTTCATCACAGTTCTTTTGACTCCGACTCCGACTCCGACGACGCCACGATCGACCTCGTTGGTCTCTGGTCGATGATTCATGGAGCCCTTGAACCGGTCGTCGAGCGTCGCCTACGTGTTCGGGCGACCATTGCGTCATACAAGTTGACCCGCGATCGACATGCATTCTTTGATCTAGTGCAGGGACGTGACGTCGGAACGACCTCTAAGGAGATACTGGCACAGTTCCCCGCGGTGATGTGGAGCTCCGTCGTTGTTCGAGTCAGCCGAACGCTCGAGCGCGAAGGGCTCTCGCAGCTTGCTAACAATTTGGAGGTCGTATTCGTGGGGCGCCTCAATCTCTCTGAGCGCTACGGGAGTATGAGGTTCCAAGTCGAAGATATCGACGTTCAGGCGCTTCGGGTTGACTCTATGATCAAGATCGCGGAGATTCGAGCGGCCCTTATGGCAGAAGGGGTGTGGCGATCGAACAAGGAGCTTCCCCTTCCGACGGTTCCGCTTCGCGTCGGTCTTGTGACTTCGCCAGTTGGGGCAGTAAAGAGTGATTTTGAGCGCCCGTTACGGCAGAGTGGATTTGCGTTCGTGGTCAAGTTTTTTGCTTCATCCGTAGCTGGACAGAGTGCAAAGGTCGAGATCCCACAGGCGATTAGGGATGCGAGCGCAAGCGATTGCGATGTTATCGTTGTAATTCGTGGCGGAGGCTCTGCCGGGGACCTTGCGATCTTTAACGATGAGAACGTGGTGCGGGCCGTCGCAACTGCCGCAAAGCCGGTACTCTGCGCAATTGGACACTCGACAGATCGAGGTTCGGTCCTTATTGATGAAGTTGCGCACTCCAGTTTCGATGTTCCTCAAAGTGTTGCCGGTGCGCTTGTGGAGCGCGTGGGTGACTTTAGCGACGAACTGACTGCCCTCGCCGTAGCAGCGGTGCGTCTAGCAAATGGAAAGGTGGCAGCTGAGGCAACGTGGGCAGACTTGGTGCCGAGCCTGCTGGCGGCTCGAGTCTCCTCGCTTCCAGCTCGAGCCCACTACCGACTCGACACGCTTGCCAACCGGCTTCATGTCGGTGCGATGAGACGCATGCAGTCCGAGTTCTCGAGTCTTGATGGAGTCGTTCGTATTCTTCGACGTCGTTTGGAGGGGATCATTGATTTTCAAGAAGATCAACTCGCAGTCGCTGAGCGTGAACTTGCTCGTGTAGACCTGGTATCGATCTTGGATCGTGGTTTCGTCATTGTGCAGAACTCTGCGGGTCAGATGGTCCGTCGGGCAAAAGATGTTGGAGCAGGGGAGCCTGTGACCGTAATTTTTCGCGATGGTACGAGAAGCGCCAGGATTCTGTAAAGTCTCGTCTACCTGCACCGTATTGTCTGGTCTTTGGAGCGCCACGTAACGAGGAACGAAGAGGCTTTCTGAAGGTAGGACCGAAGTCGAAGAGGTCTTTGGTTCGAGACCGTTACGTATTGAGATCTCGTGCGATAATCTGCGACTTGCAACTCTTTGTTGGTCTCGTAAGACCATCGCCTGGGGGATCGAAGACGTTGTGGCGGGGGAACTACGTGATCCTTGCGACTCTCGGGATTTAGAGGAGAGTAGCAACCTTGTTGTGATATCGGATCTGAGAGGTGCGGGAGGCAGGAGTAGCGCAAACGTTGATCGCTCATTTGGGTAGCAAGCATGCATCAGCTTGAAATCGAACGGTCTTTGATCGATGAGAACTGTGCTGTCGCAGTTTAGCTCTTGAGCACTGTTCGAGAACATCGTCCGGGTCGCTACGAACGGTTGAACGTGTCGATTCAGGCATTGCGACCGTTTCGTTGTGCCGATTTGAATCGGATTCGCTTGATGGAGTAGATAGAGGCGCTGAGAGGACTCGTGGTTCTCGGAGTGCAGGATGCATGCTCTTGCGATGCGTTGTGAATTGATGGCTCTACTGCAGGAGAGCTCTTGTGCGAAGCGCTTCATCGATAGTGCCCACGCTGAGCAGAACTCGCTAGCGCAGGCTTGACAAGAGTACGAGCGGTTCTAAGCGGTGACTACAAGAACGTTCCGCTTCTCACACCTATCCTTGAGATCTAGAGCGTCTTTGACCATGTTCGATGGCTTGCTAGCCTTGTGGAGCGATGAGCATAGCGAACGGAGAGCGTAGGGTGTGTGGCGGCGCCACATGTGGTAACGGTAGCGCAGGGAAAATGGAAGCTCAGAGTGCTTCGTGGAGGGTGGTATGGGAGATGTGGTGGCGGAGCAGGCAGACTTCTCGGGCCTTGGATACGACGAACTGAAAGCTGAGCTGCAAGAGATCGTTGGGAGGCTGAGCGCTGACGAGGTCAGTATCGATGATGTAACCGTTCTGGTTCGACGAGCTCAGTTACTGCTCGGCGAGTGTCGAAAGCGTTTACGTGCGACGAAGGACGACCTTGAGTCCATTGTTGCCGATCTTGAACTTGACAGCTAGTGCGGTGGCACGGTCACGGTTTGCGACGGCTTGAACTGCGTGGACGTGCTAAATGACTGGAAGCTAAAGGTGTGGCGACGGTCAGAATTGTGAACCACAAGCGCTCTTTCGAGGGTGTAGTTGACTGAGAGATTGCCGGGACTGACCGCAGAGCGGGGAGTTTGACGTAGGATACTGGGCGAAGTGTGAGGCCGAGAGCAGTTCGTTTGCTTTGCTTCACTTCACTTCGGGTATGCCCCCGTAGCTCAGGGGATAGAGCAGTGGTTTCCTAAACCATGTGCGCAGGTTCGAATCCTGCCGGGGGCACGTAACGCTTACAGGTCACCCAGTGAGTAGAGGTCTGATGCGGATACTCGCTTACAGCAAGAAGCTCTGAGGGTTTACCCTGGTCCCAGTGTGGTGGATCGTTGGCAATTGGGTGCATATCGGGCTCCCGGTGAGCGATGATGATCATGGCGATGCATCGGACAGAGAGGCACCCTTATTCATTCGGCTGCGACTTGTAGGGGATCTCGGAGAATTGGCCCTCGGTGCAACGTGACTTTGTGTTCCCTTACCTTCTACAACGACGGACCACGCCCTTTTCAGCGTGTACAGTAGGGCCGAGGAGAGGTCCGGGAGGCGTTGTTCGAGAGCGGTTCTAGAAGTTGGGTTGGCAGCGAGAACGGATCGACTCGCAACGTTGGGCCGAGATTATGTGCCGGAGGAAGAAGAATTGAGGCGGTCGTGGATACTCGCTCTGGTGCGGTAGTTTCGGTCAACGTTGGATCGGCTCGATCGATCGGTGCCAAAAGTGGTCAAACGGGGATAGAGAAGCTTCCAGTGGCAGGAACGGTCGAGGTCAGAGAGCCAACGGGTGATGACCTCTCTGGGCTTGTTGGAGACCGGATCTGCGATGTGCAGGCTCATGGGGGTCGCTACCAGGCCGTCTATGCGTACGCGAGTGAAGATTATTGGTGGTGGGCCGAGAACTACGATATTGAGGCCCGACCTGGTTTCTTCGGCGAGAACGTCACGACCGAGGGTTTGGACTTGACCGAGGCCGAAGTAGGAGAGTCTTGGAAGATTGGATCTGACCTCGAACTTTCAGTGACCTCGCCAAGAATCCCTTGCAGTACGTTTCAGGTCTGGGTAGGAAGAAGTGGCTGGATTAAGACTTTCAGGAAGGAGTGTCGTCCGGGAGCTTATCTGAAGGTGGTGCACGGTGGTCTCATTGGGAAGGGAGACCCAGTCGTCGTTACCACGAAGCCTGGCCACGGAGTGACTATTGGGTTGATGTTTCGAGCTTTGACTACCGATGGCTCGTTACTTGGTCGGCTTGAACCGGCCTTTGACTACCTTGACCCAACGGCTCGTCAATATATCTTGGACTCGCGCCGCTGAAAAGAAGTGCACTCTTTTTTTAATCAAGGTCGCCACCGGTCTCCCTCATGGGGTCGTCGGGGAGTGCCCTGACTCCTCTTGCGTATGACTGGTTGACCGTTCGATCTGGTCACGAACGAGCCGAGCTACGAGGTCGGGCGAAGGGTTGACGTAGCCAATCTCACCTACGATAACGGTTGGGACGGTCTCGTTACCATTTGCGATGCCGCGCACGACCGCCGCTCCGTCGTTATCTTCCCAAATATTGATCTCCACTCTCGTGAGGCCGAGACGATCGAGTCCTTGGCGAAGCTTCGTGCAGTATCGGCATCCAGGACGCCAGTAGAGCGTGACGGCTGGCCGAGCGATATCGTTCACGCTACAGTGAACATCATTGCAACACAACTATTCCTGCATGAGAGTCTGCTCGTGGAGTGAGCCGTTCTTGAATCGCTCATCTCGCAGCGGTTGTGCACGTGGTCGGATCGCGTCTCACGGATCAGTATCGTCTAACGAAACGTTGCGCGCATCGGTACCAAGAATCCAACCTTCACGTCGGAGCCGAGCCCCGATCTCTGGCGTACGTTCTACAACCGTCTTACCATGTGCAGAGGTGGGCCCGTCGTGCATCCTCATCCACGCTGCAGAGATGACGACCTGGTACTCATCGTTGCAAGAGAACGCCATCGATGAGTTCGCCGCTTGCGGGCCCACCAGTAGTCGGGGCCAAATCTCGTAGAGGGTAATTCGGTGGCCGTTGAGATGGAATGGCCAAAGATTGAACCTGTGGTCGATTGCACGTGTGAGCTTTGAGAGGAACGCCATTCCGAGGAGCGTTTGACTGCCGACTGCTCCTGCGCCGTAGAGCTGTGCGGTCGAAGATATGCGGCTGCGGGCCTGTCTTTGGGCTATTCGTTCGCAGATTCTTAGTTGGTCCCCGGTTCTCTTTGGGGAGAGAGGGAGGATCCACGATTGCAAGGGCGGTGGGAGTGCCGGTTTCGGCGTGGGAAGTCCCCAAAAGTAGTGCTCGCCGATCGATCTGTTGAGGTAGGCGGCAACTTCGAATCGGTTATTGGAGTTATCGCTGTGATCGGTGATCAGATCGGAGATCTGGTCCCAGAGATGCCACGGTTCGTGAAGATCTGATGATGATCCGCTGTCGCAGAGGGCCTCGGTAATCCTCGAGGGAAGCGCAGTGCCGAAATCCACGCCGAGGTGTATCTGCTGATGCGTGAGCTCGCTCTCTTCAAAAAGAGTGAGGAGATAGTTCAGTGCGCTCGCCCTTGTGGAAAAGTTTGCGGTGAAGGACGAATCCGGTTGCAGGCTGCTCGAGAGACCTAGCCAGATAGTGTTTCGTCCGAGCGCTGGTTTTGAGCGGGCACTGAAGTCCAATGCGATGAAGATCGGTTCGCCATCTCCTCTTAGGTGCGGTAGAACCGAGGACATCGTGATCCACCCTTGCTCTCTCTGGCGTGCACTGGTTTCAGGGTAGCGAGCTTTGTAAGAGAGCTTCGCTCTTTCGGCGAGTGAAGGTCTTTTTGTCAACGAGCAGGGAAGTGCGACTATTAATGCTTCGTGTCGACGTTTACTCGGGCGAGATAAAGGGGTAATCTCTGCTTAAGGCCTTAGTGCGTTTTTCGCCTGGCTCGTTGGAGTGGGGTGGTAAGTATGCGAATACTTGTGATTCGACATGCGAAAGCTGGTCGTCGTGAACCATGGAGCTACACCGATAGTGCTCGTCACCTCGCTCCAGATGGCTTGACACAGGCTCAGGAGCTAGCAGATTTGCTCGGGAGTGTGAAGTTCACAGCGCTTTTCTCGAGTCCGTATCCACGATGCCTTGAAACGCTTGAGCCTTTGAGGAGGAAGCTCGGTTTAGAGGTCAAGCCAGATGAACGTTTGGCGGAAACGACGACATTGGTGGCGCTCGAGAGCTTCCTCATGGGTCTTGAAGAAGAAGGTGTCTATGCCGTCTGCTCGCACGGTAATGTCGTGCCTGCCATAGTAGAGCTACTCGTGGGCCGTCAGGTACTAGCCCTTCCAGAACCGATCTTGTCTTCGAAGGGGTCGGTTTGGGACGTCGAGATCGATCGTGGGACGGTGCGTTCGGTCGTCTTCAAAGAGCCTGAGATGAAACGAGAGTATCGGTATCGATGATCGTTGAGGAGCGGTTTCGATCCTCACTATGAGTGAGAAAAGCAGCTCAAGTTTGGGGAGTGGCCACCGATAGGCTTCTATGTCTCGAATGCCCTCCCTCGTATCGGTCGTCTCGTGAGTATCGTTCCGGTCTCATCAGACCTCGATCGCCTCGAGGTTCAGCCTGTCGCTGCACGATCCCGTTTTCTTCGAGGATCGAGCCCATCTCCAGGTGCGGGGCTTGTGTTGCTTGAGGAACGACTTCGGCTGCATCGCCGACTTGGTCAGGCCGGCAGCGGTCTGCTGATCGTACGGGTTGCTCAGTCAGGCGCGTCCGCCGCCGAGGTGGTAGACGTCGCTGAGCTTGCTGCACGAACGACACGGCGCTGGTTCCCCGTCGATGGTGGCGCATTCACCTTCGAATTTCTCTACGCCGAGCTCACGGAGGAGATTCCAATGACGGCAACGGCACTGGCTCTTGCTGCGCAACCTCTCGCTATTCGATCCTTCGTCTTCGACCTCCCGGTCTTCGTCGACGCAAACGAAATTATTCACGGTTGCGTGGACACCTTACGAGGAACTCGCTTGTGACTTAACGCTCCGATCGTTTTTTCGCATCAAGCCACTCAACCTCCGCCGCTCCGATCTGCGTTGAGGCTGGGGAGAGGGTGAAGGGCCAGATCTCCTCGGCAACTTTGCGCCAGTTGACCTCGGAACCGAGAGCAGCAAGAATTGCATAGAGTCCCATGTTGATCCGCTGTATGACAACGAACGAGCGAGGTACGTTCAAAGATGATGCGATCGCATGGTCGTTAGAGAAGCTGCGGGACAGCACTGCAGAGCAGTACTCCGGTGAGATGCGCAGAGGTCGATCGCAGCTGACGATCTCGTAAAAGATCTCGAAGTACGATGCGATCGCTTCGTCGGTTAGTGATCCGCTGTTGATGAGTAGGCCAGCTCGCTCCGCCTGGTTGCGGAAGTGATGGAGGTCGTGCGTGACGACCATGCTCTGGACGAGCGACTCGAAGATGCTGAGCTCACTCGATGAGAAGGAGCGAGAGAAGCCGAAGTCTAGAAACGCGACACGGCCGTTGCCGAGAAAGATGTAGTTGCCCGGATGAGGATCTCCGTTAAAGAGGTTCATCTGATAGAGGGAGCGGAAGACGAACCGAAAGAGCGTCTCGCCAGCTCTGTCACGTTCTGTCTGTGATGCTTGGCAGATCTCCTTAAAGGTCTGGCCAGTTATGAACTCACTTGTGAGCACCGCGTCAGAGGTTAGGTGATCGATGACTTTTGGCACGACAATGGTTGGGTGTCCGTCGTAGTATGAAGCGAATCGTCGCTGGATAGATGCTTCGTGTCGGTAGTCGAGTTCCTCCAAGAAGCGCTCTCTGAGCTCTTGGGTCATCTCTGCGGTCTCCATCGACGGGAAGAAAGACTTCAAGATCTTCGCCAGAAGTGGCGTGTTTCTAAGGTCCGCTGAGATTGCAGCAGCAGCGTCGGGATATTGAATCTTGACTGCAACTTGTTGACCGGAAGTGGTGATTGCTCGGTGGACCTGACCGATCGATGCTGCAGCGATGGGCTCCTCGTCGATCTCATCGAAGCAGCTCTCAACAGTTCTTCCAAGCGAGGTTTCGAGGACCTCTCGTGCGAGCTTCCACTGCATTGGTGGCGCATCCATCTGGAGTTGTGCGAGGGCCTCTCGCATATTGGCAGGAACGCGTTCGTCAACATAGCTTGCCATCTGGGCTAGCTTCATAAAGACGCCGCGCATGTTGCCGAGCCGTGCTCGGACCTCCTGCGCAGTTTTGATCTGATACTCCGCTTGAAGCTGTTGTCGGCGATCCTTGGGTTGAGTAGCGAGCCTGGCGCGATGCAGAATCGTCTTGGATCCGAGCGACGCGCCAGCGCTCGCTAGCTCGGCTAGCCGCTTCGCCTGTTGGATCTTGTCGCTCGATCTGTCCGGTGTATCTGTGTCTTTCGACATCTCTCTAACCTCGTATCGGTCGAAGTTCTCTGCTGCTCATCTCTCGGTCGTTAGGGCGTACTGAAGCGAAGAGAATCGCGTGCTGCGTAGGCTGCGACGGTGCTATCGACTTTGGTCGTCTTTTCGAGCGCGTCTAAAAATTCGTGCAGGATAGAACCTGGGATCGCTAACGTCAGCTCTTCAGGCCCCATGCCCGTTCGGGTTCGAGACAGCATGCAGCCGACGCTTGCCGCTACTGTGCCAGATTCGAGTGCGAGCGCAACGATGTGACACTGTGGCTTACCTTCGATGCGTAGAGCAGGCCAAGCATCGTGAACTAACATCAACGCCTTCGCATTGATCCTGAGTAGGACGACATCTGCTACCTGGTCGTAGTGATCGAGTGGACCGTAGGTGATCTCTTTGGGTCGTTGGTCTACGTGGGCGATCCGTGAGAAGTCCTCCGGTGCGACCCATTCGCTCCTGAGCAGCGTGGCGACGTCATCCCCTTGAGCGGCCTCCTCAAGGGAGAGTAGTCCGTGAGTGAAACTACCAACGGAGCAGTTGGCGTGATCGGAGGCGACCGTTGCAAAGAGGGAATCGACCGCTCTCATCCAAAATACACATCCAGCCGGAACCGAGCCCGTTCGACCGTCCGGCGTGGCGATCGGTTTAGAGGCATTGAAGCGAGTGAGCTCGGTCGTGGTGGAGTGGAAGCTAATGCCGATTGGGGGAGCGTATGGTGCCAGAACCGCAGTTAATCGTTCGCTGAGCACTGGGGTTGAGATCGTCAAAAGTCGTCCTTCGAAGAGATCGGGTATGAGTGCAGTACAGTCTCTATAAGGATTGATGCTAGTGGGCCTATCCGATGGAGATCGTGTGAATCATTCAGCAACGTTTCTATCGCTCACCAGCTCTAGCCTCACGGGCTCGGACATTTGACGGGTTTCAGCGCTCTTAACTGAGAGCGAGAGAGCAGTTCAGGAGGTCAGGTTCAGCTCTTTGATCGAGGCCTCCCGCATGAGGTACTTCTGAACCTTGCCCGTCACGGTCATGGGGAGTTGGTCCGTGAATTTGATGTAGCGGGGCACTTTATTGTGGGAGATAGAACCACGACAGTAGGAACGTATCTCTTCCTCTGTGGAGTGCTCATTTGCCTTGAGCTTGATCCACGCCACGAGCTCCTCGCCGTAGAGGGGGTCCGGTACCCCTACTACCGCAACGTCTTCTATCTTGTGGAAGGTGTAGAGAAACTCCTCGATCTCTCGCGGGTAGAGGTTCTCTCCACCGCGAATCACGAGGTCTTTGATCCGGCCGACGATGCTGACGTATCCTTCGTCATCCATGATTGCCAGGTCACCGGTGTGCATCCAACCGTCAGGGTCGATAGCGTGAGAGGTGAGCTCAGGCTCGCCCCAGTAACCCACCATTACCGAGTATCCACGCGTGCAGAGCTCTCCGATGGCTCCTCGCTCGAGCGTCGATCCAGTCGGGTCGATGATCTTGACTTCGAGATGTGGACCGACTCGTCCGACGGTCCCGATGCGCTTCTCGAAGGGATCGTCGGTCGTTGTTTGACAAGAGACCGGCGAGGTCTCAGTCATTCCGTAGCAGATGGTGACTTCAGACATGTGCATCTCGTCGATGACCCGTCGCATGACCTCAGCCGGACATGGAGATCCCGCCATGATCCCGGTGCGCAGGGAGGTGAGGTCGTAAGAGTTGAAGTTCTCGAGGGATAGTTCGGCAATGAACATGGTTGGAACACCGTAGAGCGAGGTGCATCGTTCAGATTCAACCGTGCGCAGTGTGGTGGCCGGTTCAAAAGATGGTGCAGGAATCACCATGGTTGCTCCATGAGTTGTGCAGGCAAGGTTGCCCATGACCATTCCAAAACAGTGGTAGAACGGAACCGGTATGCAGACGCGGTCGTTCTGGTCGTATCCACAGAGCTCTCCAACGAAGTACCCGTTGTTGATGATGTTTGTGTGGGAGAGCGTTGCGCCCTTGGGGCTACCTGTGGTTCCAGAGGTGTACTGAATGTTGATAGGATCGCTCGGGTTCAACGATGCTTCGATTGCGTGAACTGCTTCGATCTCGGTCGTCTTGCCTGCGCTGAGAAACTCATGCCAACTCTCGGTGTCGAAGTAGATGACCGTCTGTAGACCCGAGATCGACGGTGCGACTTCGTGCAGCATCTCTTGGTAGTTTGAGCTTTTAAAGCTCGTTAGTGTGAAGACCGCCTTACAGCCGGACTGCTCCAATGCATAGGCGAGTTCATTGCGCCGGTAGGCGGGGTTGATGGTGACCAAAATGATGCCGACCCGAGCGGTTCCGTACTGGATGAGCGTCCACTCAGCGAGGTTTGGAGCCCAGATGCCGACCCGATCTCCTTTGGTTAGTCCGAGGGCGAGCAACGATCGTGCGACTTCGTCGGTCATGTAGTCGAAGTCTCGATAGGAGTAGCGAACGCCTTGACCTGGTGAGACGATCGCCTCACGGTCGCCGAAGCGCTCTACAGTCGATCGTAAGCTCGCAGAGATCGTCTCGTTGAGCAGGGCCTGCGATGTCGTTCCCTGGGTGTGTGCGACTTCCATGGGCTAAGGGTAGTGTGACCCGTCCTCGACTGCAAGTAGGTGGGCTTATTTGTGATCCGTACCTCGGAAGAGCGACCCGAGAGCGTCATCGATGGTATGGAAACGAAAGGGAATATCGGCCTCTCGGAGACGTCTTGGAAGAACTCGTTGCGAGATGAGAGCCGTCTCACGAGCCATCTCTTTCCCTAGCATGAGCTCTATCGCTCCCTTCGGTACGGTAAAGACCGTTGGGCGATGCAGGACCCGACCCATCGCTGCAGCGAAGGCAGCATAGGTCACCGGTGTCGGTCCAGTGAGATTAAACGGTCCTTGAAGATCAGTCGACTCGAGGAGCTCGATGACCGCTGCTACGTGGTCATCTATGTGAATCCAGCTCACGTATTGTTCACCGTCTCCGATCTTTCCACCTACCCCAAATCGAAATGGGAGTCCGGCCTTGGCGAGAAAGCCGCCATCTGGTGCCAGGACGATTCCGGTTCGGAGCGTGACCAATCTTGGCGCATCGGCGCCCCCGCTAAGGTGGGTCGCTGCCTCCTCCCACTCCTTGCAGACCTCGGCGAGAAAGCCGCTTCCTGCGGTAGCGTCTTCGTCGACAGCTTCCGAACCACGATCTCCGTAAAAACCGATGGCCGAGCTTGAGATGAGAACCTTTGGAGGGGTAGGTAGCGCGTTGATAGCGTCGACGATTCCCTGCGTGCCGATCGTGCGCGAGAGCCGAATCTTCTCCTTTACGTCCCTGTTCCATCTTCGCGCGGCTATCGGTTCACCGCCGAGGTGAATGACTGCGTCGAAGGGAACGGTACTGGAGAGATCTGCCTTTCCTGCGATAGGGTCCCACCACGGCCCGTTGCGTCCTGCCGCTTGGGCGAGCGTGATTCGAGCGACAGATTGGATTTGGTGTCCTCGTTCGACGAGTTTTTGCGTAAGGGCGCGCCCAAGGAGGCCATGTGCACCAGTCATTGCGATCTTCATGAAGATCCTTTCCTATCAACGCTCAGACAAGCCGGTCTCAATGCTAGGTCCTTAGAGCGTGGGTCGTGTGTGCAGGGAACGTAGTCCTCCGTCTACGGGTAGGACGGCTCCCGTTACCCAGGTGCTTTCGGGCCCGAGTAGAAAGTCGACCACGGAAGCGACATCGGCGGCCTGTCCGACCCGCTTGAGCGTATGAAGGGCAAGGGACGCCTTCAAAGCCGTGGGGTCAGCAATAAGAGCAGACGAGAGGTTTGAATCAAAGAGTCCGGGTGAAACCGCATTGACTCGGATATTAGAACGTCCGAGCGATGCTGCGCTTGCGCGTACGAGGCCCTCAATTCCAGCTTTGGCGGCTGCTATCGCTTCGTGCGAGGCCATTCCGATCCCAGCTGCTGCTGAGGAGATCGCTACGATCGAGCCAGCTGTGCGTGTCATCATGGGTGCAGCAAGACGGATCATGGTAAAAGTGCTAATGAGATTTACGTCCAAGGTGGTTCTGAACTCGTCGAGACTCAAGCGCGTTATCGGCTTCAAGGCGAGCGATCCGATGGCGTTGACTGCGCCGGTGAGATAGGTTCCGTTGTCTCGGTGAACTAACTCTGAGATAGCGGACTCGAAGTCCATGGGCTCCGAAGCATCCGCAACGACGGTGGTGGTAGAGATTTGTGGTGGAAGCTCGCTACAGAGACGGTCGAGGCCAACTTGGGTTCGACCCTGCAGGAGCAGGCATGCCTTCGTGTCGCGTTGCACGATCTTTGCTACCGTAGCGCTTCCAAGAGAACCCGTTGCTCCGAGGATGAGGTAACGCGATTGATCTGTCGATTCGTTCATCTCGTAGTTCTACCCGCGCGGCGGGGTCTAGTGGTAACCGAGGTCGCGAGCGAGTCCATTGAGAATCTCCGCAAGGGCTCTAGCGTGCGAGAGGTGAGCGCCATGATCTGCATCACGAACACAGACTCCGGTAGCTTCGGGAAGCATTGACAAAATGGTAGCTTGTGCTTCTCGATGGCGTCGAGTTGCGTACTGACCGACGGCTGAGATTGTGGGTACTTTGATAGCTTGAAAGTTCGTCGTTGCGCTGGGCCAGCGGGCAGAGATCATCTCGGCGATCATGGTCCGTCCCTCTGTCTTGCGTGTTTGACGTGTCCTGAGGGGTAGTCGGTTCCATCGGTTCTCACCGAGTACCGTAATCATGAAACGCTCCGCTCGCTCCTCGTATGCGCTCACATCGTCAGAGAGCTCTGTTTCGCCTTCCAAAAGCCAAGTCTGTGGCCACCATGGTTCACTGAGAAGTGGTGACTCGTACGTCACGACGCCAAGGAGATTCTCCGGTTGCCGACTAGCGAGATTGAGGGCTATGGTCCCACCGATTGAGTGGCCGAAGACGATCGAGGGTTGCTCTGCGACCATAGCGCAAAGATCCTCAACGTGTGCGCCGAAGGAGAGTTCTTCGATAGGTGCTACTCTGTCGCTCACGCTTGAGTGGGCATATCCTCTTCGGTCGTAGGTGATGACGGAAGAGGAGGGTTGTAAGTGTGAAGCGAGCTTTCTCATCGAGTATCCTCGATCCATAGCCCCATGAACTAAGACGAACTGGATCTCTGATCCAGGTTGGTTCGAGAGAGCGTAGCGCTCGATTCCGTTGTGGCGCGACGCAGTGGAGTTCTGAGTCAACCAGTGCCCCTCTCGAGTTTGACGGTGGCTCTAGCGTAGCCGAGGAATCGCTCGAGGGGCTGAAACGTATGGTAGAGAGGCCCTGGGCAAACCCTGGACTAGCTTGAAAGTACGGTTCTCCTACTCTCTGGCGGAGCCGTATGGGTTGCCCGCAGCGAAGTAGCAGTCCTCGTGGAAGTGTTCGACACGCTTCCAGACGCCGTTCTCGTAGACGTTGGCGATGATTTGGTGCGTTGGCACCTTTGAGGAGAACTTGATTGGATCTCCGCATTTTGAGCACACGTTGCCCTCCCCGGGCTCGACTCGTCGACGGACCCCTCGAGAAGTAAAGACAGACGTCTGTGTCTGCTGAATGAGTGACATAGTTGAGCTTCGACCAAAAACGTTGACGCTTGAGTATTTACACGAACGATCGTCGTGTATGAGGGTCGTTGCTAGGTTCGAATTCAAGCCTGGAAGATTATAAAATTTGGACGAGTTTCGCTAGCATAGAGGGCGTGTCTGACACCAAAGCTTCCGCCGCAAACTCCTTCGGTCCAAATGACTGGCTCGTCGAGGAGATGTACGAGCAGTTTCTCCGTTCACCCAACTCGGTAGGGGAGAGTTGGAGACGCTACTTCCAAAGTATCCGAAGCGACATACCACACGGCGGTTCGATGCCGGGATTAGAGCCGAGTTCGCCGCCGCTGGAGAGCAGGGAGTTGGCAGGTACGATCGCGAGCGAGGAGCCGACCGTTCCTAGCGCCGTCCCTAACTCGAGCACGGTCCCAAACACGAGCACCGTTCAGAATAATGGTGCCATGACTGAGCCTGAACTTGCTGAGTCAGGGCCGAGATTCGATAGCAATCAGACTCCTGTCACCAATCTCTCAAACCAGGGCACCCCTGCATCTTCTGCCAAGGTTCTCCGAGGCGCCTCCGCACGAGTCGTTGCGAACATGGTTAAGTCCCTTGAAGTGCCGACTGCGACCTCGGTTCGTACGATTCCTGCAAAGTTGCTTGAGGTCAATCGAACCATCATCAACAATCAGCTCTCTCGTACAAGTGGTGGCAAGGTCAGCTTCACACACATCATTGGTTATGCGATCGTGCGGGCTCTGTCAGAGATCTCCGCGATGAATGCGTCCTTCGTCTCTGACGCAGACGGGAAGGGCAACCCCGGTGTTATTCGTCATGACCGACTCAACTTAGGGATCGCCGTCGATCTCGAGAAGTCCGATGGATCGCGCTCGCTTCTGGTGCCGGTTATCAAAGAGGCGGACCTGTTCGATTTTGCAGGATTCGTTGAAGCGTACGATCGACTGATCACTAAGGTCCGGACGGGCTCTATCACTCCTGATGATTTTCTTGGCGCATCAGTAACCATCACGAACCCCGGAACGATCGGAACTGAACACTCTGTCCCTCGGTTGATGGCAGGGCAAGGGCTGATCGTTGGGGTTGGGTCTCTGACGTACCCAGCGACTTTCGCTGGAGCTGACCCCAGGACGCTGGCGAATCTCGGAGTTTCGAAGACGGTGACCCTTACTTCGACCTATGATCATCGCATTATTCAAGGAGCCGAGTCGGGCCTCTTCTTGAAAAGAACGCACGATCTACTCGTAGATGGAGACTTCTACCAGGAAATCTTCAGTTCCCTTCACATCCCGTACCCGCCGGTGAGATGGCTGGAGGATCATCAGAACTTGGGTGGTGGCGATCGCTCTGGCGAGTTCGAAAAGCAGGTTCACGTCCAGACCTTAATTAACAACTACCGGGTTCGAGGACACCTGATAGCAGTTCTGGATCCTTTGGGTCTCCAGCAGCCGGAGATGTCGCCGGAGTTGGATCCTGCCACATACGGGTTGACGGTCTGGGATCTGGCGCGCGAGTTCTTCACCGACTATCTTGCTGGTCATGCCTTTTTGACGCTCGATAAAATCCTGGGTATCTTGCGCGACGCTTACTGTCGAACTATTGGGATCGAGTATATGCATATTCAGATTCCCGAGGAGAAGGCCTGGATTCAGAGTCAGATAGAAGGTGTGGGGTGGAACCTCACGAAGGAAGAGAAGCTCTACATTCTTGAGCGCTTAAATGCGGCGGAAGCTTTTGAAAAGTTTCTATCGACGCGCTACATCGGCCAGCGACGCTTCGGTTTGGAAGGAGCTGAGTCTGCTATCGTCTTCTTGGACGAGGTTCTCTCCCTGGCTGGCGCCGAAGGTCTGCCGGAAGCGGTTGTGGGAATGGCCCATCGAGGACGACTCAACGTTCTGACCAACATCGTTGGCAAGAGTTACGGCGAGATCTTCCGAGAGTTTGAAGGTGATGTCGATCCCGATAGTGTTCAAGGTTCAGGAGATGTAAAGTACCACAAGGGATTCGTCGGAGATTTTACCGGCCGTACGGGTCACGAGATTCACGTAACGCTCTCTTCGAACCCGTCTCACTTAGAGGCGGTGGATCCGGTAGTCGAGGGCATCGCCAGAGCCAAGCAGGATATCTACGGCAATGTTGGGGAGTTCCCGGTCTTGCCGATTTTGGTGCATGGCGATGCAGCATTTGCGGGTCAGGGCGTGGTGGCCGAGACACTGAATCTCTCGTTACTGCGAGGTTATCGGACCGGTGGAACGGTGCACCTGGTCATCAATAATCAAGTTGGCTTTACCACCAATCCCTGGGAGGCGCGATCATCGTTTTACGCAACCGATGTCGCGAAGACCGTTCAAGCGCCGATCCTCCACGTCAATGGTGATGATCCCGAGGCCGTGGTTCGTGTCGCACGGCTGGCCTTTGCCTATCGACAGCGTTTCCGTAAAGACATTGTCGTTGACATGATCTGTTACCGACGTCACGGACATAATGAGGGAGACGAGCCTAGCTACACCCATCCGTTGATGTACGCCATCATTGAGAAGCATCGTTCAGTACGCAAGCTCTACGGTGAGAGCCTGGTCCGGCGGGGAGACATCACCGTCGCCGACGAGGAGAAGGCACTCAATGACTTCTTAGACCGGCTTCAGAGGGCTCTCGATGAGACTCGCTCCTCCTCTGCCCCCGCTCCAACGGTTCTGCCTCCCGCTCGACCAGCGAACATAGCGCTGACTCCGGTCGATACTGCCTACTCAAGGGAGGCCTTGGACTTTCTTGTACCGATGATCACGGCCGTTCCCTCGGGGTTCACGATTCACCCCAAGCTGCTCAAGCAGTTTGAGCAACGTGGAGAACTGTTCAAGGAAGGAATTGTGGACTGGTCTCTTGGGGAAGCTTTGGCCTTTGGTTCGATTCTCCTCGATGGCCGTGATATTCGCTTTGCGGGTCAGGACTCTCGTCGGGGCACCTTCTCCCATCGCCATGCTGCGTTGATCGACTACCACTCTGGTGAGGTAACGGTGCCACTCATGGCGTTACGGGACTACGATGGCGTGCATTTGAGAGCCGACCGTGGCGGTCGTTTTATGATCTACGACTCTCTGCTCTCTGAGTACGCAGCCCTAGGGTTCGAATACGGGTACTCACTGATCCAGCGCGATGCATTGGTCTGCTGGGAGGCCCAGTTCGGTGATTTTGCTAACGGTGCGCAGATCATCATTGACCAGTTTCTTGCTGCGGCTGAGGACAAGTGGGGTCAACACTCTGGTCTGGTGCTACTCCTTCCGCACGGTTACGAGGGTCAAGGGGCGGAGCACTCGTCGGCTCGGGTAGAGCGCTTCTTATCCTTGGCATCGGGCGCAAATCTCGCAATTGCGAACCCAACTACGGCGGCTCAGTTCTTTCACCTGCTACGTGCACAGGTGGCTCGTAGCGTGAAGCGACCGCTTGTGGTCCCTTCGCCCAAATCGCTTTTGCGAGCTCGGCAGTCACGTTCCTCCATTGACGAGTTTACTTCGGGTGGCTTCTACCCGATTCTCGATGACCGGCAGCAGCGGCCGGATCGTGAGGTACGCAGGATCGTACTCTGCTCGGGAAAGGTGGCGTACGATGCTATGAGCGTCCGAGATGCGGCGGAGCGTGACGGCAGTGGAATTCCTTCGAGCGTGATTATTCGAGTTGAGCAGCTCTTTCCTTGGCCCGAAACGGAGATCGCCGCCATATTGGATAAGTATCAGAGCGCCTCTGAGGTGGTATGGCTACAAGAAGAGCCGGAGAATATGGGTGCATGGAACTTCGTTCATGAGCGCCTCCATGCAAGTACCCGTGATCGGTTCTCGTTGCGACACGTGGCTCGTGCGTCGGCGGGATCTCCGGCGACCGGCCTCCACGCGATGCACAAGCTTGAACAAGACGACCTCTTGCAGAGGGCTCTCGTCCAAACCGTGCCGTGAGCCCGCTCGTCGATCGATGGGCTCGATAGGGCAGAGCGTGCTGGCAATGCGGAATGAGTTGGCGTGATGGAGTTTCAACCCTGAGGTCATCGAAGGGATCGTTTTCGGTCTCTAGGAAAGCTTTGTGAGATCCAACCTGAAGATATCTGCCCTACGGGGTCTTGTATCCTTGGACGTGTGTTGTCTCTAGCTTGATCGGCGGTGCGGCCAATGTTTCAAGCGCTGACTTTGGACAGAGTAACGTGTTCGGCTCGGAGAGAACTGCGGATGGCTGTGTCGTGGGGGTGGGTCAGGAGCGAGGTCGCGGTAGCGTGGTGAAATGGACCCGAGAGACTTCATCCCGCATCGAGAACCCTTCCTCCTCGTTGATGAGGTGCTCGAAGTGGTGCCCGGTGTGTCTGCCGTCGGTCGGTGGACGCCTCCGGAGTCCCTTGAGGTGTTTCGCGGCCACTTCCCGGGTCGACCAACCTTGCCCGGGGTCTACATGGTTGAGTCTCTTGCTCAACTTGGAGCCTGTGCTGTGCTCTCTCTTGACGCTTACCGAGAGACGCTTCCGCTCTTCGGAGGTATCGATCGTGCACGATTTCGAGCACAGGTTGGTCCTGGTGAGACCTTAGATCTCAGTGTTGAGATGCGCTCGCTGAGGGCGAGAGCAGGTAAGGGCTACGGCGTGGCGAAAGTGGGCACGAGAACTGCGTGCGAGGTTGAGTTCTTTTTCGTCATTGGATAAGGGATGGGGATGGTTGGAGTGCAGAAGTGGTAAAGCTCGCTACTTGGAACGTGAATTCGCTCCGGGCACGACTCGACTACGTCTGTGACTGGCTTGAACTGAATCGACCCGATGTGCTCTTGATGCAAGAGACGAAGTTGCGCTCTGACGACTTCCCGGAGTTGCGCTTTCAAGAACTGGGCTATCACTCGTACCATCACGGTATGTCTCAATGGAATGGAGTCGCTATTCTCTCTCGAGATCGCCTCGAGGAGCCTAAGGTCTGCGTTGACTCGCTCGAGTTCGACGGAGAACGTCAGACACGGGCAGTGTCAGCGATCACTTTTGGGCTGCGTGTCCTGAGCGTTTACGTCCCGAATGGTCGAACTCTCGATGATCCTCACTATCGCTACAAGCTCGCGTGGTTGAGAGAGCTCAAAGGAGAGCTCGGGATCTTTGCTGGACAGGGGACCCCTCTTGTGGTCGGAGGAGACTTCAATATCGCACCGAGTGATCGCGATCTCTGGAGTCCGTCGGCTCTCGAAGGGATGACACACGTCTCTGAGGCAGAACGTGAGGCACTCTCGGAGATTGTATCCGTTGGACTCGTTGACAGCTATCGACGTTGCGAGCCTGAGCGCGACGGATTCTCGTGGTGGGACTATCGCGGCGGAGCTTTTCATAGGAACTCTGGGATGAGAATCGATCTCGTGTTGCTCTCGGAGAGTCTCGCTCCGTCACTGCGGTCGGCCCGAGTGGATCGAGATGCTCGGAAGGTCGACGCCAGCGGACGTAAGCCGTCCGATCACGCTCCAGTGGTTATAGAGTTCACCGCTCCGAACGAAGAGGGCAGCTTACAAGGTCCATTAGGTGTCTGAGGTCGGTCCTGGCGACGGGAAGGAGCAAGAACCACGACTTGATCGGGAACGACCCAGCTCAGATGGTGGTGCTACGGTCTTACCCGGGTGGCTTGCGCACCTTGCGGGGGACGGTCAGCGTGTTCTCATTGACGGACCAGGGTCTGTGCTTCGATTAGCTGCCGTCTTGCGCTCGTTGATAGTGCTCCTATCAGACTCGTCGATCTCCGATGGCGATCTAGAGGGATCCGAGGAGCTCATAGAGGGCCTAGCGGCGCTCCTATCCCGAGCTCAAATGTCGAATGCCGGTAAGCCAACGATGGCCGGTGTCGCTCTTGCGGACAGCGAATCCTTTCTGGATCGCTCGCCTTTCATTGGGTTAAAGAACCCTCTCTCTCCTCCGGTGGTCGTTCAGATTGTGCGAGATGTCGACGACTCGTGGGTGGTGATTGGCAGCGTCACCTTTGGATCTCCCTACGAGGGTCCTCCAGGATACGTACACGGCGGTTTCCTGGCGGCCGTATTTGACGAGATCTGCGGTCTTGCTCAGTCGCTCGCTGGTCAACCTGCCATGACTGCACACTTATCGGTGGACTATCGTCGACCGACTCCGCTGTGGAGCGAGGTGGAGTTCAGCGCCCGGTTGGAGCGAATCGACGGGAGAAAGCACTTCGCATCGGCAGTGGCAAGGGTTCAAGGTGTTGAGACGGCAACCGCTGAGGCACTGTTTGTAACCGTTGATTTCGAGACGCTTCGAGCTCGGAGAAATGAGTAGTCCACCGACTATTGGACGTGCGCGTACACGGAATCGATGATTCAGTTCTCAGCGTTTCCTCAGTCAAGTAGGGCCCACGAGCAAGTTTTATTGCTGCAATCATCTCGGTCTCAGCGTCGCCATTCATAGTGGAAGAGTACGGGAAAGAGGAGAGGTAGGTAGTTGTGAGAGGGCATTTGGTTCGAGAGAGAGCCTCGGCCTCACTTGGCCGAATTGTGCGATACACGTTGTTGACCTTCGGAATAGCCACTGTTGGAGTTTGGAAGCTTGACCCGGGGAAATCGTCGAGCACTACGGCGACGACAGCGGTCTCACCGTCGTCGATACCGAGCTCATCGAGCTCTACGAACTCCGGCGCTGCGCCGTCGACGACGGCACAGGTGCCAACGGTCTCTCCGTCGACGCAGGCACCGGCTGCTGTGAGTGGAGGGTCGTAGCTTGACGACCATAGCGGCGAAGCGGATTGAGGCTCTAGGGACCTACGTGGACGTAGCGGTAGGCGCGCCAGCGTTTCCCTCGCCTTTAATTGCGGATCTAGAACGAGAGATTCGCTTGCTCGACGGCATTGCATCGTGTTTTCGTCGAGATTCCGAGGTGCGTATGCTTCATCGCCGTGGACTAGCGGTCTCGCCTGGTCAGCGGTGGTATCAGGTATCTCCCGAGCTCTATGGGATGCTCTCCTTCGCGCTGTGGGCGGCCGAGGTTACCGATGGTCTCGTCGATCCAACGGTGGGCGGCGAACTACTTCGCTGGCGTGCGTATGGTCCTGGGGAGGACTCGAATGCGATCGGCGGTCCCTTGTCGCTGCTCGAACGTAGGAGGGATACGAGCTACCGATCGGTCTTATTGGATCAGGAGCACCAGGCGGTGGCGTTTCGACGGGGGACTCTGTTCGATCTCCACTCAATCTCAAAAGGCTTGTGGGCCGATCGCATCGCTTCGGTCCTCTCTTCGTCCTATGGGATAGATGTCCTTGTCGGCCTGGGCGGAGATATCGCCATAGTGTCGCCTGGGGGCACGCGCTTCTCTATCGCTGTGCCACTGAATGGTGGTTCGACTTGGAGTCCTTCCGATAGCGTCTTTGCAATCGAGTTGAGCGGTGGAGGTGTTGCCACGTCTTCGGTGCGTTGGAGAGCAATTGAGAGACTAGGTAGAAGGGGCACGAAAGAGATCAGAGAACACATTGTGGATCCGAGAACGCGTCACAACAGTACTGGGAAGTTCGCAACGGTCTCCGTGGTGGCTCCCAGTGCAGCTCTTGCGAATGTCTACTCCCTAGCTGGGATCGTTGACGACGTGCGAGGACGAACGCTGTTGAGTGAGGTGGGCTATCCAGCTCGTTTCGTAGCGCGTGAGGGGCACGTGGAGTTCGTAAACGGTTGGCCGAGACCAGAGGTCGGAGGGTCGGAGCGATGGCAGCAGCGATAGCGATCCCCTCACAGCTGTTGTGGTACGTTACTCGATCGAGTGGTCTTATCGCATTTGGGCTGATTACGGCAGCGGTGGTCTTAGGGGTGCTCGGGGCGGAACGATTTCGAACTATCGAGCGACCACGCATTCACTATGCAGAGCTCCATCGTGGCATCGCTCTCTTCGGCACCGTCATGCTCGCTGTCCATATCCTTACTGCCGTCGTAGACCCCTTTACCCACTTGGGTTGGACGAGTATCTTTGATCCTTTCGGTAGGACCTATCGTCCCTTGTATCTTGCACTTGGGATCGCAGCCTTCGATCTCCTCCTAGCCGTCGTCGTGACCTCGCTGCTGCGTAAACATCTGCCACTGACGCTTTGGAAGTGCATCCACTTCGTGGTTTACCCGGTCTGGGTGGCAGGGGTTGTGCATGGTCTTGGCACTGGCACTGACTCTAAATTCCTCATCGTGCAGATCTTCTATCTTGTGAACTTGGCGATTGTGGTGGTGGCGGTCTGGGCTCGAGTGCTCTCCGGTGATGTCGGTTCACGACTTGCCCGTTTTGGACTTGGGACGCTGGCACTGGCGGTACCAGCTCTCGTGATGATCTGGGCCTATCGGGGCCCGTTCCTTCCTTCTTGGTCGTCGCACTTTGTTTCGTCTCGTTCCGTTGCAGTCTCAACCTCTGGGTCGCAGAAGCAGGTCTCCCATGAGGCGACGCATGAAGGTTCTTCCGGCGAGCCGAACGACTCAAGATCTTCAGAAGGTGGTTCTCGTGACTCGTAGACGCCGAGCGCGTCGGTGCTCACTTCATTGGACTTGGTTGGTTAGCCAGAGTGGACCAGGGTCGAGAGTGGAAGGCTGAACGACGTGACGATTCTCAGTCATGACTTGCGTGGAGTTGGGTGGAGTAGCCTCAGCAGGCCAGCCCAGGGTGACCCCACCGATTTCTCTGAGCACTCGCGGTGCTTTGGAAGCTTGGATCTCGATAGCTCCACAATGCAACCGAAGGAGATCACAGAACTGGCGGAGCGCTGGTCGATTGCGGGACGAGGTGGGGCTGGGTTTCCTCTTGCGCGCAAGATCTCCGCGGTCTCGAGCGCTTCTCGTTTAGGTCGCTCGCCGATCGTGGTAGCGAATGGTGCAGAGTCGGAGCCGCTCTCTTACAAAGATCGAGTGCTCTTGTGGACTCATCCCCATCTCGTCCTCGATGGTTTGGAGCTTATCTGTGCGGCAATTGGAGCCAGGGAGTCTTATCTCTGCATTCACGAAGATGATACCCTCTATGGCTACTTGCAAGCGGCAGTAGATCGTCGTCCAGATCACAGTCGTGTACCGCCACTACGGTTGGTTGAGATCGACGGAGGCTTTGTGAGCGGGCAGGAGACTTCGCTCGTGTCGTTCCTTGATAGCGGAGTCGGCCAGCCGAGATTCCAACCACCGCGTCCGTCTGTCAAAGGAGTGAGAAATCGACCGACGCTGATCTCGAACGTGGAGACCCTTGCTCGCCTGGCTCAGGCCTATCATCAAGACCGCAGTGGGTCTCGGTCTGGTACCTTGAGCTATCTCGGGACCTTTTGGACTCGCAAGGGAGGTGTGGTCTATGAGGTTGAGTCGTCCCATAGTCTCAACGATGTACTTGCACTCTCTGGGGAGCCGCCAGAGGTCGAGTTGACACTGCTCGTCGGTGGCTACTTCGGGTCTTTCCAGCGAATTTCGAACACTCTGCGCTCGACTCCCTTGGAACGCATTCCATCGACATCTCTTCGCTTGGGAGCAGGAGTTCTCGTTGCTTTCCCTTCCGACGCATGCATGGTAAGGGAGGCCATGAGAGTAGTGCGCTATCTAGGGTCGCAGAGCGCGGGACAGTGTGGCCCATGTAAGTTCGGACTGCCAAGTATCGCCTCAGAGCTCGAATCAATCGTTAGAGGAGGCGAGGGTTCGATCGTACGAATCTGGGAGAGAACACGACAGCTCCCTGGTAGGGGTGCATGCTCAATGCCAGATGGCTTCTCGCAGCTCGTTCAGTCGGTGCTGCATACCTGTGAGGAGGAGCTCGACGATCACGTGCATCGGGGCTGTACAAGAGTGGACTACGGGATCATTCCCGAGGTTCCCCGAGTTGGTAACAACGATGACGATGCGGTAGGCCAGCGTGTCCGGCGGCACTAGAGGGACGTCACGCCGTCGCTTGCGAATTCAGATCGACCCTATTCGCTGTGATGGTTATGGCTACTGCGTTGAGCTACTACCAGAGCTTCTCTCTTTTGACGATTGGGGCTATCCGATCGTGAACCACAGTGAGTTAGGCACGGCGGACGAGGTTGCATTGGCGAAGAGGGTCGAGCATCTCTGTCCGAGGCTCGCATTCCGTGTCCTGCGTGAGGCGAAACCGTAGATGTACTCAACACTCGATAACGAGAGATTGAGCGCAGTTCCTTGGATTCCCAGCTTCCTAGGTGAACATTTGTAGAGCTGGGATGGTGTGCGATAGGCCCGCACCTCACGAGCATCTGGGGTGTCGCTGGTGGCCGATTCTCTCAGCGCGAGACGGTGCTGAGGGCGGTAAAGGGCAACGAAGGTCTTGAAGGGTCGTTACGCCTGCACGCTCCTCGGTCGCTTGTATGAGGAAGGGTGGTGCAACGTTCGGCAGCATTAGGTTGTCTTTGGTGACGACGTGAGAGCCGCGTGCGAACGATTCGAGTGCCATGGTTCAAGAAGGTTGAGATGGTGTTAGCCGGCGCAGAGGTGTATCGAGGCGGAGGTAGCAGGGGTGGATACGCTTTTTGAGTTCTCAGATGACAGATCTGTCGCCCCTCTTGCTGCCCGGGCTCGTCCGCAGCGACTAGAGGATGTCGTCGGACATCGAGCCGTGTTGGGCGAATCGAGTCTTCTGCGAAGAGTGATCGAAGGGGGGCGGCAGTGTGCGGTCATCTTCGCTGGTCCACCTGGCGTCGGGAAGACAACGATCGCTCGACTCGTAGCCCGAGAGCTCGGAGCTTACGTTGTGGAGCTCTCTGCCACGAGTTCCGGGGTGAAAGATGTCAAAGCTGTAGCTGCCGAGGCAGCGAATCGCTCTCGGACCCAGGGGCAGATAACGGTCTGTTTCATTGATGAGATCCATCGGTTCTCTAAGGTGCAGCAAGACGCGCTGCTCGCTCCATTGGAAGACGGAGTCTTCAGTTTGCTAGGAGCAACGACCGAGAACCCGTACGTAACGCTGGTTCCCGCCCTCCTCTCGAGAGTTTCGGTGATCGAGCTCGAAGCGTTGCCGGGTGGTGATGTGAGAGAGATCATTCGCCGAGGCGCCCTTCACGAGAGGGTGACGGTATCGGAGAAACTGCTTGACGCCATCGCTGCGGGTGCTCATGGCGACGGACGACGGGCCCTCTCGATCTTGGAGTCTGTGGCATTGCGGGCGAGAACGATGAGGGGTGCATCTCAGGATCAGCCGCTTGAGCTCGGAGACAGTGATGTCGAGACCCACGAGCTTGTGGCGTGGAAAGGCATCGACGCCACGACACACTATGAGCTCACATCGGCGCTCATTAAGTCGATGCGAGCCTCTGATACGCGTGCAGCGCTCTACTGGCTTGCTCGTTTGATCGTTGCTGGTGAGGAGCCACGTTTCATTGCTCGCAGGATAGCGATCTTCGCCTCTGAGGACATAGGTCCTCACCACAATCAAGCTCTCGCCGTTGCTAATGCAACGTTTGCTCTGGTAGAGCGCATTGGTATGCCCGAGGCGCGGGTGACGCTTGCGCACGCAGTCATTACGATGTCGTCGCTCCCCAAGTCTCGACTTGCCTACGACGCTATCGAGGTTGCCCTCCAAGAAGCCTATCGAACGCAGTCAGCAGGAGTGCCCGAGCATCTTCGTGGTGGGATTCGAGCGATCGAGGAGCGTTTTGGTCGCGCTCCGACGGGGTCGAGTGCAACCCGTCGGTCGAGTGATAGTAACCTTCCCCCACAGGTGCCTAGTGATCTCCTCTCCAATCTCTTGCCAACTCCAAGGATTGAGTGATGGAGTGCGGAGTTACGACCGCAGACGTAGCTCTGTGAGAGTGCTCAGAACGGTGCTCGGTGTTGAGCTGTACGGAAAGATCAGCGTGGTACGAGCTCAATGAGGTAGGTCTCGATCGGTACAACCGACCACGGCGAGAGATGGGCTGCGCTCTGTAGGGAAGGCCTGCAATGTGGCTGGTTGGTGGACCGCCCTACCGAGAAAGATTTGGACCGTTTCACTCGGCAGTCATCTTCGTAGATTCTTCGATGGTTCTTGCTCGTTGAGGTCTGACGGTAGCTACCGTGACGTCGAGTTGACAGTACGGTTGTGATGTTCGAGCAACGAGGAGGTCGGTGTCAATGGTTTTGGGCTCGATACGTATCGGAAAGGTCGTACTCTTCGTGATCGAGCTCCATGAGTAGATGGAGTAGCTCTCGGCGGTGACGAGATGAGCGAACGGATTCCTGGTCGATTCGACGTGCAAGCTCTCCTTCGTCTTTGAGCGAATCGTCTAACGAGAGTTTGCGCAACGCTTTGGTGTTGAGAACTGAAGTGGGACTGACCCGAGCTGCTCGAGCGGCCTGAATCCTCCACCGTTCGAGCGCCTGGTAGCGCCGGAGAGTGCGCAGTTCTCGTGTACCGCCGAGAGTCTCCTCGATAGCCGTCAGGGTTGTGCCTAGGTCTTGCTCGCGATGCGCCTGGACCGGTTCAGTTGGACTTAGGGCGTCGAGGAATGGAGATCGTCGTCGACGCTGGGAGCGAGCGTGGAAAACCCGGGACTCAGCGTGAGTGATCACGAGCGAGTTCGTCGCCCTCGTCATAGCCACGTAGAGAAGGCGACGTTCTTCCGCAAGAGCGGCTGCGGTGCGAGCGTGACTGTGTGGAACGAGCCCGTCTTCGACGCCGAGCAAGTGAACGTGGTGCCATTGCAGCCCTTTTGCTCTGTGGAAGGTGCTCAGGGTAATGCCTTGAGAGCGAGCGATCGTGTCGAAGGCTCCTGCTTCATAGAGCTCGATGAATTCACTCAGCGTGAGTGTAGAGTCTTCTCGTCGGGCTCGTGCGACGGCTTCGTGGAGCCGGTGGATCGCCTCCAGCGAGACTGTATACGGTGCGCTACCGTCGAGGTGCGACTCCAAGATATCTCGTAGCTCGCTCAGCGATTGGGGATGCTGTGAGTAGGTGATCTCCTGAAGCGCTGTGCGGGCAGCATCGGCGGTTGAAAGGTCTGTACTCTCAGAAGTGTGGTAAGGAATCGATGCACGATGGAGTGCGACACGGAGCGGTTGCAGGACGTGATGCGTGCGCGCCAACGCTGCGATAGCGCGTGGGGAGACTCCTCGATAGAGCTGTTCTTTGATATGCCGTACGGCTATCGTCGTCTCCTCGAGCTCGTCCTCTGCGGCGAAGATTTGCGGTCGAGAACTTGGTTGTGTCGGTCGAGTGGCAGAACCTGGTGACCCGACTAGGTCGTTGGGGAGCTCTCTCAGGAGACTGTTGGCACTGATAAGGATCTCTGGAGTGCAACGATAGTTCTTGGTCAGTTGAATCATCTTCATGTCAGGAAAGTTGGAGCGCATCTCCTCCATGAGATTGGGGTCGGAACCGCTAAAGCCGTAGATGGCTTGGCGAGGATCTCCAACGATCGTGACTCTGTCTCTCTCGCCAAGGTAACCGAGAAGTACATGCACCTGTGCTGGACTCATGTCTTGGAACTCATCGACGTAGAGCTCACGGTAGAGAAAGCGTTCACCGGCAGCGAACTGTTCGTCTTCCGCGAGCGCAGTAGCGCAGGATGAGAGGATATCGTCGAAGTCGAGAAGGTTGCGTTCCCTCTTGAGCTGCTCGTAGCGCACGAAGATGCTCCTGATAGCGCTCGGATCAAGTCGATCGAGTAGAAAACGAATCCTATCGCTCTCGGTGAGTGTCTCCGGGGTCAGGCCTGCAGCTTGGGCAAGGCCGATGATCTCCATCGCTGCTCGAACGCTCTGTTGGGAGCCGGGTAGCGATTCACTTTGGTCAGGTGATGACCGAGAGGCTCCGGTTTCTTCAACGGCGAGGGCGATCAGCGACTCTTTTCGCTCCAGGACCGAGGGTGCACGCATACCTCGATAGGCCCAGTGCCGCTTGAGTGACTGTAGCGCGATCGAGTGCAAGGTGCCGGATTGAATACTTTGGCCGTCGAGGAGCTCCTCGGTACGACGTTTGAGTTGATACGCTGCGGCGCGGGTGTAGGAGATCGCAAGAATACGACTTGCTTGTGCGGCCCGTGTCTTGACTCGATAAGCAATTCGTCGGGTGAGAACCGTTGTCTTCCCTGAGCCCGCTGGTGCGACGATGCAGAGAGCTGGAGAGGGTTCAGTCACACAGAGTCGCTGCTCTTCGTCGAGAGATGCCAGCAAGTCCTGATGGATGGTTCGATCGTCGGTCATCTGTCAAGCGGAACGAGAAGCACCAAGGGATCTCGGTCGAAGACCGACGAGGGCCCCTCGTTGATTGTCGGTCGGTTCTGAGCAGCAGAACCATGGCTCCGAGGATACGACTGAGAGGGCTGTGCGCACCTGAACTGGAGGACGTACGAACTTACGTTCCAGGACATCTTCTGCGGCTTCGATGACCTCATCGATGGTATCGCTATAAGCTGCTCCTCGCTCCGCCCCACGAGAGGTAATCTCTCCGATGAGATTGGCTAACCGGTCGAGACGAGCGTCCTCGTTAAACCAGTGGTAGGTGTGTCGTGTGGCGTCGAAGCCTTGGAGTACAGCGGTGACCTCAGGAACCTCGAGCAGCAGTGAATTAGGCGGGATTAGAAGTCGTATGCCAAGCTGAACCGGCTCGACAACGGACGTGAGATCATTCTGAATGAGAAATGTAAGTATGTCAAAGATGTCTTGCTCGGTCGTCCACGGTGTGAATGGAACGAAGGTGGGGTGGAGTCCGATGCCATGGCGATCGAGGATATTGGCAGCTCGTTGCGGGTCGGATGGGGTGTGGCCCTTGTCGAGGATGCGCAGTACGTGGGGCGAGAACGATTCAATCGCTGAAGTTACGTAGAGACATCCAGCGTCGGCCATCTCCGACCAGAGGTCTTGATGTCGGATGATGTGTTCGACCTTCACGGTTGCGTCGAAGGTGACAGTTGGATGGCGACGATGGAGCTCTGCGATGACCTTGCGCGCGTGAACTGGAGCATTGAGAAAGTCAGGGTCTCCGAAAGAGAGATGTTTCGCACCGGCACTCACAAGGTTGTCAATGTCGTCCATGATCGATTCGAGCGAATGGACCTGAATCCGCCCATCGAAGATACTCGGTATCGGACAGTGCCGACAGCGGTGACGACAGCCGACTGTGGTGTCGAGAGATCCAGTGATCTTCGTCTGCGAACCGATCGTGATGGTTTTATAGAGCTCAAGTCGGGGAAGGAGATCTCTTTTGGGCCGATAGGACCCTTCTTTCGTGTTAGCGTCACCCAGCGTCGGTTGCTCACTGCCTTCTAGCCAGCCGATGAGGTCATTGGATTGGCGGCCGTTGTGAACATAGGTCTCACCGAAGTCGCAATTCTCGAGGAGATCGTTGAGTGAAGAGGCGTAAAGGCCGGTGAAGGCGATTCGAGATCGAAGACCTACGATCTCGTTGAAGTTCTCAAGTAGCTGCCGGGCAAGCGTCGCCGAGGTCAGCATTGAGACAAAGACGACAATGCCGTCGCAGCCCTGCAGTAAGGAGAGCCAAGGGTCATCCGTGGCTGCTGGGTCGAGTTTGAAGTGGTGACACGCCGAAACTAGTTGAGCTTGGATGTGGCTGGTAAGTGAGAGATCGATAATTGCGAGAGTGTGTCCGCGCGTGCTCAAAAGTCCGGCAAGCTCTGCGGCTGCCTGTGGTTGTCGGCCGAGGTCGTACGATGAAATCAGAAGGAAGCGCACACCTCTACCCTATGGTGCTTACTGTTCACCGTGCGCAACGTTCTCAGATCGATGCGTTGGGGCCGTCTCGATCTCTACCGAGGCGACCCGTAGTACGGCCCTGAGGGACTGCAGCGCCGCTTGTCTCCCGGGTGCGCGTACGAATACAAAGCCCAAGTACTGTTCGGAGAGCGGTGGTGCAAATACTTCGCTCCCAATCGGCGCCGTGATGTCAACCTCCTCGACGAAGGGAATGCTCTTGATCTCATCGAGATTACGCAGGCCCTGGAAAATGCCGCTTGCCGGTGTGGGCAGCATCACCACGCCAGCCGCAGATCGTCCTTGTTCGCTGTGGTGGGTCTCGGCGCCGAGCGCATTGAGAATAACAAGATGCTCTAGGGTCTCTCCGGTCGAGAAGCGGAGCGTCTTTGAGCAGAGCCCTCCAATGGTGCGGGCTGCAAGTTCGATGAGATACGGTCGACCGTCTTCAGTGAGGCGGAACTCTGCGTGGATAGGGCCGAGACTCAGCCCGAGCGAGCGACAGGAGTGCTCAAGTATTCGATGAAGCTCCTTGGACTGTGCGTCGGGAAGGTTGGTTGGGGTAAGGTATATGGTCTCCTCGAAGTAGGGCCCGGTGAGTGGCTCCGGCTTGTCGAAGATAGCGAGAGTCACTAGTTTCTGTGCGTTCAACATCCCCTCGAGAACTACTTCGCGACCCTCAATGTACTCCTCAACAAGTAGCGGTTCCCCTTCGTGACCGTAGTGGCGATTGACGCTAGCGGTGAGTGAGAGAGCATCGTACAGCTCGGCTTCGTTGTTGGCCCGAATGACTCCACGGGACTGTGAGAGAGATAGAGGTTTGATGACAACTGGACCGGTTCCGAACTTTGCTGCGATCTCGTTCACACTTTGGTCGGGGTCTGTAGGGTCAACCGTCAACCACCGAGGTTGTGATGCCTCGACGATCCCGAGCCGCTTGCGCATTAACTCCTTATTAGACGATGCTGCAAGGGCTTCCGGCGAAGAGGAAGGAAGGCCTAGACGCTGTGCGAGGGATGCAGCGAGCAGTGTCGAGGAGTCGTCGACGCCGACAACCGCATCGTACTGGGAAGAGTCGATTTGAGCGAGGAGCCGCTCCGTGGCTCCTTCGAGTGCATGGCGATCGAGGTCTGCTACGAGAACGTTGTCTCCGAAGCCGTAAGGGTACGGTTGATCGGTTACGACCGTCACGGCGACCCCAAGAGACCGTGCTGCATCGAAGAAAGCTTGATTTCGATAGCTCTTTGACGGCAAGACTAAGAGGATTTTATTCACTTCAACTACCATGATAGGGGGCTAGTAGACGAGACCTAGAGTCTCGGAAGGATCAACAGCACGTGGATGATGTAAAGACGATTCTGTCCGTGTCACAAGATGCACTTGCAGCGGTTAAAGATGCACGTTCGGCGGAGCCGGATCCTGAGTTGCTCGGACTCTGGATTGAAGTCAACGGTGATAACGGTTCGAGTTATACCTATGACGTTTACTTTGAAGAGCTCAGTGATATCTCTGATGGCGATATGACCGTGACCTATGATGATCTGGTCTTCGTTGTGCCCAGTGGCTCGGTCACACGCTTGCAAGGTGCAACATTAGATCTCGATCCGGGCGCTG
>JAJYZP010000060.1 GCA_021799875.1 Actinomycetes bacterium | reverse complement strand
TCCACCGCAGACTCGGCTACCCGCTGCGCCCGATGACGATAGCGAGGGTCATCACGCAGAAGAAAGCCGTACTCAGCTATAGCGGAACCACAGCCAGCGGCCGTGGTCAGCAACGCGTCATGCTCAACCATTTCCAATCGGTCTATCATCGCACGGGCCGCAGTTCTTGCCTCGCCTAGTCGACCTGCGTGGGCAGAGAGAGCACCACAGCAGCGTTCATCGAAGAGAGTGATGACCCGATACCCCTCCGCCTCCAACAGCGCCTCCGCCGCTCGATTTACCGAAGAGAAAATGACGCTCGCTACGCAGCCTTGATGCAGGACCACGGTCCGACGCTCTCCACTGGATTCCAATGCGAGGGGAGTTGAACGGTGCTGAGGCGACGCCGGAGGAGGTGAGGTCATAGTGCGAGGCAAGAGCGCCAGACTCGCCCGAGCAATCTTCATCGGAACGGTCGACTCCAAGGGGCCAAGAGAGATCGCATCGATCTTCCACTTCTTCAAACGGGTGCCAATCTCAAGCAGCACGCGAAGGCGGCGAGGAAAGGGAAAACTTTGGAAAACGGTCCACCGGACCAGCCGCTCGGTTCGACCGAGAGGAGCCCGCTCAGCGAGCATCGCCCGACCAAGCGGGAGGATCTCGCCATAGCGCACTCCAGAGGGACACGCAGTCTCACACGCAAGGCAGCCAAGGCACCGTTCGAGATGAGTCCTAGCAACCGGAAGCGCTTCGGGTTCGCCTCTCAGTGCCGCTCCCAATAAGTCGATTCTCCCTCTCGGCGAGTCCGCCTCGAGTGCATCAACTACATAGGTCGGGCAGGCCTCTAGGCAAAACCCACAGTGTACGCATTGTTGCAAAAGCTTGGAGAGCATCTCCGTGGAGTGCAAGGCCCCGCTCTCTCGATCAGGACTTGAGCTCATACCACGCCCCCATTCGTCCTCGCTCGAAAATAAACTCTGGGTCTAACGCTGCTTTGAAGCTTCGCATTAAGGCAACCGCATTCGGGTCGAGCGACACGATTTCATCTCCTACCACGACATCTCGCGCCCAAGTCGGTACTTGACGCCACCATTGAGAAGGGAAAGCCGAGCGAAGGTGCCGCACGCTCTCCCCTAGTGACGTGCGCTCCCAGCCGTCGACCAATGAGCGTTCATCCCAGCGCAGATCAACGATACCGCTCCCAAGAAAGGACACCAAAGAAGGACGAGGTTCACACCAGGCCTCGACCAACTTCTCAACCTGGTGGGCCTCAAAACTCCTACAAGCAACACGGAGCACAAGGTCATCTCCTCCACATACGAGGGCAAATCTCTGGGATAGCTCATCCCCGGACCGTATTGCAACTCGCACACTGCCGTCGCCATCTGGGAGATCGTTCAGATCCACCTCAAGCGAGCGTGCCACTCGTTCAGCAAGCTTCCGCGTCGCCAGGCCTTCACCTTCTACTCTTCCAACCATCGAGGAGTCCCAATGGTACAGCGCACTCAAGCTCACGCTCTGGCGTGCAAGTCGCGAGCCGAGGTGACAGGCAGCCGCCAAGCTGAGATTATCGACAACGATCTCAAAAGTCTCCGAAGGAAGCGGATGCAGCCGAAACGCCACATCGGTCAGGATTGCGAGGGTGCCAAGCGACCCAACGAGGACCTTGGCGATCTCGTACCCGGCAACGTTCTTGATCACCTGACTACCGCTGTGAGCAACGACCCCGTCACCCGTTACATAACGAGCGCCAATGACCAGCTCCCGAACTCCTCCATATCGATATCGCAAGCTACCTTGATCGGCAGTCGCTACCAGGCCCCCAACCGTACCGAGGTCGGGTCTTCCGGATACGGTCCTCAACGGAGGATCAACGCTGAGACGCTGCCGATGAGGGAGAAGACGCTCCTGTACTGAGGAGATAGATTCGCCTGCACCAACGATTAAGGTCATATCTTCAGGGGCATGGGACCACCCAAGTAGTCCGGCCGTTGAGATCGTTGAGCCCGCCTCAACCGCCCTCCCGCAAGATCGACGCGAACCGTGACCAACGATCGCTACGCCCCTCGGCGCCGACTCCCGAGCGTCAAATACCCTACCCTTGAGTTCTTCGATCGCTTGGCTGTCCACAACTTCGATCACAGATGCTCCAAAGTACTCTGCTCTACCATCGCTCGATCACACCCTTACGTTCGAGCTCCGTTGGACGGTACACGCCTGGTCGCTCCCCACAGAGACGTGGCGTTGGGTAGGCTTTCCCAGGATTGCAGAGATCGTTCGGGTCAAAGACGCCTCGAAGTCGGTGCATGACGGCAAGATCGGACTCAGTGAACATTGATAGCATCACACATGCCTTCTCAACACCGACTCCATGCTCGCCGGTAATCGAACCCCCATGCTCTACACAGAGCTCAAGAATCTCGGTAGCTAAACGTTCAGCCCTTGCATGATCACCAGGGGTTGCGGGATCGAAGAGAACAAGGGGGTGAAGATTCCCGTCGCCGGCGTGAAAAACGTTTGCCACTCTCAGTCCGTGGCGACCCGCTAGCTCCGCAACTTCATCCAAGACCGCGGATAGCACGCGACGTGGTACCACGCCGTCTTGGACGATATATCCATTGGCAAGTCGTCCTGCGGCGGCAAAAGCCGCCTTCCTGCCCCGCCACATGAGGCTACGTTCATGCTCGTCATGGGCTTGACGAAGAGCCCGCGCACCACCTTGTCTGCAGAGCTCAACGACTATTGCATAGGACGCTTCCACTTCTTCGATTGCTCCATCGACCTCCACCAAGAGCGCCGCAGCAGCAGTTGGGTCATATCCAGCGTTCGTCGCCGCCTCACACGCTACTAGAGCCAAGGTATCGAACATCTCGAGCGCCGCCGGCACAACACCGGCGGCAATGATGGCAGAGACCGTATCGCCGGCCGCCCTGACCGAGTCGAAGTCGGCGACAAGAGTCCGAACCGCTTCGGGCCGAACAGAGAGCCGAAGGATAATCTTCGAGACGATGCCGAGAGTTCCCTCAGATCCAACAAGAGCTGCACGGAGATCGAGACCTTCACTCTCCGAAGCGTAGCCCCCAAGAAGTGTCACCTCACCGTTGGGGAGGACGACCTCGACTCCGAGCACATGATTTGTGGTGAAGCCATACTTGAGACAGTGAGCCCCTCCGGAGTTCTCGGCCACATTGCCACCGAGCGAGCAGACGATCTGAGAAGAGGGGTCTGGTGCATAGTACAGTCCAAAGGGTTCAACGGCCCGAGAGAGATCGCTGTTGATCACCCCAGGCTCAACAACGGCGCAGAGATTCTCAGGGTCCACTTCGAGAATCCGCCGCATTTTAGAAGTCACGATCAGAATGCCATCTTCGAGAGGAAGCGCGCCTCCAGAGAGTCCAGTTCCCGAGCCTCGGGCCACAAACGCAAGGCCATACCGGTTCGCCAAGCGAATCGTATGCACGATCTCATCTCGAGATTCAACGAGAACCACGGTTGCAGGTCGAGCACGATAGCTCACCAAACCATCGCAGCTATAAGCTCCAAGCTCGGCGGGATCTGTTAGCACTCGCTCAGGCGGCAGCAAGGACTTCAAGTCAGCTTGAAAGCGAGCGAGCGAGCGCACCCGATCGGACCTTATGGTCTGTTGCTCTTGTACCGCACCCATGGGCCACGACTCCGATCTCGCTCCACCAGCTCGCTGCTGCCAGAGAGCCACCTTCCACCGTGGTGTAGTACTACTACCCTAAACCTCAACTACCCCCAAACACCACGCGCCCCGACAGCGCGCCAGGGGCAACGATCTAACGAAAACACGAGCCGTCGCCAGCACCATCGATGCGCACCTCGACGAACGATCGCTCCATAAGAGAACAACTCTCATCTCCACAATCTCTTCTGACTCTTCTAGCACAAGGTCCAAGAACGGAAGCTAAGTACCACAAGGCGGCACGGGACTATCGGAGAGCCCTCACGGTGAAGATCCGTCCTTCACCCGTCTTACCTGGCAAGTCGGGCCGAGAGGCGAGAGCACCGAAGACCGTGGCGAAAGATCACGTCGCCGTCACGCAGGTAGCTCTGACAGGCGCGCACCTCTCGTCCCTGGCATCTCGCCTATGCCACCGCCCCCACCACACCACACCACACCACACCTCACCGATCTTGCGAATTTCACGATGAAGACTGCGATGACGTGGGGGACTTCACAGCTCATGCAGGCCCCGTCGCCTCGTCAAACTCAAGCTCAGCTAAAATAGTCTTCTTTGAAGGCTCACAGAAGCAACCCAACGGCAGCAGTCTTGAGCCGACCTTGCGTTCTTGAATCGAGCCAACGACACCGGCCCGCGACCAAGAGTTGCGGGTGCTGACGAACAGACCATGAGTGCCCTCTCCGTCTCCGAACCAAAGAGGGTTGATAGTCTCCTCGTGACCGTGTCCGACGCACATTCGAGCGGAGACATCTGCGGACCGACTGCATCGTGCACACGGCAATCCCTGTGGCGCTCTCTCCATAGCACGACACATCATCGAAGCCACGGCCATCGAGTCGCCACGTCCAACAACACGATAGGCAGTGTTTCAGTATCGGTTTCGCTGAACCGATACAAGGTGTACTAGCATTACGTACTTGGCAAAGTCCGCTATCTATGGTTCACTAAAAGACGTACTATGACTCCACGCCACCGATCAACTCGTCTCTCCCGACCACGATTGGTGATTGGACTCGCTCTCATCATCGTCGCTGGTATAGGTATTGGCTATCCACTATGGTGGAATCATCGCTCAAGCGTTGGGTCGGCGGCCCTGCTACGAAAAGATGCCTCGAAGCTACAGCGAACGATTAGTACGCACGCCCCTGGAGCTTCCTGCACCGCTCAACCGGGTCCAGGAGTGCTACAGATCCCCAACCTCTCGCTAACCGCTCCCGTTCAACAGGGCCTCACGAACCCTGTCCTCAACATCTCGATCGGACACGATCCTTCAACCCCGTGGCCGGGCCCAAACTCCGCTGCACTCTTTGCAGCTCATGACGTAAGTTTTTTCTCCCATCTCAATCTTCTTGCCCCAGGAGACATCATCACGTACACAGTACCCTGTGCTACGTACACCTTCAGAGTCGAAGGATCCCAGATCACCTCGCCCGGTGCTGCCATCACCGTACCTAAGACTGGTGCGCTCGTTCTCGACACTTGTTACCCACCCAATGCACTCTGGTTCACACCAGATCGCTACATTGTCACCGCGCAGTACGTATCGACCCAAGCTCAAAGCGCATCAATCACCAAGACGCTCACCGCCACGCTTCCAGTTGAAGCATCGCTCTCGTTCCCGACTCCGCCGGGGCTCTCCACAGCGCAGCTCTCACTCTCGAACAACACCCAAGACATGGGCCAGCTCTCGTTCTCGCCAACAACGAGCTCTGCCTTCCAACAGTCCGATGCTCCTCTCCAAGTTGAGGGAACAGCACTCGAAGGTTGGTTCGCAGTGCTCCACTCGTTAGAGGCGAACCTTCCCACTACGTGGCACTCCTTTGCACCTGCGGTCGCATTCCCGACCAGCTTGAGTGGGCAGAACCTACAGAGCACGAGTCCTCTTGAGATTACTGAGAATATCCACGGATCCACCCCACTAGCGATCTCTCTGACCGGTGGCGAAAACGGCCACACGTTCACGGTGCAAGAGAGCGTTCGACACGGGGTCGTAGTGGTGACCGGATTCACCGCTTCATAGGAATGCAACTATCCACTTCATCTGGACCAGCAGCCTCGCACGGTCGTTCGCCTCGACGATAACCTCTCTTGGGCTGCCACGGACGGTCAACTTTCTTCCGGAAAAAAACTTCTTGACAACCGTCGCTCCACCACGTAGAGTGTAAATATCGAGATGCTTTGAAGCTTACGCAGTCTTTGGTCGCAGAGCGTAAGTGGAGCGAGTGCGAAACCGACTCGAGTGGACGACGAGTTGGGAGATATCCATGAAGATACGCACACGATCACGAACGATTCGATTGATGGCTTCGATCCTTATTGCCGGCAGCGGATCCGCCATCGCAGTCGCTGGGTTGAGTCAAAACGCGTTCGCTCAGAGCATTACCTGTGCTAGCGCCAGTGCATGTCAGATCAACGGCGGTTCGACCGGCGTCATCAATACGTACTATTCCGGATCAACGGTGACGACAACAAGTACGACATCGACCATCACCATGCATTTAGATCCGAGCGCCCTCAATGCATCCACTCCGGTTTCTCCAGGTGACACCATCCTCATACTCCAGAACCAGGGTGGCACCTACTCAACGGCAGCGAACTCCTCTTCATACGGCACGCTCTCCAATCTCACAGCAGGAACGTACGAGTTCGCAACGGTTGCAACGGTCAGCGTGGCAGGAAGTGTGACCACCGTTACAACGACTGCGCCTCTGACCGATACCTTCTCCGCTTCGGCCCAGCAAAGCTCAAGTAGTGCCGCAACTGCCTCTTCGATCTCTGACTTCCAAGTAGTTCGAGTCCCAACCTATATCGGAGATGCAGAGCTTACGTCAAACTTGACAGCACTTCCCTGGAATGGGTCTGATGGCGGTATCTTCGCTCTCTCGGTAACAGGTCAGCTCAACCTCAACGGCCACACAATCAACGTTTCAGGCGACGGTTTCCGAGGTGGCATTGGCTACGCCCTCTCCGGCGGAGTAGAACCCGTTCCGGCGTCTGGGTCGTCTGATACGGGCTACGCATACCCCGGGAGCGACAACGCAAACGGGCAGAAGGGTGAAGGCGTCGTCGGCACTCCTAACCAAAATGCGATACCTTCCACCTCCTACGTCGATGGTTACGCAACCGGTGACTTCGGTCGAGGCGCCCCGGGTAACGCGGGTGGAGGTGGCACCGACCCTGACGGTCACTCCAATGATGAGAACACCGGCGGTGGGGGCGGGGGTAACGGAGGGTCAGGCGGTCAAGGCGGATTTTCTTGGGATACCGGTCTCAACGAAGGTGGTCTCGGTGGGTCCTCGCTCACTCCTTCGAGCCACGACCTCTTTCTTGGCGGTGGCGGTGGAGCCGGAACAGTGAATAACTCTGAGCCAAAATTTGCCGGTTCTGGCGGTAATGGCGGCGGTATCATCGTTCTTACGGTCGGCGGACTCACCGGAACCGGTTCTCTCAGTGCGAATGGGTCCAACGGCGTAGCGTCACCAAACAACGATGGCGGTGGCGGCGGGGGCGCTGGTGGGACGATCTACGTTCAAACGGACGGAACCTGTTCCCCGCTCAGCTCCGGTGCCGTAACCGTCTCCGCTATCGGCGGCAATGGCGGAACCACGTGGGCAACCGAATCGCTCCTTCCCGCCGCAGCTAGCTCCTCTGCCCGAGGCCGACCCAACCTGAACGGTAACGCTCATGGACCGGGAGGTGGCGGAGGTGGCGGAGTGCTGCTGACCAACGTACTGACTGGACTCCAATCAACACTCGCAGGAGGTTCAGCCGGAACGACGACCAATGGCAACTTGAATGGGCAAACACTACCCTCTGGAACGTCGTACCAGAATCAGAACTACGGCGCAACGGCAGGTAGCACAGGACTTCTTAGCTCCATTGGACCTAATGGGGACGAGAGCGGGTCGTGTGCGCCACCTCCGACCACGCAGCCGTCGACACCGGTGACACAACCTTCGACACCAGTCACGCAGCCGTCGACACCGGTGACACAACCTTCGACACCAGTCACGCAGCCGTCGACACCGGTGACACAACCTTCGACACCAGTGACGACAGCACCGGCGGTTCATCTGGCGAGCTCCCAGTCTTCTTCGGTCACGGTTCCGCTCACCCACACAGGAGAGCCGTGGGCCGGAACGACCTGGTGGTATCTCGTGGCAGGCCTCGCCTTTACGGGATCGGTCTTGGTCTTCCCCAAGCGCAAGCAGAGCGCTCACACTAGCGAGCAGAGGTAGGCGCCTATCGGTCAGCTTCCTTTCCACTCTGCACGAGTGAAAGTTCGGTTCCTCCCCGACACTTTCACAACAACAACGGCGATCGCATTTGCGATCGCCGTTGTTTACTCTGATCTGAAGTGCCAAAAGTCTCCACGAGTCCTACCCTAAAATCTGCGGAGCGAAAGCCAGCTGGTATCGAGGTGTAATCGATCAGAGTTATTCCAGACCGCCACGACGATCAAGGTTCTTGCACTCGTCACCCTCGAAACACAAACAAATTGGCGACAGCCATGAGGATTTCGACTTCTGCCCTCTATCGGAGAAACCGTCAAAATCTACCGCTGCCACCGGCCACCGGTTATCTCGACTAGAACGCCCTCAGCGAGCGATGCTACAAAGGGCTGAGATGCTCTGCGTCCGCAAGCTCGATGGCATGCCGAGATCGTCGACGTACGCCTAGGTCATCTCGTTCCACCGTTGGCACTCTACAACGTCTTCGATGAGTATCTCCGACCTCCTTGCCCAACGGAGCCCGAAGGTGAGGCCGGTCTCCGTCAAGCTCGCTCCTGTAGTCACGCCCTCTCGTAGGTATCGGTGGCTGCGGCGACGATCAAACCTGCTGCGACTGTGACTGCGCCTGTTGCTCGATCTGTCGATGAATCTCAGCCATATCAAGAGCCTCGACTTGAGTGATGAGCTCCTCGAGTTGTGGTGCAGAGAGTGCGCCCGGCTGAGAGTAGAGCAGGACGTTGTCACGAAAGACCATCAAGGTCGGGATGGACTGAATCTGAAAGGCTTGGGCTAAGTCCAGCTCTTGCTCCGTATCGACCTTGCCAAAGACCATTCCCGAGTGAGCGGATGCTGCTTGTTCGAAGACCGGCGCAAACGACCGACACGGTCCACACCACGACGCCCAAAAGTCGACCAAAACGATATCGTTGTCATCAATGGTGGATTGAAAGTTATCCGCATTGAGAGCAATTGTTGACACGGTTCTCACTCCTCACTCTGTGCTCACTTCAAGCACAGTGTAGTTAACGACATACCCCCATAGGTATTCCTTCTGATCACCGGCCAGGCCAATGGCGATCTACACTACTCATCATGGCCTCTACCCCACAACATCCGGGTCTGATCGCCCTCGTAGGTTCTGGGGAGTACTTACCCTCGATGCTCGAAGTGGAACGCTCGCTCCTCGAAGGTCGTCCCCCGATCTACGTTCAGATCCCAACCGCTGCGACCACCGAAGGTCCCGAGCGCTTGCAATATTGGGTGGACCTCGGACGCGCACAAGCCGAGCGCTTGGGCGTCACTGCGAGAACGCTCATCATCACGAACCGAGACGAGGCGAATAGTCCCGACACCGTAGCGATGCTTGAGGGAGCAGGCCTGATCTACCTCTCAGGCGGCAACCCAAAGCACTTGACCGAAACACTAGCCAACACTGCCGCCGAACGAGGCATCCGACAAGCGTGGCAGAGCGGTTGCTCGCTCGCTGGCTGCAGCGCTGGAGCCATGGCCCTCGCCGAGTGGGTGGTAGGATTCCGACGCATTCCACCGCATCCGTACCCAGGACTTGGTATCGTGCCGAAGATCTCAGTCCTGCCACACTTCGATCGGACGCTCGGTCGTCTTCCTGACTTTCTCACTTCCAGAGCCTTTCGCCCTCCTGCCGGAATCACACTCGTTGGAATAGACGAGGAGACGGCCATCGTTGGGGGAGACGGCCAGTTCGAGGTTATGGGGAAGCGATCCGCATGGATCATCAGGGACGGGTCTATGGAGCAGTATGAACCCGGTTCAGTCCTCACGCTCCCACGGACACTCGAGCTCGACTACTGATGCCGGACCCCGTTCTTTGCATGACTGAGATCTCGGCAGGAGGTCGACCACTGCTGCGTCGATCGCCGTGCTCGATCTCCCTCACCAATACATCCGAGTCCCACAAGGAGATGCAACGATGCAACAGAGACGGTCCCATCTCGAACGGATAACAGATACCTGGAAGAGAGAGCTCGCCGAATGGGCTCTTCCCACCTTGAGTAACGACGGTACCGCTTCATCGCCATTTCGCCTCGACCCCACTCGCTTTACCCCTGCACCCGCCACGAACGACGATCGCCGCGTACTGCTCATTACCGAGATCGTTCGTGGTCACTCACGACAGGGAGAGCCGATGACCCTCCTGGATGTGGGTGCGGGTGCTGGCTCCTCGCTCGGTGGAGTCCACGAGCTCTTCGATCACGTCCACGCCATAGAGGTCAACAATCAGATGGTACAAGGACTTCGGATTTCGCTTGAGTCGCTCCGCTCAACCGAAACCTTTACCATCTACAGCGGTGTCTTTCCCGAGGACTGCCCAGCCCTAGGGACGGTGAACGTGGTGAACGCATCGAATGTCGTCTACAACGTGGGTGAGATACTCCCATTCCTCCATCGCCTCGATAGTCTCGCTTCTACGCTCGTGGTTATCGAGCTCACTCTTCACCACCCGTTCTACCCTTCGAACGAAGCCTTTGAGTACTTCCACGCTCTACCTCGACCGAACCATCCGAGCGCAACCGATCTCTACCAGATTGCACTCGAACTCGGCTTTCCGGCACACCTAGAGAGCTACCCCCCAACCTATCGTCGAACCACGACGACGATCGATGGAATGATGACACGACTTGCTCTTCCAGAGAGTCGTAGGAGCGAACTCGAGAACTTTCTTCTCGCCACACCGCCACCCCCTAATCCATCCCTCCTGCTCTGGTGGAGCAAGGGCTAGCCGACTTAACGAGAAGGGGTAGCCCGATCCACTTATCGAGAGACACTGAGGTAGCGAGAGTCTCCTAAGAACCGCCTATGCTACTGGAAGTCGTGCGCTCGTAGCTCAACGGATAGAGCATCTGACTTCGGATCAGACGGTTGGGAGTTCGAATCTCTCCGAGCGCACCATACACCTCTCCCGTAGTCAAAGTAGTGTGTTCCCTTAACACAGCGACAACGCTCTGGAGTGCTACCTAGGCCCTCACCTCGAACGGCCCGAGACCGAAATTCGATCTCACGTGCGGAAGCGCTATGAGGTAGCTACCGCTCCAATACGTCAACAAATGCCCAGCAGGTGGACGGAGAGCCCCTCGAAGCCCTGTCGACTAGCTCATTCAAACTCGAGACTGCCACTCCGTACGCAAAGAGTGGTAGCGACAGACCTTCGGTCACAGAGGACCGACGTCGGACTCGTTGCCGGCATCAGAGAATCTATCTCTGCCCTAGGTCCTGGAATCACGTTACATCGGCATCGAATCACGACTCATAGGATCATCGCCCCTCGAGACGCACGTATGCTGCGGTGTTACCACGAGCGCCCTTGCATACCGTACAGAGGTCGACCTCCAGCCTCGAGCTGCACTGTGACAGCGTGAGAAAGCGGCGCTTCGGTCCACATGCCGACCCTCTTACCACTTCAGCCGAGTCATCGAGTTCGTACTCTCCGGACAGCGCTTCGGTCGCTTTTACGATCCTCTGCTACGATCATGTCGATACCAGTTCCGACCAGAAGGCCCGAAACACCTCATGATACGACGCTCGGCACCCTATCTCGTAGCATTAACGCTCGTCCTAGCGGGCTGCTCGACCTTGTCTACCCCGATTACAACGACCTCCACCACCACGTCGACGACCGTTCCGACAACCGCTACCACACTCCCTCTGTCCACGACCCCTGGCTTTGGACGCACGGAGATTCCCCCCATTAATCGCATCTCCCTCACGACTAAGGTCAACGCCACAGTTGCTCCAATTATGCAGACCTGGATCGCCTCCTACCACCATGCAGTTCGCAAGGTCACGTTTCAGAGTTCGGTGGCTGACTCTGGGGCATCGATCGTTGACACGGCAAACGCCACGAACGACATCGGTTCCTCCGGCGCCGTACTTCCAACAGCAGAGAACGCATCTGATCCGCAGCTGCTCAATATCCCAGTCGCTGTCTCGGCCGTTGCGGTCGAGTTCAATCTGCCTGGCATCACGACCCTTCGCCTTACGCCTACGGTTCTCGCCCTGATCTACGAGGGTCTCATCACGAACTGGAATGATCCGCTTATCGCGAAGCTGAATCCAAAGCTCACCCTTCCTACCGAAACCATAACGACGCTGCACCGCTCAGATGGATCCGCAGCCACGGATACCTTCACACAGTATCTTTCGCAAGCTCTCCCAAAGTCGTGGGGATCTCCAAGCGGGGTTGGAGCAGGCTATCTCGTTAAGTGGCCCTCACTCCCACAGCAAAAATCAGCATCAAGCAACGCGGCGATGGTGAGCGAATGTGCTGCAACACCAGGATGCATCACGTACGTGCAGACCGCCCTCAGCGCTACCGCCGCAGCGACGTCTACCACTTCGACAACATCTACCGCCGCTGCAACGACCACGACCACCTTGGCACCACCGGCAGGGCAAACCCTTGGACAGGTACAGGTCCAGAATCCTTCCGGAACCTTCGTCCTGCCGACCCGCCAGAGTGTCGCCGCTGAGACCAGGGCTCTTCCAAATACGTTGCCGGGAAATGAGGATATCTCGCTCGTATCGACGAGTGCTCTCAATGGGTATCCGCTCTCCAATTTCGAGTTCGCCATCGTCTCAAACCACCAGAGTGGACCCGTCCGGGCCCATGCGCTTCGATCCTTTCTCGCTTGGACTCTCGACCCTGCTCACGGCGGGTCCTTGACACTACTTAAAGAGTTCGGCCTCCTCGCTCTGCCGTACGCAGTC
>JAJYZP010000186.1 GCA_021799875.1 Actinomycetes bacterium | reverse complement strand
CAGCGCCACGGCCCGCCACGTGGAGTGAGTCCGATACCAACGAGAGCTTCACCCCAGAGGTGACGCGACCCAGTAGTGCTCTCCCTGCTGCGTTCACGGCTTCGTAGAGTTCGTCCCGTTCACATAAGAACCTCATTCGGCGTCCTTTCTTAAGTATTTAGCGGTAGTAGTAATAGGGTTTGTGGACTGTGGATAAATCTCTCGTTCGGCAGCTAGGGCGTGGTAACTCGTCTCCACAACGGTTGTGTGTAGTTCGTACGATATCCCCACTCCCCGTTGACCCCGGTCACTTGTGAGGGGATCTTGTGGATACCGAGCGCGTTATACACAGTGTTTCTCCTAGTTGTCCACTGGGTTATGCACTGTCAGGCCATTCTGACGACGAGGTCCTCGAAGACGCTGTGTGAGCTCTTGTAGATCCCGATAGAGTTCGGGTGAGTCTTGAAGCAAGAGAGAGATCTTCTCCACGGCGTGCATAACTGTCGTATGGTCTCGACCGCCAAACTCTTTACCGATAGCGGGATAGGAGAGGTCGGTCATCTCTCTGACAAGATACATCGCAATCTGTCGTGCGTGTGCGAGCGGACGTCTACGGGACTCACCTAAGATTTCGAAGAGTTCGATCGAGTAGAACGCTGCTGTGACGTCAATAATCTCTCTTGGTCGAATTCCACGTTCGTGGGCGGGATCTGAAAGTAGATCGGCCAAGACCTGTTCAGTCGATTCCAGGTCTATCTCATGCTGTGTAAGGCGTGAGTAGGCAGCGAGTCTCGTGAGAGCACCTTCGAGTTCCCGAATGTTGTTTCTGATGGACTCTGAGATATACGTCACAACCTCTGGCGGTAGAAAGATGTGATAATCGTCCGCCTTACGTTGTACTATCGCCATCCTGGTCTCGATGTCCGGCGGCTGTATATCTGTGATGAGGCCCATAACAAAGCGACTGCGCAGTCTGTCCTCGAGTGTTGACATGGCTCTCGGCGGACGGTCTGAGGTGATGACAATTTGACGATTCGCACCATAGAGCGAGTTGAAGGTATGGAAAAACTCCTCTTGAAATGCCTCTTTGTTCTCTAAAAACTGGATGTCGTCGATGAGCAGAACATCGCACTCTCGATAGCGCGTCTTGAACTCCGACATGCGGTTCTTCCGGATGGCCTCCACGAACTCGTTGAGAAAGACCTCGGTGGAAACGTACTTGGCGTAGAGATGGGGATACTGATCTCGTATGTAGCTCCCAATTGCATTGAGGAGATGAGTCTTACCGAGCCCGGCCGCTCCGTGAATGAAGAGAGGATTGTACGATCCCGATGGGGACTCTGCTACTGAGAGTGCCGCTGCGTGAGCAAATCGGTTTGATGATCCTATGACGAAGGACTCAAAGCGGTATTTGGTGTCAAACTGCGAGCTACGGTTGACTTGGTGGACCTTCGATGGCGAGGAGTCTTCGAAGAGTGGCGACCGAGCCTTCAGCGCTTGCGCCTTGCCGCCTTTGGGACGTGAAATGAGAGCAGCTGGCGACTCTTGTGGGGATGCAATCTCCAGACTTACCGAGATCGGTCCTCCAACTTGTTCTGCGAGGAGTTCTTGGATCGTATGAAGGTAGCGGAACTGAATCCGTTCACGTGCAACCGCTGATGGTGTCTTGAGGATGATTTCGTCGTCACGTGGGAAGACGGCTTCAACTGAGAGGAAGTTTGAGCTCCAAGCCGCTTCTCCAAGGGATGAACGGAGAGAACCGACAATGGTCTCCCAAGCATCCTTTGCCTTGTTCATAGCGTTGCCTCAGTCTTTCATCGTTCTTCTCACTGACGGACTTTGGTAGATGGAGCCAACCAGTCGTTCGTTCAGTCCTGTGGATAGTAGAAGCTAGCGGATTTCTCGTCGACTTTCATGATCTTTGGCAAGAAATTCTCGTTCTACCATGTAAGAAACTCCAGGTTGAGGGCTATATTTTGCTCAAGCGAGACTTGAATCTCTCGAGGATAGACGTAACGCTAACGCTCGTTGTGATCTTTACTTTCTGCCGATACCACACGCCGTTTGGGACTGAGTGAGAAGAGATGACGCTCTTTGGTCGTGGGAGGATTAGAGTTAGTAGTTTTGTACCGCCGGGTAGACCGATGGCAAGTACTTGAGTGAGGGTTTTAAATGAAGAGGACATATCAACCGAATAATCGTCGGCGTGCGCGAAAGCATGGTTTCCGTTCAAGGATGTCCACGCGAGCTGGTCGTGCAATTTTGAAAGCTCGTCGGCTCAAAGGTCGTAAGCGTCTCTCGGCGTAAAGGGGTCGGTTTATGGAGTCCTTGCGTAAACGGGAGGACTTCCGAAGGCTACGGGTGAGCGGCCGGTCATTTCGTGGGCGCAATTTTGATGTCAGAGTTCTTCGAACGAGATCGGCCCAGGAGCTCTTGATTGGATTTGCGATACCAAAGCGGGTTGGTACGGCCGTGACACGTAACAAGGTCCGTCGCCGTTTGAGAGCGGCGACGAGAGTTCTCAGCGCTGAAGGTAAGTGGAACCCCGGGCTTTATTTGGTTTTTGCTAAGGAGGGTTCAG
>JAJYZP010000059.1 GCA_021799875.1 Actinomycetes bacterium | reverse complement strand
TCATCACCGATCCCGAGACCGTGGCTCAGCGAGGTCGAGACCTCGTCTGCAAGCAAGAGCTCACGACCATAGAGGGCGACGTTATCTCCCTCAGTGTCGACTCTCTCTGTATCCACAGTGATACTCCCGGAGCAGTCGCCCTCGCACGACGGCTCCGTAGCGAGCTTGAATCGAACAATGTCAGCATTCGTCCCTTCGTACCTTGACGGCACAATGCGTAGCGTTCGATCTCCTCGTGTTATCGCCTCTTCGAAGTCGCGCGACTCTAACCGCAACCGTTATCACTGATTCAGAGAGCAGTACCTGACTTGGCACACCTCTCTAACGATCGATCCAAGCTGCATCGCTCAACTCAAGCTGCCAGCTCGTGAGTTCGAGGTCACCTTCTCGAAGAGGCATCGACCTTTGGAGCTTGGCGAGCTTCATCGGTCTCGGACTGCCCGATGGCATGCTCGGTACTGCATGGCCGTCCATGCGGGCCGGACTCCATCTTCCGCTTGGCGACCTTGGCTTGATCCTCATCATGGTCACTATTGGATCTGTGCTCGTCAGTTCGATCGTCGGTCGGGCTCTTCGGCGCTTCGGCCTGCCTGCGCTTCTCACCATCAGTGGTGCGGCAGCAGCCATGGGAGCGATCGGCTTCGCTGGGGCGAACGGGTTACCGATGCTGTTAGGCCTGTCGCTCTGTTTCGGCGTTTCAGCAGGTATCACTGACGGGACGCTCAATACCGCCCTAGCGCTCGCAGGTCGTCAACGACTTCTCAATCTCCTCCACGGCTTCTACGGTATCGGTGCATCGACGGGACCGTTGCTCATAACGGCCACGGTCTTGCTCGGTTCCTGGCGAGATGGCTATATCGCCCTGGCCTGCTACGACATTGTGGTAGCAATTGCGTGGTTAAGACTACCCACTGCGTATGCAACGCTCAAGACCGGTCGCCCACAGGACGCAACGAAGCCCGTTTCGGACGGAACTTCGGACTACACCAGGGGTATACAGCGCACTCGATCACTTCGATCCGCAATCCTTTGGAGCCTGGCCACCTTCTTCATCTACGTCGGCCTCGAGGTCGCCGCAGGTCAGTGGGAGACCTCCTACCTCCGCCTCTACCTGCACCTTTCACCTCTCTTCGCCGGAGTAGCGACCTTTAGCTACTGGGGCGCACTAACTGTCACTCGTATCTCTCTTGCAAGCTTTCGACGAGCCCTCAACAATAGATCGATCGTCCATCTTGGAGCAGCTCTTGGTCTCGTCTGCACCGCAATGATCTGGTGGAACCCGAACATTGCCGTGACCATTCTCTCCTTTATTACACTCGGCGCAGCTCTCGCCGGAATCTTTCCCGCCCTCGTAGCTCTGACCCCAGAGCGAGTGGATCCTCGACGCGCTCCCCATCTCATCGCCTGGGAGATCGGAGCAGCCTCAGCGGGAGGGGCTCTGCTCTCAGGAGGGGTTGGGCTCATACTGAGCAAGGCTGGGCTCGGTTCCTTTGGGTTCAGTCTTGTCCTGCTCGCTATCTGCCTGAATCTCTCAGCACACATCGTCGAGCGGACCTCAACACACCGAACTCCGTCTCCTCAACGTCTGAGACGGCGATCATAGCAATCAAAGAAGGCTAGTTCAAAGAGAACACAAGCATCGAGATCGAGGAGAGGCCACAAGAGCCCATGCGCTACACCCTGGTTCCTTCCAATTCAGCCCAGAACCCGACACAACCCACAGAGATGCGATCGACTCCGTAGTTGCGGGTAGGCTCGAGCCAGCTCTCTAACCCTGAGCCGATCACAGAGATCAATGCTGGCCTTCTCTTAAACAGAGCCGAGGGGATCGTTGATCGATCATCTCGCCCGACACTCCCAACTAGGAAGACATAGAACGATCACGGTCCTCAGCTTGCACTGCATCGGTCCCGCGAGACCAAGCTCAACATTGCATCAGCGAAACGTTGCGTCAGCGAAACGTTGCGTCAGCGAAACGTTGCATCATCAACTCGTTGCACCATCACATCGCTGCGGATTGAAGCACCGTAGATGGAAGCACGGAACGAGATAAGATCAAACCGAGTTCACGCGCTTCGTAGTCCGTAGAATCGATCGACCGGGGCCCTCATCAGAGGAAGCGCACGATCACTACGATTCCACCGACCAACGGACCACCACGGATCCAGCCCGCTTAGCAGCACCAATGAGGGAAGTCTCAGACCAGTCCAAGGCGAGCGAAAAGTTCTCGAACCCCTGGAGCCAATGGAAGCTTCTCGATCTCCGACGTCCGTTGGATTCGGAGTCCCTGTGCATCACTTCCAGCAATCGCATTCTGCGTCACCCCTACTACTTGAGAGACAAGCCAAACCCAGAGCCCAAACTGTTGGACATCTGACCAGATCTCGAGATAGCCGACAAGTCCAGTCGCCTCAACTTCTAAACAGGTCTCCTCCGCAAACTCACGTTCAACGGCTTGTTGAAGGCTCTCCCCTGGCTCCACCTTCCCACCAGGTGGAGCCCACACAGTCTCTCCACCTCTGCCGCCACGCCCGACGAGCACTACTGCGTCATTCGAAATAAGGAGCCCTGATACCGCCCTTGAAATCACGATTGAGTGCGCCGAGAGGAGGCGTATACGATAGCTCGCGCCTTAAAACCGTACGCTTCAAGAATGTTCTTGAAGGACCGATCTCCCGGGAGAGCCACAACATCGATCTCGTGACAACCATGGTCTGTCAGGGCCACGGTAATAGCTTCAAATAACTCACTACCTAACCCAATGGATCGAAAACACGGATCTACATAGAGCTCTTCAACGATTCCCCGGCCATCGAAACTCCGCCCTTTGGCATAACCGGCTGGAACGTCCTCCACGACTGCCACGAGATTTGCCCAACTCGAACGATCACGATCGAGAGCACGAACCGACGAGGAGATCTCGGCGACTAATCGCAAACCTCCGCGTCGAGCTCGCATCTCCTCTCGAGCTTGCATCCTCATCGCAGCTATCCACTCTTCATCGCTCGCAGAGCTTTCGCGGACTAAAGTACGAAATTGAGTCCCCTGCTCAGAACTATCGACCAACCTCTCCAATCCTTGCCGCTTTCGTACGTCGCGCTCAGTCAGACTTCGAGCGAGAATCTCGCAGCTGCGATATCTTTGCCAAGATCGTTCTACGTCGGCGATGTTCGAGCTCATAGACCTCAATCTCTGAGAGTTGCGCATCGCTCAATCGAGCAAACTCAGCAATCGCTTGACTTGCGGTCAAGGTGTCGTAGGCAGCTAGTCCACCAACCTCAGGCGAGGCGGAATCGTCGTTTCCGTGGTCGGACGAAGCCTTCTCACTCGGCGGGTTCTCAACAAGATGAGCATCGGCATCGACGCTTCCAGGTGCGCTCGTTTCCTGTGTCGTCATGACTTTCGAGATGAGGTCAGTAACCCCCGGCGGAAGGCGATCTCCAAATGCATTGAGAACCATCGCCCCAACCTCTCGGACGGCACCTTCTGGACTCTGAACGCGATTCTTCACGTACCCGACGGTCATCTTTCCGAGAAACTCCGCTGTCTTGATCTGTCCTTCGAGCAGAGCCTTTCCACTTTCGGCTGCCTGAGGCGCCGCCGACACGACGGCCGAGACAAGACCGACGGGGAAGTAGACAAAACGCTCGAGCAGTCCCTCAAGAGACTGCTCATTACGGGGCGTTGAAGCATTCGGCTGTTCTGACATACAGGCCTCCTCTAGCAAAGACTATACGCAGTCTCGACAAAACTCCTTATCCTTGTCTGCCAGCTGCGTCTTATTCTTCACCAAGAAGCAAGACAAGCACACGAACTCATCAGGTTGTCGCGGCAGTACGCGAGTCGGCTCATCAGATCGCTCGTCACCGACCTCGTCGTCTTCATCATCGATGACCACGACCAAACGCTCGCGCAAAATGTCATCGAGCGATGCTTCTACCTCATCTTCATCTTCGTCTTCATCGTCGTCCTCGTCCTCGTCTTCGTCGCTCGCTGCGGCGGACTCAGCCTCTTTGGGCTCGCCAGCGACTACCGTACCGTCGAGATCGAGGTCGATATCATCGAGGGGCTCAACCACGAAATCATCGTCGTCGCCGTCAAGGGCCTCAATATCAACGTCGTCATCAACTTCTAGATCTATCTCCTCATCGAGATCGATCTCATCGAAATCATCACCCTCAAAGTCAAGATCGTCGAGATCGGTCTCGGCATCTTCGAGTTCGAGTTCGCCTAACGCAACGTCATCATCGTCTAGATCACCTACTGACGTCGCAAAACCCGCTTCCTCCTCAGGGAGCTCCGAAGCTCCAACGTCCGTTTTCTTCTTACCTGCCATCATCACCTTCTTGCCACACTTTCGCCGCCGATACTAGACGCCTCGCCGTCCTCTTACGCCGAAGAGAGAACTTTCGCTCTAATCAGCTCAAACGAGAACGACTCTTCTCTGCATTTCGTTCTGCATCGACTCGTCCGACGACGTACTCTTCATGATCAACATGAGACATCGCCTCTGCAACACGGTGATGACCTGCAATATTTCGTATCGCTTCATGCATCTTCTGCGCTACAAAGCGATAGTTCGGATGTCCGGAGGCTTGAGACCGCAGTTCGATGAGATGCATCGCTTCGCGAGCGTTCATCTCGAGACGAAATCGAACCAGGTACCCCATCGGAACGACGTACGAGCTAGCAGAACCGAAACGCTCCGCAAGAAAGCTCTCCGCCTCACTCGCTGCGTCCATCGCATCACCGTAGAGCCCGCCGACTCCGGCGTCAAGCACGAGCTTGGGAATCACATATCCCAACGTCGTGGAGGGTTCTAACCAGAGCGGAGTGAGCAAGCGATGACGCTGCAGATCTCTGAATGCACCGTAATCACAAACGATCTCGAAACCGTACCGAGTTCGTTCGAAGGCTCGACCAGGCCGATACCTCCTGTTGCTCCGCTCTCCTCGATAGGCTCGAAAGAGGGTGTCCATATCGTCCGACGTCAGAGAGTCGAGCAAGCCAAGCATCGTCTCAGAGTCGGGGCCAACGGTCTCAAAGATAATTCCTTCAGCAATTCGATGCTCACCGTTTACGTCAAAATCGATCAGACGAACCGACGGCGACAGCGCCTCAGAGACGCCCGATCGCACGATACCGAGCTGGTTCAGCACCGCTACCGTCGCCTCGCGTCGATCACTCAAGTACCGAACCCAAACACCACCCCGATCGGCTCGATCAACACGAGGGAAAAAAGCGGGAGCAACACGGAGCACCACGTCGTGAAGTAAGTCGCCGTAGTGTCGAGCCTCGCCATAGTGTGATGCTCTCAAGCGATAGATGAGCTGCTCATAGGATTGTGCCGAGCCGAAGACACCGAGATTAGAGAGTGTGCCTGCAGGTAGGAGTCCACGAGCTGCGTCGAGAGAGGCCGCTCGCACAGCACGGTCTTCGACCTCAGAGCCACCAACCTGGCTTCGTAGGTAGTGCAAAACCTCTCCTCGAACAGTGTTGTAGCTCTCGAAGAGTCTGTCTACTACCGTGCAGTACCGCTGTACCGCCTCAGAGCTTGGAAGCAGCTCCTCCGGGACGTGATAGCGAAAATGTCCGCCCGCATCACGCTCCCCATAGGGAACGTACCTCGTGGACTGCTCTAGATACGACATCAGTCGACCGCGCTCGATGATCTTGGTCAAGATATTCGAGCTCTGTTCGCACGCTACGTGAATGCCCCCCAACTGAGCTACCGAGTCATCGCCGTACTCAGCTATCACTCGAGCAAAGAGCCGCTCGGCACGCACGACCCCCACTCCACGACCATCAGAAAGTTCGTTTCCGCCACGCTCGACGAGCTCCTCGTAGAACTCGTCAAGAAAGAGGCGACGAAGGCTCTTGTGTGTTCTCGAATACCTCGCAAAGAGCGCTGCCTTCACGATCTCTGGAAGATTGATCAGCCCGAAAACGGGCCCATCGACGCTCGTAAAGTAGTGGGAGAGGATCTCTGCTTCTCGCTCACTGAAGGACTCTGTAATATCGAACATAACCCTGACATCCTACGAAAGCTCGGCCGTCATCTCATCACCGCTACTTTGAACTTCTGGTCGTTCGACGAGATCCTCACTGTCGTCCACCGCTGATGAGACCGCAACGACCCCACGCATGAGCAGTCCAACCGCACTTCGAGCCGATCGTCGGGTGCTCTCGTTGGCAGCAACCTCGCCAATCTGTCGCAGGAGGTCGAGGGTCTGTTTAGTATTGCGTACAAAGTCGCCAGGAGGAATCGTGAATCCATCCAAGGTACGTTCAAGATCGGCACCGTGAGCCCATCGATAGATCAAGAGCCCGAAGCCGATATCGGGTTCACGAGTAATGGGAAGTCGGTGCATCGACTCGTTCTCTGAGAGATCTAACCAGAGATCGTGCAGGGAACGCATGCGACGGGCAGTGCCCTTCGTTGGAGCCTCGATAGCTGCCTTGAAGCTCGGCCGACCCTCGTAGGTCAGTGTCGATACCACTGCAGACAAAGAGGGCGGATCGAGACCATCAAAAATACCGCGGTCAAGGGCCAAGGAACATAAGAGATCGCTCTCAGAGTACAGGCGCGACAGTCGCTCCCCTTCTTCGGTCAGACTCCAGCCTTGGACGACCCCGTAGAGATCTAAGATGCTCAAAACTCGATCGAGCTGTAGGGCTAGGGAGGCCTGCTTTGTGTGTATCTTTCGAGCGAGCTCTTCGATCCGCCCGCTCAATCGTTGTCGGCGCCGTACGAAGGTGAGGTGATCCCGAAAGTCTGGGCACTGGGCGAGACGCTTACCTTCTTCATCCACGTCGCCGGGTGATCCCGACCGCCCCTGGGGACCGGTCGGAGAGAAGTTCGGTTCTCCACCGACGAGACCTGGGCCGCTGAACGACTGTAGCGCAAGCGCCGCAACTCGACGGAACTCCTTGGAGTTCGGTTCATACGGCTTGGGTAGGATCTCCGTTCCTTCAACCCGCACCACACGCTCATACTGCAGCCCGATTCGATACGCCCGGCCACCCGTCGACACGACAGTCACTTTTATCTTCGAACGTCCTCGAAAGCCAATACTCACGACAATCAGCTTCAGCCGGCTCTCGGCATCATCGAGTGGCATTGACAAGATATCGCCTACCCGAAGGCGATCGAATCGGACCGAGGAGACCTCACGTATGACTTCGGTTGGACGTCGGCGCTGATCTCGTTCACGAGACAACAGTTGTGTGGCGTAGCGTTCAATATCACCGAACTCACAGGTAAGAACGCCATCGACCTCTTCAAATCTGCGACGCATTCGCGCAAGCTCGGCCTCCATCTCTACGACTTCGGAGTCTGCTCCAAACTGGGCGAAGGACAAGTTGAGAAGATGTTTCGCTGTCGCTTCGTCATATCTCCGAATGAGATTCGTCGCCATGTTGTAGGTCGGTCGGAACGAGGACGAGATAGGGTACGAGCGAGTCTGTGCAAGAGAAGCCGCCTGCGCAAAGGTCGTGGATGGATTCCAGAGCACGGCGCAGTAGCCAATGTCGTCCATCCCTCGTCGCCCTGCGCGACCAGCCAACTGCGTGTACTCTCCTCCGGAGAGGATGTCATGTCTCTCCCCATTGAACTTCGTAAGCTTCTCAACCACCACCGAGCGAGCTGGCATATTGATCCCAAGCGCAAGCGTCTCCGTTGCAAAGACCACCTTGACGAGCGCCTGTTCGAAGCAGGCTTCAACGACCTCTCGAAACGGAGGGACCATGCCGGCGTGATGGGCCGCAATCCCAGCTTCGAGAGCGGACATAAACTCACGGAACCGCAGTGCCGCAAGGTCAGCAGGCGCGATGGAGTCGAGCCTCTCGTCCACGATCTTACGAATAAGCGTTCGCTCGTGAGAAGAGGTGAGTCTCACTCCTGCGTGCAAGAGCTCACGGACTGCATCGTCACACCCGGCACGAGAGAAGATAAAGTAGATGGCGGGCAACATCGCCGAATCTGCGAGAAGCTCGACGACATCTGGTCGCTTCGGAGCAAACGCCTTCGGTCGGGCGCCACGACGCAGACCGGTCGTGGAGAGCCACGGCGGATCGAGATCGGCTCCAGCTGGATTGAGCCGATCCTCGATAAAGGTCTCAATCATCGCTGTTCTATGAGTGCGTCGATCGCCAAAGAGATAGACGTGCTCGAGATCGACCGGTCTTCGCTCCTCGATGACCGCCTCCATCGAGCCTCGGACGGTTCGCATCCACGTCGCAAACTCCTCAGCATTTGAGACTGTCGCCGAGAGACAGACGAGGCGCGTCGTCAACGGGAGGTGAATGATCACCTCTTCCCAGACTGCGCCACGATAGGGATTTTGCAGGTAGTGCACCTCGTCTAAGACCACCAGGCCAACACGTCCAAGATCATGAGTGCCCGCGTAGATCATGTTTCTGAGAACTTCAGTGGTCATAACAACCATTGGTGCGTCAGCACGAATACTGTTGTCTCCGGTGAGGAGGCCGACGTTCTCGCGTCCAAAGGTCGCGCAGAGCTCATAGTACTTCTGATTAGAGAGCGCCTTCAGTGGAGTGGTATAGAACGATCGCAGGCCCTTTGCAAACGTGATATCGATGGCATACTGTCCGACGAGTGTCTTGCCAGAACCCGTGGGTGCCGCCACCAATACGGATTCACCTCGATCCAAGAGATCCATGGACCTCTGTTGGAACGGGTCGATCGCAAATGCAACGGACTCTATGAAGTGGGTACGCAGGGCTTCAGTCACCTTAGTAGTACCCTAGTCTACCTCCGTTGTTCGCTTGCCTCTCAGAAGTAATCGTCCCACCAGGATCGAGAGTTCGTAAAAGATCGTGAGGGGAATCGCAAGTGCGAACAGAGAGTACGGATCGGAGCTTGGTATGAAGATAGCGCCGGCAAGAAAAATCAACACGATCGCCCAACGCCTCCACGATGCCAGTTTCTTTGGCGTCACCACCCTGAGTAGCTCCAGTGAGATCAGGATGACTGGGAACTCGAAGGCAGCGCCAAACGCAACCATGAGAACGATAATGAAACCCAGATAACTCTGAGGCGTGTAGAGCGGGTGGACCTGTGACCCAGCGGCGCCTTGGAGAAAGCTCAGAGCTTTGGGGAAGACTAGATACGCGGTGTACGCCCCAGAGAGAAATAAAAGCAGCGAAACAGTCACGAATGGGACGGCGTAGCGCTTCTCTCCTGCTTTCAGGCCTGGAGCAATAAACTTCCAAACCTGATAGAGCACTACCGGAGAAGCTAGGAAGATCCCGGCATACCCAGCGATCTTAAGTCTCCAGGTGAAACCATCCAGAGGGCCGGTCACGTACAGCGAGCAGTGTTGCGTTCCTTCTGTGAGGCAGAGGGGATGCAAGAAAAAGGCCAAAATAATGTGATAGAAACCGTAACCGACGACTGCGCCTACGGCTACGGCGAGCACCGAGATGATGACGCGCCTGCGCAGTTCGCCAAGATGCTCGAGAAGGCTCATCTCATCGGGAGCCTTCTTTGCTTCGCGAGCTTTCGAACGACGTAGGGCCACGAGCGAGCCTTAGTTCAATTCCGGACATCCGGGACGGTAGGCTTGCTCGCCAACCTCCCGAAGGAATGGATAGCCCTGAGCCGCACCGTCGGGCGCGCTCAGAGCCCGATCTCGTTGCGAAGTCGGACTCATCGGTTGCGACCCAGAGAGCGGAGGCATCGTTTGTTGATCCGCCTGGAGTGGTACCGGATCACCGCTCGGAGTCGTTCCCACGGCAAAAGGGTTGATGAAGGCGGTCGAAGACGCAAGCTGGCCCTTCAGCGTCTCGATCGAGTTCCTCACCTGAGTCACGGTCTCCGATGCTGAGGTTCGGGCAAGGCCCGTAGAGTCTGCAATCGTGCTCATCGCAGAGTTAACTTCACCTTGCACCGTTTCACGAATCGATTTGAACGTGTTCCAATATCGACCGGCCTGGCGCATCAACACCGGAAGCTTGTCTGGACCGAGAACAATTAATGCAACGATGGCGACGATGATCAGTTTGGTTGGATCGAGCGTCATGAGAACACGCTACCAAAACGAGTCCGTACTGCCAACCGCGTCGTTACTACCACACGTACTCTACGATCCCGACGTTATACGTGGATGAGAGCCGAGATACCGGAATGACCTACCGGGCACGCGTAGAGCTAGACTCGTGGCCTCTCAGCCATCTGTATCGGGTTGATTGCGAACACTACTTGCAAGACGATCGATCCAGTTGGGCTCCGCAATCTCGAAATGAAAAGAGATCAGATCATCGACGACGAGCGGTGGTCCATCGACCCGCTCCTCAAGCTCAGCCGGAAGTCGCCAAAACGAGAGCTTGACCCCAGCAGAAACAAGCACCTCCACAACCTGTCGATCCGTAGCCTTTGATACCACCAGCCCGCAGCCAGGACAGAGAAATGTGTAGGTCGTACCACCCGTATTAGAACAAACCAATACCTTCAGATCTCGTGGAGCTAGCTCAACATCGCCACAAGTCTGACAGGTAGCCCGAATGATGGGCATGGCGACTCCTTTCGCACACCTGTAATCCTTATGTCCTCTGTATCGACTCTGAGCCCTAAAGGTTGAGCACTCTCGAGATCAAAGTTGGTTTTTACTGGGGCAACAAACTACCAGTAGAGACGAAACTGCGAGAAGGGGTAGAAGATCAGAACCACTCTCCCCACGATCAACTTCTCCGAAATAGGACCGAAGTAGCGCGAGTCGTAAGAGTTCTCCCGATTATCCCCCATCACAAAGACGTCTCCTTTCGGAACGATCTGAGGAGTGAGGTGGTAGGTGAGAGCGCTTGCGGGAAGATACGGTTCGTAGAGCCGTTTGCCATTGATATAGACGTGGCCATCTACGGCGGAGATGCGGTCACCGGGGAGTCCGATGACCCGTTTAACGAGATCGTGAATCGTAGGGCTTCCAACGTCAGTAGGTGGCTTTCTGAACACAATGATGTCGCCACGATGTACCGAGTGGAAATCGTAGCTCAACTTGTCCACGAGAATACGATCACCGATCTGCAGCGTAGGCAACATGGACCCAGAGGGGATAAAGAAGGACTCGAATACGAACGCACGCACGCCCACGGCGAGGAGAATCGCCACCACGAGCACTGCGCTCCACTCAATGAGCGTCTTCGATCGCTTCTTACGCTTCTTGCTTTGCATTGGTTCTTCGAGGACCTCGGTCTCACGACTCTGCTCTTGGTCTGCCAATGCATCTCCCACTATCTAGTTACAAACTCTCGATGAGCTTATCTACTCGCTCGTCCTCAGCCTTGAACGGATCCTTCAACATAACCGTTCGCTGAGCTTGGTCATTCAATTTGAGATGAACCCAATCGACTGTAAAGTCTCTACGTCGCTCCTTCGCCCGCCGAATGAATTCACCCCGCAAACGAGCCCGTGTCGTCGATGGCGGAACTTCCATAGCCGTATCGATCCTCTCGTCAGTGACGATCCGGTCCGCAAAACCGGCCCTCTGTAGACGATAAAAGACTCCACGACTTCGACTCACATCATGATACTGAAGGTCAAGTAGAGCTACCTGAGGATGAGCTAGGGAAAGCGAGTGTTTGGCTCGGTAGGCTTCCATGAGCTTGTACTTCATAACCCAATCACAAGTCCGATCGAGTTCCAACGGATCACGTCTGAGAGTTGTCAGCGCCTCGGACCAAAGCTCAAGCGCTCGAGCCTCTTCTCCGGGTAGGCCTTGATTCTCTGCGTAGCGAACTGCTCGCTCGAGGTACTCACTTTGGATGTCGAGAGCGCTCAGTTCGCGACCGTTCGCTAATCGGACCTTACGAGTACAGGTCACGTCGTGAGAGATCTCGCGAATAGCACGTATCGGGTTCTCAAGCGTAAAGTCCCGCAGTACAACGGAGGGATCCTCCAGCATACGAAGCATGATCGCCATCGCTCCGACCTTCAAAAAGGTAGCGACTTCCGACATGTTGGAGTCACCAACGATGACATGGAGGCGACGAAAACGCTCCGCGTCAGCATGGGGCTCATCACGAGTATTGATGATCGGGCGGGATCTCGTCGTTGCAGACGATACTCCCTCCCAGATGTGCTCTGCACGCTGGGAGATACAGTACACTGGTCCCCGCGCAGTCAACAAGATCTTGCCAGCGCCCGCAAAGATCTGGCGAGTCACCAGAAACGGGATCAGCACCTCTGCAAATCGAGCAAACTCCTCACTACGTGTTGTGAGATAGTTTTCATGACATCCGTAGGAGTTTCCGGCCGAGTCGGTGTTGTTTTTAAAAAGGAAGACCGATCCCCGAATACCTTCCTCACGCATTCGAGCTTCAGCAGATCCCACGAGCGACTCGATGACTCGTTCGCCCGCCTTATCGTGTGCCACCAAATCAGAGAGTGTGTCGCACTCTGGCGTCGCATATTCGGGATGCGAACCCACATCCAGATAGAGGCGGGCCCCATTTTCCAAAAAGACGTTCGACGAGCGGCCCCAGCTCACGACTCGTCGAAAGAGGTATCGAGCAACCTCATCTGGACTAAGTCGACGCTGGCCGCGCAACGTACAGGTGACACCATACTCGTTTTCTAAGCCGAGAATTCGCCGCGTGAGAAGCGGTTCCTGCGCTCGGTCGTTCTGGTCGTTCTGGGTATCGGCTATGACGTCAGCTTTCTAACTCGTTCTTCAAGAG
>JAJYZP010000185.1 GCA_021799875.1 Actinomycetes bacterium | reverse complement strand
GGCTTCACAGAGAAGCTGCGGAACGACGACTCGCGGTGCTCAAGGCGAGGGTCAGCGAAGAAGTGACCCGGAATCTTGTCGCAGATAGAGGGGCAGAGGCCGTCGCACGGACCTTGGCGCTCTCGTTGCCTGAGGATATCGATATCGTGCACGCTTCGCGCGATGAGCTGGCTCGACTGCAGCGTGCAATGACACCGTTGGCGCACAAGTTAGCGTCAAGGCTCGCACGTCGACATCGCTCGCATCGAGAGGCGGCACTCGATCTCCGTCGGACCATGAGATCGGCGCTCTCGAGCGGAGGAGTACCGATTGAGCTCTCATTCCGACCACCGCATCGGTCAAGACCCGAGATCATGCTGCTTGCCGATATCTCTGGCTCGGTTGCATCGTTCGCTCGCTTTACTATGCAGTTGGTCTTTGCGATGGCGACACAGTTCTCCAAGGTTCGAAGTTTTGTCTTCATTGACTCCATTGATGAGGTGACGGAGTACTTCGGTGGCGGGCGAGACATCAATGATGCCCTTCGACTGGTTAATACCAAAGCGAAGGTCGTCTGGCTGGATGGTCATTCAGATTACGGGCATGCGTTCAGTGGATTCAACGAGAGATTCGGAGACAGCGTCACGAAACGGACCTCTGTCATTATCTGTGGGGACGCTCGGAACAACTATCATGAGGCGAGGGTTGAGATGCTCTCTGCCGTGCGTCTCCAGGCGAAGCAGATCTACTGGCTCAATCCTGAGCCTCGGTCGTACTGGAACACCGGTGACTCCGTAATTGGGCGATACGCAGAGGCGTGTGATGGGGTATTTGAGTGTCGAACTCTGAGGCAGCTCGAAGAGTTTGTCAGTAACGTGCTCTGATCGGACGCTCGGTCATGGGGGAGGTCAAGGAGATGAGGGAGGGTTTCGTTGGCGAAGCTGACGTCTGTCACCTTGATTCGTCATGGGGAGGCCACGTCGTCTGAGAGAAGGATCGTCGGTGGTCATCGAGGTTGTAGCGGCCTCTCTCCAACAGGAGTTCGTCGCGCTCAAGAGGTAGGATCTCGACTCGCTCAGCAACGCTTGAGGCCCTCTCTGCTCTTGGTGAGTTCGTTGCGACGTTCGCGTCAAACGGGGCGCATCGTGGCCGAACAGTTGGGCGTTCCGGTGGCGAGCCCGTCATGTCTTTGGTGCGAACGTCATGCTGGGTCCTTTGACGGTGTTGCCTTCGGTTCCCTACCTAGGTCGTTTCGGGTTGAAGATCCACAGCGACCGATGGCTTCAGGTTCTGAGAGTGATGATCAAGTGGATGCTCGAGCGGCGGCCGGTCTGCGGCTGGTCGAGCGTGACTATGCGGGTATGAGGCTCGCAATCGTCACGCACCTCGGTTTCCTGCTAGCACTCGTGGAGAGTGCAACGGGAAACCGCCTTGGCCTCTTTAGCGATCAGGAGTTCGATGAGGGTACGAGCGTAACGCTGACACGCTCTCTGAAGGGAACGTGGCGCTGTCGGTTCTGAGCGGCGGCGACCAATGAGAACGCCACCGCTCGAAACAGATCATTCGGGTGGTACCCGTTCTAACAGGCGACGTCGTCGTCGAAGGTGCTACCGGGTACTTTAATCTGGACTTGGAGTAGCGTACCTCCGCCGTAGGTCTGGGCCTGTCCACAGGCGAGAGCGGCATTTCCAGTATTCCAGTCCGTTGCCCACAGTGGCACGCCGACGAGCGACGCAGATGCTCCAGCGATTTGGGGCCACTGCAGCGAAGTGGAGTAGACTCCTACGATCTTTCCCTGTGCGGTGAGCGCCGCACGCGCCCCAAGTACGGCCTGATAGTTCTCGGCTTGATTCGAGGTCCACGCACCGGCCGCTGTTTCCACGTCGAGCCACCAGATAGATGAGTTGACCTGCGCGTTCTGGGCCGTCTGATATGCAAAGAGCGCTTGGGTATAGCCGTTCTGCCACCCCGTGCACTCGAGGGTGTCGAGACCGCTTGGGCATGGCGGAGCCGTTTCGTTCGGGGGCGGTGGAACCGTATCACCCATAAAGATGTAGAGCTGCGTCTGAGGACCCCCCCAGGCGAACTCGTGACTTAGGCACGTGGCTGACGAGGTGACGGTGAATGGCCATCCCACTACCTCCATGACATAGAGCGGGGCCTGCGGCGGAAGCTGTGCGCATTGGAAGTTCGAGACGTCGTAGCCAGTGGAGCCAGGAGCCGAGAGAGCCTGTGTGTTCGTGACCGAGATCGTCACGATTGAGCCTGGGATGGTTGCCGCTCCTTCGGATCCGAGGTAGGACGCATCTCCAAAGGAGAAGATCCCTCCATCGGAGGCGACGAGATAGTAGCCGAGCCCATCGGGAGTCGATGCCATACCCACTATGGGCTTATTGAGGGTCATGGCTCCTGTCGATCCGTAGAACTGAGCATCTCCAAAGGAGAAGATCCCTCCATCGGATGCAACGAGCCAGTATCCCTTGCCATCGGGAGTCGATGCCATACCCACAATGGGCTTATTGAGGGTCATGGCTCCTGTGGAACCGTAGAACTGAGCATCTCCAAAGGAGAAGATCCCTCCATCGGAGG
>JAJYZP010000058.1 GCA_021799875.1 Actinomycetes bacterium | reverse complement strand
GCACATTGAGTGCTCAGCTCTCGTTCGAAGAGAGCTTGGAGATACGATTGACATCCACGGTGGAGGGTCTGACCTTATCTTTCCTCACCATGAGTGCGAGGCGATGCAGAGCGAGGCGGTAACCGGTCTGCCGTTCTCCCGGTACTGGATGCATGTAGGCATGGTCCGCCTCGATGGCGTCAAGATGTCGAAGTCCCTTGGAAACTTGGTCTTTGTCGGTGATTTGGTAGAGAAGTGGGATCCATCAGTGGTTCGACTTGCCATCGTCCGACATCACTACCGTAGCTCATGGGATTGGCGTGATAGCGACCTTAGCGAGGCGCAAGAACTCCTCGATCGTTGGCGACGTGCTGGCGCTGGGGACGCAGCCTTGACCGAGGCGAGGGCTGCGCTCGATGATGACCTCAATGTCGCTGCGGCGGTCGAGGCCATCGACTCGGAGGCGAGACGAGGACGCGGAGTCTCTTCTGCAGCAGAACTGCTTGGGCTATCGATGGTTGCATCGTGAGCGAAGTGCTGTGCCCCTGTGCTCGTGGTCGAAGTAGTCAAGACCCTATGAAGGTTGGAGAAATATGTCGCTAACGATACATCTTGAGTCTGGCGAAACCGTAGAGATGCCCGATGGGGCAGTAGGAGCCGAGCTCTTGGTTGGAAGGCGCGAGCGATCGTCGACCATCGCGCTTGTCGTCAATGGAATCGAGCGCGATCTCTCATGGCCCCTATCCGATGGCGACCAGATTGAATTCGTGGATAGCTCGACTGAGCGCGGCCGTGCCATACTCCGACACTCGACCTCGCACGTCTTGGCCCAAGCGGTCACCGATCTTTTTCCAGGAGCGAAGTTCGCCATTGGACCACCGATTCAAGATGGGTTTTACTACGATTTCGACCTTCCAGACGGTCGACACTTCGAGCCTGAGGACCTCGTGCGTATTGAGGCTCGGATGCGAGAGATTATGAAAGAGGGCCAGAGTTTCGTTCGTGAAGAGCTGAGTAGCGAAGAGGGTAAGCGTCTTTTTGCCGAGCAACCGTACAAGGTTGAGATCATCGAGAGAGTCGAGCGCTCAGACATTGAAGAGGACGATGTGAACGAGGTGGGCCAAGACGAAGGGGGTGTCTCGGTGTACCGGAACTCCTCCGGGTTCGTCGATCTCTGCCGAGGTCCTCACGTTCCAACGACATCAGTACTCGGACATTTTCAGCTCATGCGCACAGCCGGTGCATACTGGCGTGGAGACGAAAGAAACCCTCAGCTTCAACGGATCTACGGTACGGCATGGGAATCTAAGGACGCGCTCAAGCAGCACCTACTCCGTCTCGCAGAGGCCGAGCGTCGTGACCATCGTCGACTTGGAGTCGAACTCGATCTCTTTCACTTTCCACCAGAGATCGGCTCTGGATTACCGGTCTTTCATCCCAAAGGTGCTCTCGTTCGCTACCTGATGGAAGAGTTCTCAAGACAGTCCCATCTCAAAGCGGGATACCAGCTTGCGTGGACACCACATGTGGCGAAGTCAACGCTTTTTGAGATCTCAGGACACCTCGGGTGGTATCGAGACGGCATGTTCCCGGCCATGGAGCTTGAGGGCGCGGCCTACTACATGAAACCGATGAACTGCCCGATGCATATTTTGATCTATAAATCGCAAGCGCGGTCCTATCGTGATCTCCCGCTGCGGCTCTTTGAGTTCGGGACGGTCTATCGTTACGAACGATCCGGTGCCTTACACGGACTGGCACGCGTTCGTGGTTTGACGCAAGATGACTCACACATTTTCTGTCCGCCGGAGCGTTTAGCGGAGGAGATCGCCTCTCTCTTGCACTTCGTACTCTCGCTGTTGCGTGCCTTTGGCTTAAACGAGTTCGAGGCAGAGCTCGCAACCAGACCCGAAAAGTCGGTTGGAGAGGATGCAGAGTGGGAGCTGGCGACCGATGCTCTGCGGCGGGCGCTCGATCGTTCGGGCATTCCCTATGTTGTTGCAGAGGGGGAGGGTGCCTTCTACGCTCCAAAGATCGATGTGCATCTGACTGACGCCATTGGTCGACGGTGGCAAGTTTCGACGCTTCAGGTCGATCTACAGCTACCACAGCGCTTTGACATGTCCTTTAACGATGCCTCTAATGCAAAGACGCGACCATACATGATTCATCGAGCGCTCTTCGGTTCCGTCGAGCGATTCATGGCTATTCTCATCGAGCACTACGCAGGGGCCTTCCCGGACTGGCTCTCTCCGGTGCAGGTGAAGATTCTGCCAGTCAAAGAGGAGGTTGCAGAGTACGGTTCGAAGCTTGCCGATCGTCTTCGAGCGGGTGGATGTCGGGTTGAGATCAGCGAGGCTAACGAACCTCTCGGTGCGCGGATTCGGAGAGCGAAGATGGAGAAGATTCCCTACATCTTGGTCGTCGGGGAGGACGACGTAGCCAACGGCACAGTTGGAGTCAATCGCAGGGGAGCAGATCATCCTGATCGAGACGTTCCTATCGATCGTTTTGAGGCGGAACTCCTCAAAACGTGCGCAACCCCTGTACTTGATCTCGGTCACTCGTAATGAGCACCGAGGCTCTTTGGGCTGGATGGCGGATGCCCTTCATGGATCGCGCTGCGGGACAACTTGAAACCGACTCAAGACCATGTGTGCTCTGTGAGATCGTACGCGGTGGTGAGGCAAGCGATGATGATCTTATGATCGTCCATCGCGCAGCTCACGCCCTCGTCGTACTCAACATCTATCCCTACACTGCTGGTCACGTTATGGTCGTTCCACACACCCATGGGGCGAAACTCTCCGATCTAGATGAGGCGACGCGCCTGGAGTGTGGAGAGCTTGTCGAACTCGCAGTACGTGCACTCGAAGTTGCGTATCACCCGGAGGGCTTCAATGTTGGCATGAACCTCGGTCGTGCGGGAGGTGCGGGCTTCGCTGATCACCTCCATACCCACGTTGTGCCCCGTTGGCTCGGTGATACGAACTTCATGACTTCGGTGGCCAATGTTCGAGTGCTTCCTGAAGCGCTCTCTCAGACGAGAGACCGTCTACGTGCGGCGTGGATGAAGAGTTAGACAGAGCGCTCACAGATCCGATTGAGGACCCGGTCGACGCACACGCTTCTGAGTTGATCTGCTTCGGGCTAGCTTGCTTTGTTTCATCCGACAAACGGCTGATCTGTCGATCCGAGATCGGATGCTGTCTCGACTCGGCAGTTATCGGGCGAATAGTCCATCTGGGTTTACGATCTCGTTCGATTTCGGCGAGCGCTCTGTGCCGGTATCGTTCAGATGAGAACATGAGCCAAAGAACGGAACACGGTAGTCCCACGGTCAACCCTGTGGCTCGTTGACCATAGTGCGAAACTCTGAGCAGCACTCCGACATGCGTGGAACTCATGGTGCCCGATGGTTCTGCCAGCATCTTCCTATCAGCTCCAGAGCTCAAGCGATTCAGCTGGTGTTGGAAACGGAGGTGTGTCTGAGCTGCTGCGCTCTCGTTCTTGAGCGCCCGCTTGACTGAGCGGATCGTTGTGGCGCTGCTGTAGAGTTCGCAGACGCGATATTTGACTACCGAGAGGTCTGCACAGACTCGTGCCCCTCGCCTGAACCGAAGGACCGGTGTAGACCTCTTCGGTCGTTTCGGTGCGAGATGAGGCCACAAGACCGGTCCAGAGGACAGTAGATATTCTCTGCTTACCTTGCCTCAACGCCACGGTGCAGAGTGCTGCGCCCGAACAAGGTGAGCGGAGATCGACCGTCTGGACCGGCGATGAGCTCAGCAGTGACCGAGTAGCTCTTGCTCTGAGTTGTTGTAGTCTTAGCACCGAGGAGCGAGCTGCGCTGTCGTTGAGGGAGAGCTTCTGTTGGCTCGGTACGTGCGCATCGACGAGGCTTGCACGCCTCAGTATGCCGCCGGGCGCACCTTTTCGAATGATGTGTTCATAGGGGGTTTGTCAAGGTGACTCAACGAGCTTGCTCGAGCGACGTGCGTAGGATCGATTTTGGTTACTTTGTCCGGCCGGCTTCAGAGTCCCCCAGTGGTGCGCCTCAAGTTGAGCCGGTCTATGGGTATGTGGTGAGGCATCCAGAGGTGACCATCTTCTTCGATAGTGGTATCGGTCTCGTCGATGATGAGACCGAGCTTCACTACCGGCCGCAGCGTCGGCCACTGGAGCTGGCCCTCAGAGACGAGAATGTTGCGGTGGACGACATTACAGTGTTGGTCAACTCGCACCTCCACTTCGATCACTGCGGTGGGAACTCGCGCTTTGGAGATCGACCAATCCTCGTTCAGTCTGAAGAGCTTCAGTTGGCGCAGGAGCCCAACTACACCGTTGCAGAGCTAGTGGACTTTCCGCGCGCCCGCTACGAATCTCTCGACGGAGAGACTGAGATCGCCGATGGAGTGGTAGTCCTCCCCACTCCAGGTCACTCTCAAGGCCATCAATCACTCCTCGTGCGTGCTCACGATGGGACGGTGTTCGTTGCCGGCCAGGCGATGGACTTCTCGTTCTCAGGGTTCTCCGTTGCCATGAGTGGCGGTGCTTCAGCATTCGCAAGTGTGGCTCTCGCCCGCCGAGTCTCGCTCGAGCGTGGCGTGAAGCTCCCAAGATGGCCCGCATGGTTCGATCGAGTCTTGCAGTTTGACCCGGCACGAGTGGTCTTCGCTCACGATGGAGCGATCTTCACTCCATAGTTCGCTCGACACCATGGCTGTGGGCGGCTGCATAGCGCCCGAACAGAACGATCGCCGCAGCGGTACACAGCGGTAGACAGCGGTACCAGTGAATCACTATCGATACAGCGTCGGTATGAGTTGGGTCGACTTCGAATGGGCCACTGCGGAGCTCGGTAGCGAAGTGATCGACGTCCACTACTTTGGTTTCAAAGAGCTAGCGTGTCAGCGAGCTCGTAGCGTACTCTTATATCTGCGGCACAATCGGTGGTAGAGGACTCAGATTCCAACCGAAAAAGCGATGACTGCGCTCTGTCATCTGAGCCAGGGAGTCGCTCAGAGCAGAGCCGCGGCGCAAAGGGACACGTGGATAACAAGAGAGAGGTTCGTAGATTGAAGAACTCGATGAGGCGCGACCTTGGTGTTGGAGATGGCTCGACGCCTCGGTCGACTCGCTCCTCCTACTCGGGATGGTCGCCGTCGACGGGGCTTATGATCGCTGTGGTTCTGCTCGTCGTTGCTTCTGCGGTCTTTGCGTTCTGGGCGAGTCGACACCGAGGTAGCAGTGTACCGAGCTCCACTGGCGGCGCCCAGGCGTTAGCGACGATCCGGCCTAGCGGAATTCCATCTACGGTGAGCACCCGTCTAGCGAACATCATGTCACTCTCTCCAACTCAGCGAAAGAGCGCTCCCGCCTTTTCTCTCATCAATCAGTCCGGAGATCGTGTCTCTCTGCACTCGCTTGCTGGGAAGGTCGTCGTCTTGGAGTTCATGGATCCGCACTGCACCGATATCTGCCCTATTGTGTCGAAAGAGTTCATCGATGCATATCGAAAGCTCGGCTCTTACGCCAATCGGGTCGTATTCGCAGCGATTAATGTCAATCAATATGCGTTGAGTGTGCAAGATGTTGCGCACTTCACCTCCGAGCAGGGTCTGAACTCGATTCCGTCGTGGCAGTTTCTCACGACGAATAACCTCTCGTCACTCAAGCAACTCTGGGCAAGCTACGGCATTCAGGTCCAATCTCGGGGACCGACCGCCGACGTTATCCACTCTTCCATCGTCTACTTCATTTCACCACACGGAACCGAGCAGTACCTCGCGTCCCCGCAGGTCGACCATACGGCCGGCGGAACCGCATTTCTACCCTTGAGTCAGCAAGAGGCGTGGGGTCAAGGAATCGCCGCAATCGCTAAGAGTATGCTCTAGCGGTGCTCTCGCCAACCAAGAGGAGTTCACCAAAGCTGGTGAGACCTTCGAGGTCGTCGTGTTGACACAGAGTCTCCCGTGCGAGCCTCCGGCCGCTGGTGTGAACACGACGACAGTCGAGAGTGGTGACCCCTAGAACGCCTGGTTGTTCTGTGGCTGAGACGAGGGAGTGTGTAGCCTTGAAGTGGGCCTGAGATGGAGAGACGGCGAATGCCCGACGAGGAGCTCTAGAGTTCTGACACGCTCGTCAAGGTCAGTATGCGCACAGTGTTGTTTCTTCTTCCGTGTAGTGGTATCATGGTAGTGCCGCACTCTCGATAGGGCTTTGCTCTTGATGCCGTGTTCGAACGGCTAGAAGAATGCAAGGAGTTAGCATACGTGTTTGATGGACGGTTTCGTAGTGGGGTCGATAGTTTAACGGCACCCGTCGGTCGTTCTCTCGCCAAGGCTCACGTGAGTGCTGACGCTCTCACGGTCGTGGGGGTAACGCTCTCTCTTGTTGCTGCTCTTGCGATTGCCACTGGGCACTTCTTCCTTGCATTCATTTTCGTGGTCTTCACAGGCGTTCCGGACCTCTTAGATGGTCCCGTCGCAAAGGCTGCCGGTACGACGTCAAAACGCGGAGCTTTCTTTGACTCCGTTGCTGACCGAGTGAGTGATTTAGCGCTCTTCGGCTCGATGGCATGGTTCTATCTCGACCATGGAAACCACGCTCTCGCTCTCGTTAGCTTTGGTACCTATGGAGCGGCCTCGCTTGTCTCCTACCAACGTGCGAAGGCAGAGCTCCTAGGTTTTCATGCCAAAGGTGGGCTACTTGAGCGAGCAGAACGCGTCTTTCTCTTCGGAGCAGGCCTTCTCTTGAGCTTTGCCTTACCGTATGTGATGGTCTTCCTTTTCGTTGGAAGCGTTATCACGGCCGTGCAGAGGTTTGTCAAGGTCTGGCAGCAAGGTTCTGTGTCTCTGGACTCGACGAGTCACAGGAGCTATCGAGGTCGTCACGTTTCTAAGGTACGCGGGCGGCGAACTTCTCAGCGACGCAGGACCTCTGAGCGGGTCCGGTCCACGCTCGCTACCTCTCGGGTCGGTCGTTCTCGCGGGGGAGCGGCGACACAGTCGCTGATGAGGAAGCTTCGAGATAACTCTGATCATTGAGTCAAGTTCTTAAGGTACGACAAAGATATCTAGGGCGCTTACTAGAACGGCTGCACGCCCCTCAGCTCTGGTTTGCGCTGGGTGATCGGTGCGGACGGTTCCTTCCAGTTCGTGCCGATGAGCTCGTTTCTCTACTCGGCGGAACTATCTGGTACGTGGTTGCGTCGAAGGAGCGCCGTGCTACGGTGCGCCGAAACCACGATCTCATCTTACGGTCAAGACTCGGTACGGTTGCTCTGGAACTCCATGTCCTCAGTGCCTTCGTCAGCTACGTGCGCTACTACGTTGATCTCTTCACGACGATTCATCGAGCTCCCTCTTCACTCGCGCTACGAACGACGGTCGAGAATGCGGAGCTCTTCTGGTCTGCCTATGAACAGGGTAAGGGCGTCATCGTTGTTACCGCACATCTCGGTGATTGGGACTACGGTGCCTACTGGTTCGCCCAGCAAGGTTGTGAGATCGCCGCTGTCGTTGAGCATCTAGAACCGGAGGAGCTCTCCAATTGGTTCGTGCGTCAGCGAAAGAGCATGGGTGTGGAGCCCATATTTGTAGGTCCAAATGCAGTAGCCGAGGTCGCTTCGAGACTCGCTCAAGGAATGGCAGTTGCTCTCGTGGCCGATCGCGATATCTCTGGGACGGGAGAGCTCATGGACTTCTTCGGAGAGCGACTGCGTTTTCCCTTGGGGCCGGCGCTCATAGCGGAACGCACCCATGCGCCTGTGGTTGGCTGTTTCGTCTATACCTCTCGATCCGGCCAACGGCGAATCGTCTTTGGCGAGCCATCGCAAGATAGCTCGATCGACTCTCTCAGACTTCGCGAGAGGGTTCGGCTGCGCACGCAGGCGATCGTGAAGCTCTTAGAGCATGCAATCGAACGAGCACCAGAGCAATGGCACGTTTTCGTACCCCTGGAGCGAGAGGCCGCTTCAGATAGGGTATCTGAGCCACAAGAGTAAGGTAGATTGACTTCGAGCTCGGAGGCGATGTGTAGCACTTCGGATCGTGGTCGTGAGCGAGCGACTCGTGCCTTCGACCTCTCGCTGGTGATCAGCACTACGTGCTGGACGGATCGACCAGTCTTTCCAGATAGCGTTCGGGGTCTCTCGAGCGTGCGGGCTCTCTCACGGTATCTGAGCACAGAGTTTCGCTGGTCTGCGGCACTGAAGCTTCGTGCTGCTTCGCAAGCGAACCTAGGACACGGAAGTGCTCTGGGTACGAACGAGATGAGGGATAGTGGGCGGTGTTAAGTGTCCGAGCTCTCGCAAGAGCGGCTGAGCCGTGCGTCGATAGACGGAGATCACAAAGTCGGCCGTGAGTTCGAAGCCGACCTCGGCCTGCTCGATGATCGCTTGTTCGATCTGTGGGACTGCGTGCCAACGGTAGGGGGTCATGGTGAAGAGGTCGAGGGCCGTGGCCGGCTCGTTGATGGTGAACCGGTAGCGAAGCTCGTGCGTATCGGTGAGCTGGAAAAGATCGCGACGATCCCGTAGAGGATCTTTCACGACGTGGGGGCGGGCAGTTCGATAGACGAGGGAGCGAAGCTCCTTCAAGTGGTCGTGGGCGGGGTGAGCGGCTACGACCACGCCTCCAGCTGGTAATACCCGGGCGAGCTCGCTGCTATCGATCGGTCCGAAGATGTTGACACAGAGGTCGACCACTCCGTCTGCCAACGGAACGCTCGCCGCGTTAGCGACTGCATAACTGGTCCGCTGATCACGTTTCGCGGCGTGAGCGACGGCGATCTTGGCAACATCGAAAGCGAGCACCTCAGGCGCCTCGAGAGCACGGGTATGGTGTCCTTCACCGCAACCAACGTCGAGCACTGCTCTTGGGTTACAAGAGGAGACCTCGGCAACGACGGTCTCGGTGAGGGCACGATAGAGTCCGGTGGCAAGGAATCGCTCTCGAGCCCGAACCATTTCGGGCGGGTCACCGGGAATGCGGCTCCGGCGCTGCTGGGCGAGCAAGAGATTGACGTAGCCCTCTCGAGCTACATCGAAGCTATGACCTTGCGAGCAGAGCCAACGTCGCTCGGTAGGTACAAGCTCCAACGAGGTAGAACAGACGCTGCATCTCCAACGTGTTGTTCGCTGCTCCATGCACTACAAGGTAGTGAGAAGTTGTCGTAAGCGATGCCCTCGGGTGTGAGCGGTGCGTTTTAGGTGGCATCCTTGTCATCGGTGGAGTCAAAGTCGATGACGATATCGCCGGCCTTGAGCTGATCGCCAAGATCGACCAGAATCTTACGGACTCTACCGTCTGTCGGAGCGACAACGTCGTAGTGCATCTTCATCGCCTCAACGGTCACGAGTGTCGTACCACGCTCTACCTGGTCATTTTCGTGTGTCGCTATCGAGACCACCGTGGACGGCATAGGTGCTACCAGTGATCCGAGCGGAAGCGTATGCTCGACAAGGCGGAAGCGGGGTGCAAGCCGCCACGTCATTTGATGTCGTGCGTCTGATACGGTGACGCGATCATCGTCGAAGAGGACCGTATACGTCGTGGTATGACCATTGATCTCAAGGCGAAGCGCTGCGTCGGCGACTGCGAGAACGACGACGCTGAACTGCTCATCGTTGTGAACACAGCTGAGCGTATCGAGGCCCACGAATCGATAGGTCACGACGTCACGCTCGGAATCGTCTCCCACAAAGATGCACTGCGGATCCGCAGTGACGACGTTACGCCAGCCAAAGGGAATGCTCCTCTGCACCCTGCGCTGGCCGAGGAGTTGCTGTACTCGGCCCACCGTAGCGGCGATCAAGAGGCGCGAGCGTTCCTCCGGACTGGGCCGCTGCGAGGCAATGAGGGCAGCAGGGTCGTGACGCTCGAGGTAGCCCGTATCGATGACCCCTCGTACAAACTCGTCCTCGTCGCAGATGGCGCTGAGCAGGGAGAGGTTCGTCGCAACACCACTGATGACGCTCTTGCGAAGTGCGCTTTTCAGACGCTCAATCGCCTCGTCGCGCGTCTCGCCCCAAGACAGGATCTTCGCAAGCATTGCGTCGTAGTACGGAGAGACGCTGTTGCCGCTGCTGTAACCTTGATCGATTCGGACTCCCGGCTCTTGGGCGAGCGTAAAGTTGGACAGCACTCCGGCCTGCGGCCGATACTGATCGGAAGGATCCTCGGCGTAGAGACGTACCTCGATGGCGTGGCCGCGCTGCGTAGCGTTCTGTATCTCACGTGGGAGCTCCTCGCCTCTAGCGATCAGCAGTTGCGCTCGCACCAGGTCGACACCGGCCACGAGTTCGGTGACACCGTGTTCGACTTGGAGACGAGTATTGACCTCTAAGAAGTAGAACGAACCTTCGTTGGTGGCGATGAACTCAACGGTACCGACACCGACGTAGGAGATCGCTCGAGCGGCTGCGACCGCAGCATCGGTGAGTTGTTGGCGTAAGGCTGAGGTGATCGTCGGAGATGGTGATTCTTCGACGATCTTTTGGTATCTTCGTTGAATCGAACACTCTCGCTCGAAGAGATGGCCGTAGTTTCCATGCGTGTCGCCGATGATCTGAACCTCGATATGGTGAGGGTCGATCATGAGTGGCTCGATGAAGACCGTGCCGTCTCCGAAGGCCGAGGCGGCCTCGTGAGAGGCGAGCCGTACGGAATCGGCGAGGTCCTCAAAGCTCGTGACGATTCGCATTCCGCGTCCACCTCCGCCAAAGGCGGCCTTCACCAACAGAGGGAGAGGGAGATGCTCTGCCTCTGACGGATCGAAACGAGACCCGGTTCCAGTCGGAACCTCGACCGATGGAAGTGTGGGAACACCAGCACTCGCCATGATCGCCTTGGCCGTGGTTTTTGAACCCATTAGGGCGATCACCTCCGGCGATGGTCCTAGAAAGGTCAGGCCAGCATCGATGACGGCCTGGGCAAACTGTGCCGACTCCGAGAGAAAGCCGTAGCCCGGATGGATGGCATCTGCTCCACTTCGGGTGGCAGCAGCAATGATCGCCTCACTATTTAAGTAGGTCTCGGTCGGGTGATTGCCGGGGAGGGCGATGGCATGGTCTGCCTCTGCAATAGAGGGTAGCTCCCGATCGCTCTCAGAGTAGATCGCTACCACCTCGATGTTGAGATCGTGTGCTGATCGTATGACCCGTGACACGATCTCACCTCGGTTTGCAACCAGAAGTCGCTTGATCGTCGTCATGACTGGTCGGCCCTACATCCGGAAGACACCGAAGTGGCTCCTCTCTGCGAGTGGACGTCCCTGAACTGCGGAGAGCGTAATTCCGAGGACCGTCCGAGTATCTCGGGGGTCGATAATGCCATCGTCATAGATCTTTCCTGTCATCGCCAGTGCCTCGGACTCACGTTCAATCTGCGCCTCCACCCGTCGACGCTGCTCCTCGTCGGCCTGCTCGTCGAAGGCGCGTCCTTGAGAGAGAGCCGACTCCCTTGCAACGATCGACATGACTCCAGCTAACTGCTGGGGTCCCATCACGGCGATCTTCGCATTGGGCCAAACAAAGAGGAATCGTGGATCGTAGGCCCGACCACACATACCGTAGTTTCCAGCTCCATAGGATGCACCGAGTATGACCGAGAGGTGAGGAACGCGTGAGTTAGTGACCGCATTGATCATCTTTGCTCCGTCCTTGATGATCCCGGCCTGCTCGTAGCTCTCACCCACCATGAAGCCGGTGGTGTTGTGCAGGAAGATCAGCGGAGTTCCGGTCTGGTTGGCTAACAGAATGAACTCTGTCGCCTTCTTCGCCTCATCGTTGAAGATGACTCCACGAGCATTGGCGATGATGCCGACCGGCCATCCATGAATGGCGGCCCAGCCGGTCACCATGCTGGTGCCATAGCGCGCCTTGTACTCATGAAATCGAGATCCGTCCACGATCCGAGCGATGACCTCTTTAGGATCAAGAGGAATCCTCAGATCAGCAGGGGCTAGTCCGAGCAGCTCTTCAGTGCTGAAGAGTGGCTCCTCTACCGCAAGAGGTGGGGAGAGTGGGGATCGATTCGCTCCGATATCCACCATGATCTGTCGTCCGATGCGAATGCACTCCTCTTCGTCACGAGCGAAGTAATCTGCTAGTCCGCTCGTGCTTGCGTGCATCATCGCACCGCCGAGCGCCTCGTCATCGGCGACCTCTCCCGTCGCCATCTTGACCAACGGGGGCCCACCGAGAAAGACCTTCGCTCCGCGATCGACCATCACTGCGTAATCGCACATGCCGGGGACGTATGCACCCCCCGCAGTGGCATTACCAAAGACGAGAGCGATCGTAGGGACTCCGAGAGCTGAGAGCCGAGTGTGATCGCGGAAGATCTGGCCAGCCGGAATGAAGAGATCGGCCTGAGTTGTGAGATCTGCACCGCCCGACTCGACGAGATTGATCACAGGCAGCAGGTTCTCCTGCGCAATCTGAAGTGCCCGAAGATTTTTCTTCAATGTGTAGGGGTTCATCGTTCCGCCACGCACGGTTGGGTCGTGGGCAATGATGACGCACTGGATCGAAGCGACAACTCCGATACCGGTGACGATCGATCCTCCAACATTGAACTCTGAGCCCCAAGCCGCAAGTGGTGAGAGCTCCAAGAAGGCGGAACCGGGATCGAGAAGGAGTTCGATTCGCTCACGCGCCAAGAGCTTGCCTCGTTCACGATGGCGCTGGACGTATCGTTCTCCACCACCTCCGATCGCTTGAGCGAGCTCACCGTTCATGGTCTTGATCGCTTCAAGAAGGTGCTCTCGATTC
>JAJYZP010000008.1 GCA_021799875.1 Actinomycetes bacterium | reverse complement strand
AACAGCTACGCTACCGAAAGCGACGGTTGGAAGCTCGTACACCACAACCTTTCTAGCCACTGGTGGGGAGACCCCCTATACCTACGCGCTTACCTCTGGTGCAACACAGCTCAGCGGTGAGGGAATAACCTTGTCGGGGAGTGGTGTACTGAGTGGAACGCCAACTAGCGCAACGAGTCAGCCAATCTCCTTCACAGTGGAGGTGAAAGATGGACTCGGAGCGATTCAGTCTCAGACCTACTCCTTGACGGTTATGCTGCGTCCGGCCATAGCGACCATTAGTCCTACGTCGACGCCCCGATATACTCATGCATTCGTAGTGCTTCGCGGCCTTGACTTTACTGCTCCGGGATTACGTTGTTACGGCGCGTTGCAAAACTGTGGTGTCGAAGTTTGGTTTGGAAGTGTTAGGGCGGTAGTTGCGTACGCAAGCTCTACTGAGCTAGACGTTATTACGCCTCTTCAGGCCGGTACGGTTCCGGTTCGAGTCGTGAACAAGGGTGTTTGGAGCGCTCCGGTTAACTTTACCTATCGGAGTTACTTCTACTCTTCGATCCGTTAGGGGATCTCTGTCGACAGTGTGTGGGAAGATTTGATCTCCGGATCGATCTTGCTTCCGCTGCGACCTCCTCGTCTCTCATGCCACCTCGGTCTGAGAGGCGTGGAGGATCTTCTTTGACCTCGTTCGGTGTCCTTAACGTGAGTTCCTCATCAAGTCGCTCCTCGTTGCACCCCGGCACTCATCCAACAGGGAGCAGTCTCGATCTCCTCAGTTCCATTTTCGGTGTCCACCGTTGTCATCGGAGACGACGGGGTTGGGATGCAACTCGGTCATGAAGAGGTCTAACGGTGAGTGCATTCGTTCATTGTCGTAGTAGTCATCGACGACACTGATGGACCGACCGGAGCCGATCTCGTCTCCGGTCGGTGCACGGGCAGCCGTTGAGGAAGACCTAGTATTACCCTGACCTTGCGGGTGCGCGAGGGGTGAGTGTCGTCTCGTCCACGAAGCAATGTTGAGTACCTCGACAACAAGACCTTTGGTCGATTGGAAACACTTGACTAAACTGACTCCACCTCGATGAACTGTCTTTACCGGTCTACGCGAGCCATAGAGGGAGTAGTGCTTCTTCTAGATTGCCTTTCGTTGGGGTGCGATCTGAGCGTCACGGATAGCCCGGTCCAATGGCGCTAGGCCCGTCCTGTTATGGACGGTCGAGAGGTGATCTGGAACTGGACACAGATGCACTAGCAGAGACCCACCGGTGCTCACCGAGCTCGGCGTCGCAATGGGCTAGGGTGATTGCAGCTGCTGCTTCTGTATCCACTTCGGCGCTCCTCACCGAGGAGCGTAACGGTTCGCTACTGACGAAGAGCTGACAAGCTGCACGTGCAATCACGTTCCCATCCCTGAGATCTTGGACATGAACAGCGTCCACCATCTTGGTAGCTCGTTACTTCAGCTGAGGGAGATGCCTCTCCGCCTAGGTCTCTCTTATGTCATGCTTCGTCCCTGCCACCAAGGAGTGGAGCCTCGGGCAGCTCTAGATTAATTCCATTTGATGAGATGACCCTTCTACTTGGGTCGAGCTCTGAATTGAGTGCTAGTGTTAGCGTGAAAAGTTTTTGATGGTTCTATGTGAGCTGGGTAGAGTCGCTATTATGGCCCAGGCCAACGGGTGGTCAGTGGAGGGAATAGTGTTTCCACAGGCTTTCCGAAGTTCTAAGTCGATTGATACGGGATGAGCCCCGGGCTCTGTGGTGTGAGAATGGAGTGAGAGTGGCGGACTGGAAAATCGAGGAAGGCCGTTTCCAACTCGGTGACCTTCCCGTGGAGTCGGGCGGCATTATCCGCTCTGCTGAGCTGGCTTGGCAGTCGCATGGCGTGATCAATGCTTCGCGTGACAATGTGATTGTCTACCCATGCTCGTACACCGCTAGGCACGAGGATCTAACTTGGTTGATCGGTCCGGGGCAGATTCTTGATCCAACGAAATACTTCATTGTGATACCGGATATGTTCTCAAATGGTCTATCGAGTAGCGCAGGTGATGATCCCCGGTTTCCGGACTTAGTCACCATGGGTGACAATGTTAAGGCGCAGTATCGGCTCCTTACCGAGTATTTCCAGGTTTCGACCGTTCAATGTGCATACGGCTTCTCTATGGGAGCGGGACAAGCATACCACTGGGCTGCCCTCTATCCTGAACTCGTCGAGCGAGCCATTGTGGTGTGTGGAAGCGCTCGTACGTCCGATCACAACAAGGTTTTTCTCTCAGGACTGCTGCGGACGTTAGAAGCGGCACCGGAGTACCGAGGAGGCGGCCAGTTCTCGGCGGAGCCTGTAAAGTCATTGATCGCCTTTGGCCACATCTATGCAGGGTGGGGTCTGAGTCAGGACTTTTATCGAGCAGGTCTCTACCGAAGCGCTCTTGGGGCACCAGATCTCCAGTCTTTCTTGAAGACAGACTGGGAGGCCTCTTTTTTATCCCATCGAGCAGCAGATCTCTATGCACAGGCCAAGACTTGGTATCACGCAGATATCAGCGCGCGTGCTCCGTTCGACGGCGATCTCCCGGCGGCGCTTGCGAGTATTCGTGCGCGAGTGCTCTTGCTTCCAAGCGAAACCGATCTCTATTTTAGAGTTGCGGACAACGAGGCCGAGTTGACTCACTTACGTTCAGGAGAGCTGCGTGTTATTCCGAGTATCTGGGGCCATAGAGCGGGAAGTCCCGCAGGCCTGGATCATGAGGAAACTTTTTTGAGGGTCGCAGTACACGAGTGGCTGAACAGTTAGCCGCACCTCTGTTGTGCTTGGTGTGACCTCAGTGTTTAGCTTACAAATGGCTCGTTGCGGCAATTTGGCCAAATCCGGTTGAGCCGCTGCTGCTCAGTTGCTGCGCTCCGTTTCGCGGAATGAAATAGTAAGCATAGAGTTGGATACTGGTATGGTGCAACTACATTCAGTCGTGATCGAGTGTGACGTGGTGAAGGTCGGGTAATGGCTCCCTCTCTCACTCTTCAAGATCTCAGCCGACAGCGCCGTATTGGAATATTATTCATCTGCTGTATGAGTCTGTTTATTGTTGGGCTTGATAACACTATCGTCAATGTCGCCCTGCCGTCCATCGGTCGAGCATTTCAGGCATCGGTTTCTGGACTTCAGTGGACTGTTGATGCGTACACGCTCGTACTTGCCAGCTTTTTGATGCTCTCAGGATCAACTGCGGATCGTATCGGTCGTCGGAAGACCTTTCAGTTCGGATTGCTGCTCTTTGCATCAGGTAGTCTCGCATGCTCCTTGAGTCCGAACCTCGGATTTCTGATCGCATTTCGCATGATGCAGGCTGTTGGTGGCTCGATGCTGAACCCAGTAGCTCTCTCAATTATCACAAATACTTTCACCGAACCGAGGGAGCGAGCACAAGCGATCGGGATCTGGGGAGCGGTCGTGGGGATCAGTTTGGCCCTTGGGCCGATCATTGGAGGGGCTCTGGTGAGCTCGGTTGGATGGAGATCGATCTTTTGGATTAATGTTCCAATTGGTATCGCTGCTCTTGTACTCGCTGGAAAATTCATCCCGGAGTCGCGAGCGGCGCATGCACGACGGGTCGATCCGCCGGGCCAAGTACTCATCGTTGTGTTCCTTGGAACCCTGACCTATGGGATTATCCAGGGTCCAAGTAGTGGATGGTTCTCGCTCTCGGAGATCTCGATCTTTGCGATAGCGCTCATCAGCCTTGGTCTCCTTGGTGCGGTTGAGTTGCGTCGAAGTGAACCGCTTATCGACCTACGATTTTTCAGAAGCATTCCGTTCTCCGGAGCTACCATCGTTGCAATCGGTGCTTTTGTCGCTCTAAGTGGATTCTTGTTTTTGAACACGCTCTACCTCCAAAGCGTTCGTGGTCTCAGTCCGTTAGATGCTGGACTCGACACTCTACCCATGGCAGCCATGTCAATAGTTTGCGCGCCACTCTCAGGTCGGTTGGTCGGTACGATTGGACCTCGATTTTCACTACTCGTCGGCGGTGCAGGACTAGGCCTTGGGGCATTACTGCTCGTGTTCTTGACTCCCACTACCTCCTTTGCCTACCTCTTTCTCGCGTATGTTATCTTTGGTATCGGCTTTGGTTTTATCAACGCCCCAATTACAAATACCGCGGTATCGGGTATGCCGAGAGCGCAAGCGGGTGTCGCTGCGGCGGTAGCATCGACGAGCAGACAAGTTGGTCAGTCGCTCGGTGTTGCAATTGTAGGTGCGCTTGCAGCAGTTGGGAGTGGATCACTTTTGGGTAAGGGGTTTACGAGTTCCACCCATGCAAGCTGGTTGGTAATGGTCGTTCTCGGTGCTGTTATCGTCACGCTTGGTATTGTGACTACTACGACATGGGCGAGGCAGACAGCTGAGCGTACTGCAACAAAATTTGGCCAATAGCGGGTCACTTCTATGAGCGGGCCGCTCTGCGGTTCGGGTTCTCTCTGTCGCCCATCGAGCAAAGAACTATGCCTACGCATTAGTTAGTTAAGAGTGCGTCTTGTCGGGAGAGCAGTACCCCAGCTTCGGTAGCGCTCGGTCTCTAAGGAGCACCACTCAGGCTCGAGTCATCATCAGATAGGAGTGAATAGCTGAAGTTGTGACATTGCCCGGAGGTTGCACGTACACCTTCTTGATCAGACCTCGCATCGACCGTAGAGACTACAGATGCGCCTTCAATCCGGCCATGAGAACGTAGCTCGCATGTTGCTGCTACCTGTCATGAAGGGAGGTGTCGAGAGCCGCTGCCATCTCGGTAGTACGCTCATTCGTTTCGGACTCTCGACTACGTCGTAGATGGAGGGAGTGGGTGCGGTGAACGCTGCTTCGATATGTGTGAGGTCTAAAGAGGTGACGAGGAGTGTCTCATATGGGTTTCCGTGAATTGACGTTACGTTACGCGAGGAATTGGGAAGAGACCTCTGTGTCAAGCGTCTGAAGGTCACCGAAATTAGGTCGCCGAACTCGCTTGGGTGTACGATACACCGGTTCTCATAGTAGGAGGGTCCCTTTGCAAGCTTTGACTGTGCATCCGCTCCAAGCAAAAAGTGCGGAGGTCTCCTCTGTTCCAGATCCCAATCCTGGCGAAGGCTCCATCCTCGTTCGAGGTCGATTACTAGGAGTCTGTGGAACAGATATCGATATCGTCGGCGGTAATTACGGTTGGAGCCCAGAGGGAACCGACCGTTTGATCCTCGGACATGAGTCTTTCGGTGAAGTCCTTGAAGCTCCTACTGATTCGGGATTTTCCCCTGGTGATCTCGTGGTTGGAATCGTTCGACGTCCCGACCCGGTTCCGTGTTCTGCCTGCGCTGTCAATGCCTGGGACTTTTGCGATAACGGTGAGTACACAGAACGCGGTATCAAGAGCCGTCATGGTTATGGTTCCCAACATTGGCGAGTCGAACCAGAGTTCGCTATCAGGGTTGACGCATCGTTAGGCGATGCAGCGGTGCTGGTTGAACCGACCTCGGTAGTCGCAAAGGCTTGGGAGCAGACCGAGATCCTCGGGAGACGGACACCGAGGCCTGCGCGAACGGTTCTGGTGACCGGTGCGGGACCAATTGGATTGCTCGCTGCACTTCTGGGCCATCAGCGAGGTCTGGACGTGCACGTCTTTGACCAGATGGCCAGTGGTACGAAACCTGAGCTTGTGAAACAGCTCGGAGCAACCTATCACTATGGCACTATCGCTGAGTTGAAGGTTCGTCCTGACATCGTCATTGAGTGCACGGGGTACGGACCCTTAGTGTTTGACCTTCCGAACATCGTTGCGCCGGATGGAATCATCTGTCTGACGGGTATCTCCTCGGGTTCGCACGCTCTCAGTCAAGATCCGTCGGCTATCAATAAAGAGCTTGTCTTGCAGAATACGGTGGTGTTTGGGAGCGTGAATGCCTCTCGTGACAACTATCTTCAAGCGGCATCAGCGCTCGCCAAGGCCGATATCCGCTGGCTCTCGAAGTTGATCTCTCGTCGTGTTCCCTTGAGTCGGGCTCTCGATGCCTTGGATCGTCAGGCAGATGATGTCAAGGTTGTAATTGACCTCACTGCATAGATGTAGAGGTTTGCAGACCTGACACTATCCTCGATGCTCTGAGGTCCGGGAAAGGTCAGTGTTAACGGTGGTACTACACCGCTATCAGACCGTTCTCGATGGGGGATTGTGGTGGAATACGTTGGTCGGTTCTCTCGGTCTATCGAGCAGCTTGCCCCTTCGGTTCTCATCACGTTTCGTATAAGGATGCTTCGATGTGTGCGATCGATGTACGTGGACGAGTTGGAATGAGGTTGCACGGCGCCAAGGCGCTGTGCAACGCTTTGTAGCTCTAGGCAAAGTCGGGTTCCTTATCGCTGAGGTGACACGTTGTGACCGCTTTAATCTTGAGAGGGTGGACGTTCTCACAACGAGTTCAGTCGGATCGAAGGTGGCAACGCGAATGCCGGCTCGCACGAAGGTCGACTCGTCGGTCGCTGATCTTAAGGGATAACAAAGCGATGCTCTTGGTCCCCGGCGGGCCTGACCATACTCCTCTGGGAAGACAACACGATGCCTGAGCTATGGTTGAACTGTGAGGCATTGAGGAACCACGATAGTGAAAAATTTAAGGGTAGGTCATTTCGCGATCTCTCCCGATCAAGCTATCTCTCGCGAACGGAGTTCTAGGATTCGATGATGTCGGAAGTGGCGGTATGAGACCTAGGTGTCGTAAGGGGCTGCTGCATGCATCGTTTGGAATTCTCGCTTCCCTCGGTCGATCAGTGGTGAGTTCGACGTCGGCTAGCGGTAGCGCCCTACGAACCCGAGCATTTCGTGCTCTCAGTACCGAGAACGTATGATACAAAGAACGATCGCCTTTGGCGGTGAGCTGTCTTTCGGTAGTCGTACACGCCAAAGTCTGCGACACGTCATGCGGCTCTTGCTCGGTGGTGCTTCGGTGCTCCTACTTGCGAGTTGTGTCCGAACTGTTCACCCGACGTCAACGCCACCAGGCCAAGAGCGGGTTCCAAGCTCTGTTATCACGCAGGCATTGAAGAGAACCTTAGCTCAGCAGTCGTTCCACGTTGTCAGTACAGAGAAGGCTCGCATTGGAGGTTCGACGATCTCCGCACTGTCGGTCGATGGGGTTGAGGCCCACGCGAATTCGAACCCCAGTGCCGCATTCTCGCTAACGCTTCCGGCTCCGGTTGGGAAGGTCCAAGCGCTTGTGCTCAATCACCACGAGTACCTCTCGCTTCCCAGATCGTTGATTGGTGAGGTGCCTTCTTCTGTGTCGTGGTTTGTGCTAGATCCCGGAGCGATCGCAGATGCCACTCTTGGCTCGGGTGCATCGGTCTTGTTCTCTGCCTTCGAGAGTAACCCGAGCGCATTACTCGATGATTTATACGGCCTCGTGGGCTCAACCGTCTCGGTGATCGGGAGAGGAGTCGAGGTGCATGGTGTAAAGACGGTTGAGTATAGTGCTGCCGTGAGTCTCTTACGGGCGCTTCGTCGATCCGGAGCTCGAACCTCCGAGGCCGGGCTGAGACGTGTAGCGCAGACTTTAGGCTCAGGAACTGCGGACTGTCAGGTGTGGATCGATGGCGCCGGTCGTATTCGAGAGCTGCGTCTTGAAGTCAACGCGGCACAGTCAAGTCATCAGCGTGCTCGTATCGTTGAGCTCCTGCAGTTAGGTGATTTTGGGACTCCCGTCCACGTGGTCCGGCCCTCGAGTTCAACGGTCGAGCAGCTTCCTGGACTCTCAGGGCTTGGGAGTGGCTAGGTCTTTCGTATCGGTGTCACGGTAGGACCTAGTGAGGTATTCGTTCTGGTGGTAGAGCCTGGCGGCGTAACGACACCGATGATGAGCGGTTGAGACGGGAGCAGGAAGATCGGTCGCAGAGCAGTGCGTGCAGGTGTCACTTCCTTGTCACAACGATGTTCGCACGCGATCTTGGTTGGTGATCAGGAAGTGGAGGAGGAGTCTCGTGTTTGCCGGTGGAGAGATTGAAGGGCTCGAGATCTACGAAGTGCGAGCTGGAGATGAACTCGAGGTCATTCGAGGATTAGCGTTGAAGACGTGGGGCGAGGGCGCTGCCGACTCGGTTGCTACGTTGATGATTCACGCCCGTTATGGCGGCGTGGTCTTGCTCGCACGTCTTCACGGGGTGCCAGTTGGCTTCAGTTATGCATTTCCGGTCTACTATCGTGAGGAGTTCGTACTCTGGTCTCACGAAACTGCAGTACTTGAACCCGATCGTCACATCGGACGAACTCTGAAGCTCCGTCAGTTCGAGATCGCTAGTCGTTTAGGGTACGCAACGATCGCCTGGACGTTCGACCCCCTTATTGCTCGGAATGCATACTTTAATCTTGTGGTTCTCGGGGCTACTGTGACCGATTTTGTACCAGATGCCTATTCGGGTCCTGTCGATTCACCGGCGGGGTCGACACCTACGACCGACCGGTTTATCGTAACGTACCGTCTCGGTAACGCTCTGTCCAATCGTGGGGCCTCCCTAGGGATGCATGCGGAGCGAACGGTACCGCGATGGTGGGATGGTGACGACCCGCGTACCGTGTGGCTTTTACAAGGGGACGGCGAGGCTCCTGTCTTGAAGAGGCTCCGGGATGAAGAGGGAGCTGGGAAGAATGAGCTCGAACTCTGCGTTGCGATACCAGATTTTTCAGGGTTGGGCAGGCCAGTGCCAGCTGCGGTGCGTGCACAGTGGTCTTTGCCGTTTCGAACGGTCATGCTTGATGCTTTTACGAGAGGTCTGCGACCTGTGGGAGTTGTGCGACGTAGTGACGGGAGCGTCCACGGTTACCATATGAGGTATGGCCACAGCAATTGACGCGATGCATATTCCTCGGACTCTTGAGTTGCTTTCATGATGCGAATAGACGCGATCGAAGTGCGACGACTTTCCTTGGAGATGGTCGAGCCTTTTACGACGAGTTTTGGTACCGAGGCTACGAAGAATGTGATCGTGGTCTTTGTGACGAGCGGCGACCTGGTTGGCGTGGGAGAGTGCGGCGCTTCTGATGCACCGTTCTACAGCGAGGAAACGAACGCCTCAGTCTGTGACATTTTGGAGCGGTTTATTATTCCTGCAACGATAGGCCGTACCTTTTCGGATCCATGGGAATTTACCGAACTGTTCCGGGGTATTCGACTCAATGAGATGGCGAAATCGACGGTCGAAACTGCTCTCTGGGACCTCTTTGCTCAGGAAGACGGGAAGAGTCTCGCAAGCTATCTTGGTGGAACCAAGACTGAGATTCCTGTTGGGATTAGTGTCGGAATTCAGTCATCGCTCGATGTCCTTGTTGAACGCGTTGCTCACTATCGCAACGCTGGATACCGTCGGATCAAAATTAAGATCAAACCTGGCTACGACCTTGAGCCGGTACGATCACTGCGCGAGGCCTTTCCCGACCTCGATCTCATGGTCGACGCCAATAGCGCTTATCGCCTCGATGATGTAGAGACTTTGATGCGGCTCGATCGTTACGACTTGATGATGATAGAGCAGCCGCTAGAGGCCGGAGATATCCTCAACCATTCGGAGTTAGCCCGAGAGCTCAGTACTCCGATCTGTCTTGATGAGAGCATTCGCAATCTGACCAACCTCCAACAGGCTCACCGTATTGGTGCGTGTTCAATCGTCAACCTCAAAATAGCGAGAGTCGGTGGTCTGGCAGAAGCGTTACGGATCGAACAATACTGCCGAGACTGGGGGATCGGTCTGTGGTGTGGCGGCCTTTTAGAGACCGGAATCGGCCGCCTTTACAATATTGCTCTCACTGCGCTTGAGGGCTTCTCGCTACCGGGCGATACGGCGCCATCGGCTCGTTACTTTGATCGAGATGTGCTGGTAAACCCGGTTGTATTTTCGAGACCGGGCTATCTGGGCGTTCCTCAAGGAGTGGGACTCGGCGTTGACGTCGACCGTGACAGAATTGAAGAGATTACGGTATCTGCAAAGGTGTTCCGATAGCAATCTTGGCTTATCTCCCCCAAGGAAGGCGGCACGCACCCCACCTTTCGATGTCGACTGAGGCCGTGGTAGAGCGAGGTAGGCGTTTGCGATGGTCGATCATTCATGCGATCTCCGGCCGCCCGACCTGGGAACCTTATGGATATGACCGACAGGTCGCCTTGAATGCAGCACTTGAGGTTCGGTGAGCTATGAGAACGCCTGGAGTAGGTGGCTACGAAGAGATGAGAGGGTAGAGGTGGTTCTGGCTCTGCATCACGAAGTGATGGTCTCCTCGGTACAACTTAGAGTCCTTGACACATCGCTAGGAAGCGAGATGCCTGCGGTGGTCCTATCAAACCACCGCCTAAGAGGTACCACCCCAATGACACTTTGGTGCAGTAGCGAAACCTTCCACCCCCTGAGACCTCGATCGGTCGACTAGAGGCCGCTCGGCACCGGCTTTAAAAACTGAGGACCGTGTACCCGAGACGGGCAAACTCCTCTACCTCGGCACCTGCCGCAAGAAGCTCCAACGGACGGGAGCCGATCTCCTCGGCGAGGCCATACTGTTCAACGTTCGCTGAGCAAGCCTTGAGAGTGATGCCTGCTGTCGTCAGCGCTTGTAGTTGTTCGTCAGCGACTCCACTGGCGGCGAGTCGCACGCCTGGACCAAAGAACAAGACGCGAACGTCAGCTCCTCGATTAACCTTCATACGGGTTGCCATCACGAGTCCCGGTAGGGCTCGGGCTGGATCGTCGCTCAAAATGAGAAAAGCTACTTTTGCTGGATCTGTCATGGTCATTGGTCTCTCTATCTCTTCTGCCGAATGGGTTGATTGCTACATGGTAGCTATCGATCTTGCGTCTCTAGAGCAGCAAGTTCCATCTTCTCGTGCAGATCTGTACTATCGCTGTTCCCGTTAGTACAGGCGAACGGAGCGCCACAGCGATTGTCCCGATATTTGATCACGCCGATGACGAGCGCTATGGCAAATCCGCCAGCAATCATCCAGCTCGCAGCGCTGTTGTGGAAGGTTGCCGCTAGGAGATAGAAGCCGATCGCTACTGCTGCGAGTCGACTTAACCAACAAGTCCCTACTGTCATAGAAGCAAGCTTAGGGGCCTTATCGACCGCAGAGATGAGAGACTGCGTTATCCGATCTTCGTCGGGCTCACAGCGTTCTTCGTGCTCTCCTTGCTGTGCTCACTCGTTGCTGGCTTACGGTAGGAGGATTCATGTCCATGTGAAACGGTACTCTGCGTGTCAGGGCTTGCGCATGGAAGGTACTCCGTGCACCTACAACCCCGGCCTCCGGTCGGGTGTTGCGATCATTGGTGCTCTGCAGGCACTTGAAACGCTGGTTCCAACGTTGTCTACCGTGTGCTGTGAAGAGAACTCTTGCGAGTTCGCCTACGAGAGCGGGTGAGCGGTATCGCTTCTCAATCGGTGATCGGTTGAAATTGAGCAGTGAAGTGACGGAGCGTTGTTGCACCGTTGGTGATGCGGTAGCCAACGAGTGCCGGGGCACGGCGAACGAGTTCTTCTCCGACCTCGATGACGTAATCGATGTGACTCTGTGTGTAGGTGCGTCGGGGTATCGCAAGGCGAACGAGCTCCAGAGCTGCCGGTCTCTCGCTTCCGTCGGGCTGTCGACCGAACATGACGCTGCCGATCTCGCAGCCGCGAACTCCCCCGATCTCGTAGAGGGCGACCGCGGCCGCTTGACCTGGAAACTCCAGAGGCGGAATATGAGGGAGGAGCGCTCGCGCATCGAGGTAGACGGCGTGTCCTCCAATCGGTTGGACAACGGGGATACCAGCGCTTGCCAGTGCTTCACCAAGATACTTTGTTGAGGTAATGCGATAGTTGAGGTAGTCGTGGTTGACAGCTTCTCGAAGTCCGACCGCTATCGCCTCGAGGTCTCGCCCGGCTAGGCCGCCGTAGGTGGGGAATCCCTCTGTAAGGATCAACATGGACCGAGCTTGCTCAGCAAGGTCGTCGTCGTTGACAGCGAGCCATCCGCCGATATTCCCCATTGGGTCCTTCTTCGCGCTCATCGTCATTCCATCGGCGTAGCTAGCCATCTCGCGGACGATGTCGACTACGGTACGGTCTTGTTGGCCAGCTTCGCGACTACGTATGAACCACGCGTTTTCTGCAAAGCGACATGCGTCGAGAAAGAGTGGAACGCCGAACTGCTGACAGATCTCCTTGGTCGATCGGATATTGGCTAGCGAGACGGGTTGACCACCTCCAGAGTTATTGGTGACGGTGAGCATGACGACCGGTACGGTCCCAGGTCCGCTCCCTTGGAGGAGTGAACGAAGAGCATCGAGATCGATATTTCCTTTGAAGGGGTGGTTGCTCTGCGTATCTTTTCCTTCTGCGATGACGAGATCGATGGCCTGTGCTCCGGTGAACTCAATATTTGCACGTGTGGTGTCGAAGTGGGTATTCGATGGGATGATCTTGTCAGGCCCCCCAAGAAGTGAGAAGAGAATGCGCTCGGCGGCCCTCCCCTGGTGGGTTGGGATGAGATGTTTGTAGGGAAAGAGCTCCGATACCGCATTGCGGAAGATCTCCCACGACGGGGATCCGGCGTAAGATTCATCGCCGTGCTGCAGAGCTGCCCACTGATCTCGACTCATAGCTCCAGTGCCCGAGTCGGTAAGGAGGTCGATGGTGACGAGTCGTGATGGTAGGTCGAAGAGATTGTAGTGCGAGTCACGAATCGCTTCACGGCGAGCGGCTTCGCTTAAAATTGCGAGCGGCTCAACTGAGTGGATTCGGAAGGGCTCAATGATCGTCGTGAAGTTCATCTCCGAATCATACGTCACTCAGGAGAGATCGTGCTACCTGACGAACCAGTGATCAGGAGACTATGGGGTAGGTAGGCGCTCGTCAAGCCGAGCGGCCGGTCAGGCAAGTCGAGGGGTAGTCTGAGCGACTTGTCGAAGCTGCCACGAGTTTCATCTCATACCGTAGAACGAGTGACGTTGGTGTTCGAGTGTGTTGTTTCTTCAACGTTTGATGCAGCTGGAAGCATCGTCGTAATGTAGGTTCGCCGTGGTGGTTGGAATTCGATGGCGCCTGCAACGTTGGAGAGTGTTGTAAGAGAGTGTAAGTGAAGGAGCAACACGGGTATGTTTGGTTCCCTACGAGGACGTTCCACAGAGATGGTTACCCCAGATCAAGCCCTTCCAGGGCGGGCAGACAAGATGACGGTACCGAGTACCCACTTAGTGCTGGGTACGCCACTGGAGCCCCCCTTCCCGGACCCCTGGGCCGAGCTCTACGTCGGCATGGGTTGTTTTTGGGGAGCGGAGCGAGCGATGTGGGAGCAGGAAGGGGTCATCACCACAGCGGTAGGTTACATGGGCGGCTGGACCCCAAACCCTACCTATGAAGAGGTCTGTACCGGTCGTACTGGTCACGCTGAGGTCGTTCGCGTCGTCTTCGATCCGACGAAGGTAAGTCTTGAGGTTCTTGTTCGCCGTTTCTTCGAAGAACACGATCCGACCCAGGCGATGCGACAGGGAAACGATATCGGTACGCAATACCGAAGTGCGCTCTACTTGACGAGCGACCAAGATGTGCTGACCGCTACGTCGATAGCGAATCGCTATGCGCTGGAGTTGAAGGCAAATGGCTTTGGATCGATTACCACAGAGATTGCACGAGCTCGGGAGTTCTACTACGCGGAGGACTATCACCAGCAGTATCTCCGAGCAAACCCCAACGGATACTGCGGCATCGGTGGTACGGGTGTGAGCTGTCCGGTAGGGCTCTCAGTTCCGACGTCGTCGAACTAGCTCCTATCATCGCAGATTCCGCTACGAGACGCAGCGGCAGTGCGGGCGATAGCTCTAGGCGGTCGACTTGATTCGGGTCCGATCGAATCTCTCTGAAGAGCCTCTATCGATTTCGTATCAAGGACTTGGATCTTTGGATCTCTCCAAATACCAGCCGAACGCTCTTGATATGCAGTCTGGTTCAAGTTGTATGGCACTTCTGTCGATACCACCGTGGGGAGTCGTCGCAAGACGGAAATGCTAGCGATCAAGAAAGCGAGGCGGAGTGTCGGCAACGATTCCAGCTGGATCATCGATTGCAATCTCTATGCTCACGTCGGTTGAGCATCTGAACTCTAAGGTCGTGGGAGAGCTCCTGAACGGGTCATCTCAAGGTACAAAGAGTGTAGGGACTGCAGTCGCTCAGTCTCAGAAGCAGAACGGGACTCAAGGAAATCCAAGAGTCCTGCTCAGCGAGGGTAAGCCGGTCTACGGGTAGAACGAGTTGTAGACCCGACGCTCGTCGGGTCTACAATCGAGCTTCGCGTCACCGAAGCTCTCAGGCGCTGAAGGTTGTGAAGGCTGTTACGAACTGCTGCCACGGTGTCATGCCGAATCACGTTGCGCAGCGCGTAGTGGAGGGCCTGATACGCTGCAGTGGTCTGTAGACGCGTAGGTCTGTAGCCAATCCGGCAATTACAGCGGTGGTTCAGTGAGCGAGAATGCCCGTACAAAGTGCATCGTTCTCCGATGTGCTATGAGAGCAAGGTATGGCTCACCTCGTGGGGCATGTCGTGAGTTTGGGAGTAGAACGAGTTCGGGCGTGCGTCTGAGATTGATGAGCTCTTCTACGAGATGAGCAGTATTGTGGAAATGTACGTTCTCGTCGATGAGACCGTGTATCACCAACAGGTCTCCCGTGAGAGTGGGGAGGTACTGTAGGATATTCGCCTGGTCGTAAGGTCGAGGATCAACTTCGGGCCGGCCGAGATAACGCTCGGTGTACGCAGTGTCGTAGTATCGAAAGTCGACGACTGGGGCGCCGGCAACTCCTGCTCGAAAGAGGTCTGGAGCCTTCGCCATGGCGGTTAGCGTCATGAATCCACCGTAGCTCCAGCCGTAGATACCGACGCGTGAGAGGTCTCCACCAAAGTCTTTAGCAACGAGTTCAACGCCCTTGCGCTGATCGTCGAGTTCGATAGTCCCGAAGCTCCGATGGATCGTTGCCTCAAAGCTCCGACCTCGAGCGTAGCTACCGCGATTATCGAGCTTCATGACGATGGCACCGCACTGAGCGAGGAGCTGTGCTTGGAGGTCAACGGTCATATCCCAGGAATTGGTTACCATCTGAGCGTGAGGTCCGCCGTAGACGGAGACGATGATCGGTCTCTTGTTCTTCCCAGGGTCGTTTGGATCCGTTGCCAGAGCAGCTCGATCGGGTGGGAAATAGACCGCCATAGTGAGCTCGCTGCCGTCCTCGCTCATCACTGTCGTCAGACGTGGCGGCTGAAGTCCAAGCTCCCTTGGGGAGAGCACGGGCGTACCGAGCTCTTTGATGAGCTCACCTGAGCGTCGACGAAGGCTCACACTCGGGGACTGGTCGAGTGAGCTGTGTGTGAAGACCATATACGGGCCGCCTGGGGCGATAATGGCGTCGTTCCAACCATCTGAGGCGACGACATCTAGGCTTGTACGGCTCTCAAGATCGAGAGATCGGACGATTCGATCTCGGGCGAGATTGGAGGCGCAGAGGTAGTAGATCACTCCCTGTTCTTGGTCGTGGTGGATGATCTTCATCACGGGTCCATCGTCGAACGTTATCTGCTCTTCCGTTCCGTCGATGCCGAGCTTGAAGATTTGAGCTACATCGAGGCGCTCGCTGACAGTGAGTAGCTCGCCCGAAGAGATGGCGATGGTCTGCGGGGGAACGTTGACCCAAGGCTCTCCTTCTTCGCTACTAAGCAACGTCACGCTCGCAGTCGTAGTGTCAACCCTCCACCAGCTCAGGCACTTTTGTGACCGATTGAGTGTGGCGAATACGAAGTTATCGTCGTTGGTTGCTACGACAGAAACGAGATACTGCTCCTCGTCATGTCCTCCGTTAGCGTCGTCAAGAACGGTGGCGAGGTGAACGATCTCTCCGGAGGCGATGGAGATGAGCGAAAGTCCAACCTTTGCGTTGGTGCCGCCAGCGTATGGATATCGATAGTCTTCGAGATCAGGCCGAGCTTGGCCGATACGAGCAAGGGTAGTAACCGGTACTACTTCCTCGTCGACTTCGGCTACGAGAACCGATCTTCCCGAGTAGGTCAACCAGATCCCTTCGAGGCGGCTGAGCTCTTCTTGGGCTACATACTCTGCAACGCCGACGGAAAATGCTGGACCGCGGTCCTTCCATGAGGCTGACTGAAATACGACCTCGGTACCGTTCGAGAGATCAAGTACCTGGATCGAGTCGCCGGTAGATGTTGCGAGAACGGTCGCATCTTTGGAGGCGGCGAAGGCCTTCACGCTGGTTGCAAACTCGTGTTCTGGAACGTCTGGTCGGTCGGGGTCGATGAGCCGATAGCGACCGCCGCTGTTGACCAGGAGTAGGTCGCGAGAGGCCGATGTAAGGAGCTGAAAGCTGCCGACGCCTTCGGAGGTTAAGCGAAGTCGCTCACGTCGTAATTCTTCGTCCCTGGTGATCTGAGTATCTGGAGACGGTGCAACGAGTGTCGAGGAAGCGAGAGATTGGCAATCAAGACATACCAGGCTCTTTTTTCCCTGCTCATTCGGTTCTAGGTAGTAGAGATACTCGCCGTTATAGGAAAAGGCAAAATCAGAGGGGAGATTCAATCCGGGTAAGGGACGACGACTGAGATGTCCAAGTGTTAAGCGACCGTCTGCAAGAGTGGACTCGTTCATAGAGTTAATCTAATAGTGGGTCTTTGCCCGGTAAGAACCTTGCCCGCTAAGGACCTTGCCGAATCGTTATGCTACCGACTGGAAATGGCCACGATGCGAACTCCATCGATCAGAATCTCGCGAGCTCGCCGAGGGTATCAAAGGTTTCGCATAGTACGAGCGGTTACGTAGAAGGCTTGGATTTTCGTCCCTGGAGTACGGCAAGCGCTTGCTCGGCATGCGTACGCATGTTTGTCTCCGAATGAATCTTTGCGAGCACCGTACGATCGATGTCTACCACAAAGGTCGTTCGTTTCACTTTGAGAAGATCGAGGGATCGCTTCACGCCAAAGTGCTTAGCGATAGCCCCCTCTGGGTCGGACAGGATTGGGTAGTCGAGGTCATAGGTGGATACGAAGAGGGCCTGCTTCTCTACTGGGTCCATGGAGATTCCAATGCGCTGAGCGCCGACAGCCTCGAACTCTGATTTGAGATCTCGAAAGTAACAGCTCTCAGCGGTGCACCCCTTGGTCATTGCAGCGGGATAGAAGAAGATGACGATCGGGCCAGATTGCAAGAACTCTCGGGAAGATTTGAGCTCGCCGTTAGAGTCACGGAGCTCAAAGTGGTCGATTCGATCTCCAACTTCCATCGTTGACTCCTTTGCCTCGTAGAGCAGCCTAGTTCACGATCTGTTGCTATGGGAATCTGGCCATGGTACTTTCAGGTGGGAGCGTTGGATGTCGCGTCCCGTCGTACACCGATGATTGTCCGCAGCGTTCTTCGGTGCGCTGTGGCAGCGAGCGATCTTGAGACGCAACTCCAATCGAATCTGGCTAGCGATGTGGTCAGGCAAGAGTAGAGAGTCCGTGCGAATCGCTTCGTTGTGGAAGCTTCCTCGATACTGCAGACCATACTGCACTGCCTCAGCCTGGTACTGCAATGTGGGTAGCGGTCTCTGAGAAGCGGTAGCGAAGCGACGTTATCGTCCCTGCACGTGGTACTCGAGGTCTTTCCTTGGTGGTTGTGGCCTCTCGAATGCCAGCTCGCTGAGGGGAGGTGGAGCCTGTGTAGCCAAGCGGTTGTATGTCTCGATCACTTGCGGTAGAGGTCGTCCGTCCGAGGCTACGTGGCGCCTCGGATGCTGGTGGTGAGAACTGATCGGTCCTTGCTTCGCTGGGTGGTGCTCAGGAACTAAGGCGAGCGTGACCGAGCTCTTGGAGGTGACACCATGGTTGCTTTCGATAGGGATCTTGAGAGGGGGTTGCGGTGTGGCTGTCCTGAATCGTTTGGTCCTAGCATGAGAGCGTGGGAGTCTCGGTTTCGTATGTTACGCCATCTTCAGCGATGGTGCACAAGCTTGCGGAGCTCGTGGATGGTGCCAAATCAGCAGATCCATTTCAGCGTTGTACGATTCTGGTCCCCTCTCTTCGGCTCGCGGAGAGCGCTCGTCGTGGACTTGCTCGACTCGTCGCCCAACGGTCTTCTCGAGGACAACTGCATCGCAGCGGGCTTTGTGTCAATTTGAACTTTGAAACTCCGGTGGGTCTCGCGCGCACGATACTTGCCTCATCGGAGCGCTCTTTTGATCCGTACCGCCGCCTGAGCTCGGCGAAGCTCTTTGTCGCGTGCTTGAAGCAAGGCAAGCGTTGCAACGACGCCTCGTTCATCGAGCTTCTCGACTCGGTCGCATTTCCAATACTCGAACGTGCGTACCACCAGTGGAGGGAGTTGCCGAGCAAGGCTCGTTTAATTCAGCGAGTGTACGCAGGAAGCTTGGACGTGACCTCTCGTTGCGACGAAGTTGAGAGAGATCTCATGGAGCGATCGATCTGGGATGAGACGGATCTCTTGGCTGCTGCAGCAGAGACGGTCGACGCCCGAGATGACCGGCTCTCCGACCTTGGACAAGTCATTCTCTACCTTCCGCAGCTTCCGAACTTTGCACTCGTCGAGCTCTATCGCTCACTTGCTCAGGGTCGAAACCTTGCGGTCATTGCGCCACTGACAGGCGAGGTTCTCCATGACACCGCGATGCAGGATTGGTTGAACGCTCTTGGAGTGAATGGTATGAACAGTGAAACGAGCGTTCCAGACTGTGAGTCTGCACCCTCACTCCTCGTGCCGCAGTCCCCTGGGCTTGTCATGTCGGTGAGTGATCCTGACGAAGAAGTGAGAACCGCCTTGCGAGAGCTCAGTCTCGCAGCGGAACGTTCTCTGCAAGGTGAAAGAGGCCAGGACTTAGGATTTTCTGCTGCAATTCTCTACGGTCGCAGCGATCCTTATCAGCGGATCGTGCACGAACAGTTACTTCGGGCGCAGTATCGCTTTAACGGTGACGCCTTGGCTGTTGATGCCGATCGATTCGACTCTATAAGTTTTGGAGAACGTGCTGGCCTTATGCTGAGCGCTTTGCTGACGCTCTTCACTACGGAGATGCCTCGCCGAGCGCTTGTGGCTTGGGTTGAGCGATTCCGACCGCACGTAGCGCAGCGTCCGCTTCGGGCTCAGCATTGTGAGCTTGTGACCAGGATCCTCGGTTCGCAGGGAACTCTGGATGGCCTGACCCGCGCTGCCATGCACTACCTTTCCCTCTCCTTTGACGTGCAGCGTTCCGTCTTGCGTGACCATCTTCCCGAAGTCTCGTTCGCAACGAGTCAGTCGGTAGCGGAGAGCGTGGACGGTTTCTTAGCTTTACTTGAAGTATTAGCTGAGGCACAACGTGTCGCTCTGGAAATCACGACTCCTGAGGCTCTCACGAGCTGGTGTGGGTGGCTGATTGAGACCCTCTGCCAACCTCAAAGAGATCCGCAAGCTCATAACGATGAGGACCTTTGGAGAGTGTCGGAGCACGGAGAAGATGTCCGGCAGCTCGATGGCGAGATGTGGCGCTGGCTGGAAGAGGTCGTTTTCGCTGTTGATCACTGCGGTGTCCTCACGCTTGCTGAACTTCGAGAGGTCTTCGTGATTGCGACACGACTCACTCCTCGCTCACTCGGCCGATTTGGGACCGGTGTCTTCGTCGGTACTTTGACGCAGGCCCGATACCTTGATTTCGACTTCGTAGCCGTGCTGGGCATGAATGAAGGATTACTCCCGCAGACTCCGCACTCCCCACGGAGTGGAGTGGATTTTGGTGCACGTGATGAAGACCAACGTAGTCAGCTGTCCGCTCCGGAGCCCTCCGGCGACGAGGAGGCTCTCTACACACCCAAGGAGGAGGTCTATCGAGAGATAGAACGGCATCGCATACAGATGAGCATCGAGCGAGGTTGGGCGGATCTCCTTGCGGTGACGAGCTTGGCGCAATCGTGGAGGCTACTTTGGTCACGAGGGTCACTCCGCTCCAGTTCGCCCTTGGTTCCATCCCGTTACCTCAAGCGACTTGCGGCAGTAGTGCATGGCGGGGGAGGGGTTCTTGAGTCGGTTACTCTTCCGTCGGCATACTTCTCACTGCGCGCAAGTACCTTTCCGTCAAGTCTTGCTGAGCTCCGACTCGGGCGACTCTTGAATGATCCCGCTGCAATCAGGGGTGATGGTGCGTTCGCGTCAGATCGACTGCTCTTGCATGATCAGGTGTATCAACGAGGACGCGAACTGCAACGATCGCGTCGGTCCCCCCTGCTCACGGTCTTCGACGGATGGGTCGATGCGGCACTGGTCGGGGAGTTTGGCTCCGAACTTCAGCCGACCTCAGCCTCGACCTTGGAGTCGTGGTTTTCGTGTCCCTTTGGATTTTTCCTGAGACATATCCTCAAGGTTCAACCCATCAGATCTCCAGAGGGCCATCTTCTGCTTGACCCTGCCCGACACGGAACGCTACTCCATCGTGAGATGGAGCGGGTCCTTGCATCCCTCGACTTGTCGGACCCTTGCACATTGGCCCCTACGTCGATGCAGAACCTCTTAGAACAGGCCACCGTTCGTCTTGAAGATGACTTGATCGAGCTAGGGCGATTGAATCTCGGTGGCTTAGCCCTCCTTGCTCCTTCAGAAGCATTGCGAATTCGTAGTGAACTTCGCCGTCTCCTCCGCTTGCTCAGCACTTCCGTTGGTGAGCTTCGGATCGATCAGCTCCTCTCTGAGCTGGGTTTTGGGGATAGATCGCCATGGGTTATCGACCTCCAAGATGGCAAACGATTGGCACTGCGGGGTCGTGTCGATCTCATCGGCCTCTCGCAGGGAGTCCCAAAACTCGTTGTTGACTACAAGTCCGGTTCCGATGGACGCTACCTCGAAGTGAGCGATGGGAGTCCGACCGGTGATGGAGGTCGCTTCCAGCTTGCGCTCTACGTGCTAGCGGTTGCATCACACGATCTATCTGAGGTAAGAGCCTCTGTTGATACCCCTAAGCCTTCGGAGAAGGAAGCCCCCAACCTTGTCGCCCAGTATTGGTTTGCCAGTCGTAATCGACGAAAGAGCACGAGAGGCTTTACGGCGACACAGCCTGTTTTGGAGCAGAGCATCGTGGAGATCTCTCGAGTCCTCTCTTTGATTCGCGATGGATTTTTCGTGGGGCGTCCTCACGGCACTTTGGGCTGTGTTTTCTGTAAGCCCTACGGGCTTCAGCTTGGTCCGCAAGCGTCGACACTGCAGGCCAAGCTTGCAGATCCTAGATTTAACGATGCTATCGCTTTGGTCTTTCGATCGAGTGAGACAGACTCTTTGAGCGGTCCTAACGAAGCTACGAGTGAGGTAGGTCGATGATCGATAACGATCTCTCCGATTCGCACGGGGTGGTCGATGCTTCAACTCGGAGTGAGCTCATCGTTGAGCATGGAGTCTCGTACTTTGTCGAGGCAGGAGCGGGAAGCGGAAAGACGACAGTCCTTGTCGCACGCATCATTGAACTCCTCCGATGCTCTGCCGTGACGCTCGATAGTGTGGCGGCGATCACCTTTACCGAGCGAGCGGCTCTTGAGCTACGGGATCGTTTGGGACGTGTCCTTCAACGTGAGATCGAGAAATCATCTTCGACAGAGGAGGAGCGGGCTCGCTTCGAACAGGCGCTCATCGACCTCGACATCGCACCGATCGGTACGCTCCACGCCTTCGCACAGCGGATTCTCCGATCGTTCACGTCCGAGTGCGGTCTTCCTCCGGTTTTTCGACTAGCAGACTCCGTTGAGACGGCCGAGATCGAAGCCGAAGGTTGGCTCGCCTTCACGACCGCTCTCGAACGTGAGAAGGCGCTCGCTCGTCCGTTGCAACGACTCATGACCTTCGGCATAGGCCTTGAGCACTGGCGCGACATGGCTGCGTCGCTTGAGAACGATAGGGATCGGATTCGTGCAGATCTACTCAGTATCGACCACGGTGGATCTCTTGACATCGTGAGGACTACGGTGTCTGCCTTGGGTGAACTTGTCTCAGCGGTGAACTCGGCTATCGAGAGTTATCCAGGCACGGATCCAGTTGATAGTCTTCTCGAGCAGTTACAAGAGCGCAAGGCCGAGGTTGAGCTCGACTTCGAGGAACTCGAGAACGGCAACGAGGTAGATGTCGTTGATTACTTGGCATCCGTCCTTGTACGACAAACCGTCTTTGTCGCCAAGAATAAGGGGCGCAAGCAGAACTGGGGAGACCTGAAGCCGGTGGTCATCTCGGCTATCACCGAGAAGTGGACGAACCTCAAGGAGCTTGCTCGAACGGTGGTCGCTCTCGATCTTGCAGCGCTCCGAGATCGTATGATTCTCTTGGCGATGGAGCGTAGAGATGAGCGAAAACGCCGTGGAGTTGTGAGCTTCGACGACCTTCTCACCATCGCGCTGGAGCTTTTGCGGGACCCTGAGTCTGGTCCTCGGTGTCGGGAACAGTTGCGCGAGCGGTATCCAGTGATCATGGTCGACGAGTTTCAAGATACCGATCCAGTCCAGGTTGAGCTTCTCTGGTTGATAACCTCTGAGCACAGCGGCAGTACTCGTGATTCTTCTGAGAGCGCTACGGTTGATCAGCCGTCTTGGTTTGGACTCTCACCTAAGCCTGGTTCACTCTTTCTTGTTGGAGACCCTCAACAGTCGATCTATCGGTTCCGTCACGCTGATCTCCACCTCTACTCTTCGGTGCGAGAGATTCTCGGCAGCGGGCTTGGTCGGATCAAGGCGCTAACAACGAATTTTCGTAGTACGAGCAGTATCGTCGATTTCAACAATCGATGCTTTGCTCACCTCTTCGAGCGTGTTGCTTCGAAGTGGGAGACGCTCGATCCCCCTCGTATTCTGACGCTGCACGCGTTTGCGGAATTGGAGCCACCGGGACCCGCTGTCTCTGTTATTGGACCAGACGTACTCACACTCGAGGACCTCCAGACGCTTAAGAATCGACGAGGTGTCGTCGCCAGTGAAGCAGGCGACGAACTTACGACAGAGCACAAGGTCTCTGCGTCTTCCTTGGCGCTCTATGAGGCAATGGTGATCGCAGATACCATTGAGAGCGCGGTCCTCTCGGACCAGCCTTGGTATGTCCGCTCTGGTGAGAACGAGGTGCGTCCCGCACGCTTGGGCGACGTTGCGATCCTCGTTCAACGGCATGCATCGGCGCTGCCTCTTGAGGAGGAGTTGATCAAGCGGGGAGTAGCGGTGCGATCAGATCGGAGCTCATCGGTCTACGAGCTTGTGGAGGTTCAAGAGGTTGTGATGACCTTGCGAGCTCTTGCAGACCCTACCGACTCGCTCTCGATCGTCTCTGCTCTGCGCAGTTCTCTCTTTGGCTGCTCAGATACAGATCTTCTCCGCTACGCTCGTGCCGAGGGTTCGTGGAGTGTCGACGAACCTGCTCGGTTACCAAGTGAAGCACCCGCATCGGTGGTGGAGGCACTGAGAGACCTACTCCTACTTCGGCGAGCAACACAGAAGTTGCCACCCTCTAGCGTGTTGAGTCTTGTACTCGAGGAACGGCGAGTGCTTGAAGTCGCCTCGAGCGAGCTTCGTTTTCGAGATGTACTGATCGCTTTTCGTTACCTGGTGGAAGAGGCGCGGGTCTGGTTCGAGAGCACCGGAGGGACCTTTCGTGAGTACGTTGACTATCTCACTCGAAGGATACAAGGGGAGGTGCGAACGTCTGAGGCGACCCTCTCTGATCTCGATGACGACGCGGTCAACATTATGACAATCCATGCAGCGAAAGGTCTCGAGTTCCCCATCGTAGTGGTTGCGGGACAGTCTAAAAACTCGCGTCCACAAAAGCCAAAGTATCGACATTTTGTCAACGGAGAGAGTTTGGAGTGTCGTGTTGGCATCTATCAGTCCGATGGGTTCGATGCGTGTAACCTACGCGAGGTCGCCGAAGGAGAGGCCGAGACGGCCCGCCTTCTCTATGTTGCCTATACGAGAGCTCAGGACCACTTGGTGGTCTCTCTTGTACGAGATGGTGAAGAACCGGAGCCCGATCAAGCTGAGCCGAAGGAAGCTCGGTCTTTGGCCCGGTTGATGGCGCCGAGCGTTCGGCAGGCAGGAGGCTTTCGGGAGCTACGACTTCAGGGGGCACCAACGATCCACCGCACGCAAAACGTTGGCCCAGTACTGCAGCGGATGCCGTCTTTTGTGCAGTGGAATGCGAACCACGCAAGACTGGTCTCACTCTTTGACTCACAGCAGCGACTCTCGGTGTCCTATCTTCTCGAGGCAGGCAAGCGAGCATCTTCGATGTCGACGACAGAACGGAGTCACACTCCATTGATTGCGACTCCGTTCACTCAGTCGGATCTTTGGGTCGGTGGCGATGGAAGGAATATCCTCTCAAGTCGCACAACTTGGACGAGCGTTGAGGGCCAGACCGTTGCTTCTGAAGTACGTAGAGATGAGCTGGGAACTCTGGTTCATCTTCTACTTGGGCGTCTGGACTTCGGTCAACCGCTTGGCGCGTTGCAGAGACAGGCTCGAGATCTCCTCGAGTACGGCCCCTTCCCGATGTCGACTCGAGAGCTTGTGGCAGCCATTGTAGAGCAGGTGATCTCCTCTGATCTGATTCCCCTGGTCAGCGGCACCCGGTGCCTTAACGAAGTGCCAATCTTTGCGTGTCTCACATCGGCTCGTGAATCAGGTGGACGAGCTGGGCCGAATGAGCCCAAGCTACCGAATGAGGCCGCAATACCTGACCTCTCTAGTAGCGTCAGTAATCGAGGTGGAAGCATTCTCGAGGGAGTCATTGATCTGCTCAGCATCGGTGAGCGCCGAGTCACGATCGTGGAGTTTAAGACAAGAGCGAGTACTGCACCGTTCGATCTCGATCGAATGGTCGACCGACGAGACCTTGCACGAGAACAGTGTGCGCTCTACGGCTGGGCGCTCAAGACCGGAGGAGGTGTGGCGGTCGATGATGCGGTCGTTCTCTATGTGTCACCCGTACAAAGTCTGTTGGATCGAGTGGATCGATTTTCTGAGCGTGTGGCAGAGATAAACGATCGAATGGAGGACGGTAGGTATGACCCTAGTCACGCGGCCTCGCCACGGTGATCGTAGTACTCGTTGAACGCAGTAGTCTCGATTTGCTCAGATGACCTTGAGAGCGCTTGCGCTTCGGTGATATGGGACGAAGACTGCTGTTTGAGAGGATCCTCGTTGATCTGCCGAGGCGCGACTATTATGGGCAGTGGTAACACAGTACGAGTGATGACCGCTACAGGAGATTGTCTCTCTGGAGCACGATCGCTCTACCTAGCTGTGCAGGAGAGATTGCGAGCCGTTCCTTGGTGGTCGGATGCAGAGGTGAAAGGCTTGACAGCCCTATCCTGAGGAATCTCTTCACCGGAAGACTCTTTTCCGCACTGAGTTGAGCCGCAGTGTAGAGGTTGCGCAAATCTACTGAAGGTTCTCTCTCGAGAGCGAGCTAGTTGGCATCGCTACCTCGCTTCGCTGGCACGTCCGTGGCCATAGTAGATTGAAAATCTTTGAAAGTGCTGCACGATGGCTTGATAACCAGAGGTAGAGCGTCGCTACTACAGGTTCAAAAGGCCTCAGCATCGCTAGGTAGCAGGCGAAACAACCGAGCACACCACACGTCGATAGGGCGCGCAGGACTGCTCGATGCCCCCGGAAAACACCGCCTCGCCGGTCGATCCACCAGAGAGCGGAGGAGTCGTTGTAAACCTCGGGAGGGATGCTGCGCAGCGCAACTTTGTCGAGATCGGCTCGCCCGATGACCGAAAGAGATTCCTTTGACCACCGCTGTAGTACGACGGAGCTGAGTGAGCACAGAGCGCAGGAACCATCGATGACGACCATACTCTTGGGGTGTAAGTCCGTCTCCAATCCACTCACTCTCCTGTTGTAGTCCTCTGTTTGCACGGTGACCTACCTAGGTGTGTATACGAGCTCTGCACTGCGAACAGCGTGCTAGCGCTGCGTGTAGGTGGTCTCTAGCGTAGCGCTGTACTACCGTAGCAGAGGTAGGGGAGCTACCGGAGCGACCCCAAGTGAAGGGTCGGCGCTTTCTCGCTTACCCTAGGCCTACTTTTGGTCTGTGGGGCCCAAGAGTTCCGAAGGTATTCAATTCACTTCCCTACGAATGGATTCGTCGAAATGTCGCACTTGCGAACACAAAGTGTGAGAGACTGAATTCTATGAGTGAGAAAAGTCGTCTTACCCTGAAAGGATTACGAGTGTGAGCTGGATGAACGTACGCGCCAAGGAGGGTTCGTCGAGGACTACACCGTCACCACCAACTCGTAGCCTTCGGGATCGTGGTAGCTCTACCTCATGGGATGGATCGCTCTTCGGTTCCGAGGTTAAGAGTTCGATCGCGCCGCCGGAGTCGCTGCGTGCACTGATGAGCTCTCTCGCTCAGAGTACTGGGACACTGGAGTACGAGGTCTCTCTTGCGATGAGCGTCGTAGAGGCGTTGGCGAGCGAGCTCGCGAGCGCTAGCGAGCTCTCGCGTGCCATGATGGGTGAGCTCGATGATCCGGCTTCTAGCGGAAGTCTTCTCCAAGGAGCAGATACTGACCGTTTGCATGCTGTGTGGAACAAGATCATGGTACGTATGAAAGAGGTCACTGTCCAGGTCCAGCGCGTTGCTTTGGAGAGCGATGAACTTGGGCGTTTGGGTGGTGAACTTGGGGTGGTAACTCCTGACACGCCGTACATCGCTGAAGCACTCGAATGTGGAGCTATCTTAGAAGATCATCTGAGCCGGTCTGAAGAGGGCGTTGCTGATCTCGCTCGTCTCGAAGGAGAGCATGGTGGCCCGGAACACTCGACAGCTACGAACTCGCTCAGTGCGGTGATGGATCGACTTGCTGCGACCCTCGAGGAGAACTTGACGATGGTCTTGGGTTGTGCTCTTGTGGATCGAGATGGTCGGGTGATTCAGTCTCGGCGCGTGCACGACAAGACCGCACAGGGAATTGCTACCCTCTTTGAGGTTGGGCGACCTGCTCAGTTCGGTGACGGTGTGAGTCGTCAACGAAGCTCGAATGGGCGTAGCTATGAGCTGCGCCGTCGTCGCCCGGCGATCTTGGAAGATTCTTGGGTTCCGCTGCAGGAGTTGGTGGTGCCACTTCGGCGACGAGATAGCGGGCTCGATGATGATCTGCATGGTTACGAGTTCACGATGGTATTCATCGTTGATCGTCGGCGTCGTTCCGCGAACACATTCGGGGCGGGTGCTGCAGCGACGGTCGAGCGCCGGGTGGCAACGTCTTAAGCAGTTGACAACTGGTAGCGGTGAGGCGCTCGAGCTAGGGCTTGAACTCGAGAGTGCGAGTTTCTTGTGCCAAACTCTGAGATGAAAGACGTGCATTATCAGGTTTGAGCTATCTTGATGTGCAAGCTTTTGCGGCTCAAAGCGACACGGTTGCACTTTGAAGCGATGGTCTGTTGAGCTTTTGGAGGTAAGGGGAGCACCACCGGCCGCCGTGCAGTTTTGGTACGGACGGAGCTTTCCTTCCGTAGCTCTCCATCGCAATCGACAGACTTCTAGGTGTTATGTCGCAGCCAAACTGTCGGCGCTATCCCACGTTATTGAGGCTTCCTAGCCCGACTGCTGTGGCATAGCTTTGTAGGTGGGCGGTGACCCAGGTGAAGTCATTCAGCGTGAGGAGAATACCGAAGACCCCAAGAATTGCGGCCGAAGCTGTCGTGATAACGGTGAAATGTTGCTTGATCCAGGCGAGTGCTCCCGCGACCTTTGCGAAAGCCAGACCGGTTATGAGAAAGGGAACTCCGAGTCCTAGAGAGTACGTAGCAAGGAGCAGTGCACCTTGCGCAGCTTGACCTTGTATCGAAGCGAGCGTTAGCACTGATCCGAGGATCGGGCCGATGCACGGAGTCCACCCAAAGCCAAAAGCCATACCCGCAACCGGAGCGGCAAAGTGACCGAGATTCGCCAGTCTCGGATGGAATCGCTTCTCTTGGTAGAGCCAGGGAAGTTTCAGAAAAACTGAAGACACGAGAAAAACTGCCATGGCGATCAGGAAGACTCCGCTGATACGCGTGATCAACGTGTGCTGGGAGAAGATGGCCCTTCCCAGGGCACTAGCCGAGAGCCCGAGAGCTACGAAAACCGCGCTGAAACCAGCGATGAACAGAACCGTCGAGAGGGCGATCCTTCTTAGGTCTTTCGGCTCTCCAGAGGTGATCTCCTTCGTGTCGAGGCCGCTGACAACCGAGAGGTACGCGGGTACGAGCGGGAGCACACAAGGGGAGAGAAATGAAACAATTCCTCCACCGAAGGCAGCTACATATCCCACACCGATCGCCACATCTCTACTGTAGTAATGGAGAAGTAGTTTCGTGATTGAGATCTCTCAGCAGATCCGCTGCTCGGAGATTTCTAGACCCTGTCAAGGTCGAGAATGGCCCGCTGTCGAAGACCTGTAGATAGGTTAGCTCGCACTCTCCTTGCTTCTTGTTGTTGAATGTGGTCACTCCGCGAAGCTGGTAAGTCGGGTCCTAGACCACAAGTGCAACGACTGATGTTGTCTGGTCAACTCGCAGGAGAGAGCGCGAGTTCCACCACGTTATCGAGCTCGAGTGAGGAGATGCGGACGGTTCGCGCCTCGGTGTCGATCTTCATGTAGAGCTCGACCTTGTCGTGGCACCATTGCTCCAGGACCGAGGTCCGATCTCTCATACTTGGTGGGAGCCAAGCGACCATCGTCTCACCGTTGCCCGGGCGCTCTAGCTTTGGCTTTTGGTCTGCAGCGAGCGACGGATCGGAAGCTTTGTAGCCAAGTAGGACGGACTCATCGTGGCAAACCACGGCGATGAGCCGAATTCGGGCATAGCCGCCAAAGCTCTTCTCTGCGTTGCGAGCGACCTCGACGACCCGTCGACGTGCACGTTGATTTCGAACACCCTCCATAAAGGCGCCGTGACGGAAGAGGATCCACACTACCGCAGAGAGAAAAACACTACTCATGAAAAGCGGGAATATGAGCAGTCGCATCACTGTATCCTTTAGTTCTCGTTACTCTCACTGTACACCAGCTAGAGAAGTAAGTGAGGGTTTACTCCGAGATAGCGATGGTCGGCCGCAGAGGCACTCGTGGAGGAGTGTGCAAGCAAGTATTTGAGATTGGAGCGCCAGGATGCTACTCGAGATTTGCGGTTCAGCGGGTTCATATCCGGCCCCAGGGCGTGCGTGCTCTTCGTATCTCGTGCGTGAGGATACCTACCAGCTTCTCCTCGATGTCGGTAACGGTTCCATGGCCAATCTCTTCGCCTTCACCACCCCTGATCTCGTCGATGCGGTCGTCATCACACACGAGCACACCGATCATCTCGCAGATTTTGTAGGCCTCTTTCACTATCGACGCTACGCCTCTCATCCCCAGAGGAAGCTCGTACTCTGTTGCACCCCTGGCGTCGTTCGCAACCTCTCTCAGCTAATCTCGGACTCCGCATTAGAGTCTCTCGTTGAGGTTGTGCTGTTGGAAGATGACCTGACTTTGAGGCTCGGTCCATTCAACCTTTGGTCTCGGTCTATGGCTCATCCGGTAGAGACTTACGGTCTTCGAATTCGAGGGAGCGATGGTGCCGAGTTAAGCTATTCCGCAGATACTGGGCCCTGTGAAGCGCTTGAGGCTTTGAGTAGCGGTACCGATCTGCTGCTTTGCGAGTCGACGTGGATCAGTGACAATCCTCACTATCCCCGAGATCTGCACCTCAGTGCCGATCTCGCTGGGGCATATGCACGGCTCGGCGGCGTCGGTCACCTTGTTCTGACACACGTGGCGTACCCGAACTCACCGGCTGAAGCGCTTCGAGCAGCACGTGCCGAAGCTCCTATGATCCGTATTGACAGCGCTTCAGATCGGGATGTGTACGTGGTTGGACCTAGAGTTGAGCCGAAGGGTATTTTGAGATGAGGACAGGTATCGAGATGATTCGGCCGTAGGGTAGCGAACGCTCCCGTAGTGCTGAGATTCTTGCGCTGTGTTGGGCGAAGTGAGGCTCTGGTCTGGTCTGGTCTCGGTGCGTCGCACCAGGTCATCTCGCCGCTATGGTGGAGGTGGCACTCCATGAATGCTCACTGAGACTCTCTGTTTTGTGGGTCGAGGAAGCACAGGGTCTCTTCAATGTTCGTAGGGGTGCCGTCGTAACCTTGGGTGTCCAGTTTGGTCTCGCATGAGGGGGGGGAGAGTGGCGGATAGAGAACCTTCCATGATCGGCTCCCAGGACGCTCCCCGTTCTTTTGCCGAACCTCTCGTGCGCCTCGTTCCTTCGTTGATCACGCTCTTGCGTCTGCTGCTTCTTCCCGTTGTTGTCGAGTTCGCGCACCGGGGCCGTTCACCGTGGGCCGTTGCGGTGATTCTGGCAGTTATGAGCGTCACAGATTTTCTCGATGGTTTTGTTGCCCGACGGATCGGAGCCGTGACGACGTTTGGGAAGGTCTTCGATCCCGTCTCAGATCGAATCATCGTGATCGCTCTCGGTATCTTTTTTACTCTCGATCACGTTCTGCCGCTCGTGATCGCGATACCACTTTTGATTCGAGAGGTGGTCATTTCAGCGCTCGTGAGCTACTTGGCACTGCGATATCGACACAGGGTCGATGTGGTTTTTATCGGCAAAGCTGGAACATTCTCCGTTCTCGTTGCCCTTCCTCTTCTAGTTTTCCATCTTGGCCACGGTATCTTTGACCGTGATCTCTACGATGCGGGTTTAGTTTTCGCTGCGGCGGGAACAGTTGTACTATATGCGGCTGGCGTTCGATACGTTCGTATCTTCGTAGCTGATGTCAGGGGATCGCGGCGAGTTCCACCGGAAACGGAGGAGCGAGAGGACAGTACGCAGTGAGGTCGGACTGCACCTTTAAGCGCGTGGCCGTCGGAACGAGTGCTTTGGTGTGAGGGAGTGATCACGATATGAAAGCCGTCATTATGGCCGGAGGTGAGGGGACTCGCCTCAGACCGCTCACGTCGACGCAACCGAAACCGATGCTACCAATGGGCGACGTTCCAATGATGGCGCATATCGTCAGGCTCTTAGAGCATCACGGTTTTACTGAGATCGTGGTGACGGTTGCCTACCTTGCCAATGCCATCCGCACCTATTTTGGTGATGGTTCCGAGTTTGGTGTCTCGATGACCTACGTCTCTGAAGAATCGCCCCTTGGAACAGCGGGGTCGGTCGGAAACGCTCGAAGCCTTCTCGATGAGCCGTTCTTGGTGATCTCAGGTGACGTGCTTACCGATATCGATCTCGGTCGGGTCTGGGCCGATCACCACGCCACGGAGGCGATGGTGACTGTGGTCTTACAGCGAGTCGAGAATCCGTTAGATTTTGGGATCGTTATGCTCGATGAGCAGGGGCAGATCTCCCGCTTTTTAGAAAAGCCTTCTTGGGGTGAGGTCTTCACCGACACGGTCAATACCGGTATCTACGTCCTGAATCCTGAGATATTCGAGCATATTCCACTCGACGGTGCGTCCGATTTCTCTGGTGATGTCTTCCCGAAGTTGTTGAGCGATGGGAAGAAGCTGATGGGATGGGTCTCTGATCGTTACTGGGAAGATGTAGGAACACTGAGTGGCTATCTCAAGGCGCATCGAGATATCTTGGATGGTCATGTCGACGTTCGTCTTCCTGGTTTTGCGCTTCGAGATGGACTGTACGTTGGCGAAGGTAGCTTCTTGCACCCGACCGTCGAGATCGAAGAGCCTGTCTTTATTGGAGTGAACTCTCGGATTGGAGCGCGCACCCGGCTACGTCGCTACTCGGTGATCGGGTCGAACTCGAAGATTGGTGACGACGTGACGGTCGAGAACTCCATCTTGGCGGACCACTGCTTTGTTGGTAACTCCTCACATATTCGAGGCGCGATCGTGGGTCGATCGACCGACGTGCGGCGCGGTGTCATGATCGAAGATGGATCGGTGATTGGCGACGACTGTTATCTCGGAGACGAGTCGATCATTCAACCATTCGTCAAGATCTACCCGAGCAAGACCGTGCAGTCTCGTACGACTGTGAATACCTCGATCGTGTGGGAGTCGCAGGGCTCGAGAACACTCTTTGACACTCTTGGTATCACTGGCCTTCCAAACGTGGACATCTCTCCTGAAGTGGCGGTTCGAGTCGGGATGGCCTATGGATCATCTTTTCTGCCAGGCTCCACGGTGGTTGCCTCTCGCGATAGCTCACGTGCGGCTCGTATGTTGAAGCGAGCGCTGATGGTTGGCGTCAATGCCGTAGGTGTGACCGTTGTCGACATTGAGTTAGCAGCTACGCCTCTGGCACGTTACGTCACCGGCGAGAGTGGCGCCGACGGCGGACTTCGGGTCTCGGTCTCAGCGAGCGACCCCGATATGGTGGAGATTCGCTTCCACTCTCATGATGGAAGCGATCTCGAGGAGACTGCGAAGCGGAAGATAGAGCGACTCTTCCAGCGAGAGGACTTCCGGAAGGTTCTTCCCTCCGAGCTCGGTGACATCTCGTTCCCAGGTCGTGTCGTCGAGTCCTATGTGGAGTCTCTCGTCTCGCTCGTGCCTCTCGAGGCGATTCGGCGACGTCGTTTTCGTCTTGTCACCGACTACAGCTTCGGCTCGATTGGAGCCCTTGTCAATACGACACTCTCGAAGTTCGATGCAGATGTTTTGAGTCTCAATCCCTATGCGGCTACTGCGCGGATGATGCGGACAGAGATCGACGAGCAACGCGAGCGTGTGCAGCGCACCGTCATTGAATCGAGCGCAGATCTGGGCTTGATCTTTTCGGCGGGGGGTGATCGGGTGGAGTTGATCGATGATCAAGGGAATCTACTCTATGGGCAAGACTTCGCAAGGGCGATGGTCGAACTCTTTGGTGCCCAGGGTAGCGTCAGTCACGCCTTTGTAACTGTCGATACCTCCAACGTTGTCGTCAAGCGCGCTCGTCAACGTGGAATGGAGGTGATGTGGACGAAGGCGAACGAAGGTGCGCTGTGTCACGAGGCGTTGAGCTGGAGAGGACCAATCGACGTCAAAGGTGAATCCGGGCCTAGTCGTGGTGTTATTGGTCTCTCTCCATTCGGAGCGCTCATCATGCCTGGAGTTGTGAACGGAGCGGACGCAATCTTTAACGTGACTCGTATTCTTGCAGCTCTTGCCGATGTTGATGCTCCACTATCGGATTTCGCATTTACAGAGGAACCGATACATGTCCGAAGTGCAACGATTCACACTCCTTTTGAGTTGAAGGGTACCCTCATGCGGTCGTTGGCGGAAGACCCGGATAATGCTGATGCCCTGTTCGTGGATGGACTTCGAATCGAACATAGCGATGGCGGCTTTAGCTTGATTACTCCAGATGCTTCTGAACCCCTCATGAATATCACCGTCGAGGGTTCATCGGACGAGTTGGTCTCTCGACGACTTGTCGACTTCGTTGAATCGATAGCCGCTCGGCTACGTTCGCTCTAGCGTCTCGCATCGGGGATCGGCGGTGGCTAAGATTAGGGTCCATGGAACTGCCAAAGGAACTGAAGTACACAGCCGATCATGAGTGGGTCAAGCTCGATGGTGGCCGAGTTTGGGTTGGAATTACCGATTACGCTCAAGATGCGCTCGGCGATATAGTCTTCGTTGGACTGCCGAAGGTCGGAGATACTTGCTCTGCTGGTTCGTCGATCGCAGAGGTCGAGTCGACAAAGTCTGTCTCTGACATCTATGCCCCAGTATCGGGTGAGGTCGTCAGTGTGAACGAAGCGCTCCTTGAGAATCCGGAGATCTTAAACTCTGACCCATATGACGGTGGCTGGATCTGTGAGATTTCAGTCACGGACCTTAGTGCCGTCGATGCGTTGCTCGACAGTGACGCGTACCAAGCCTTGATCGCTTAGAGGCTGAGTGGTGGTGACGCAACGTACGTGTCATTTCACAAAGAATGAGGAGTCAGTCGGAGCCGGGGGTTAAACTCTAGACTCGCCTCGACCTGAGGTTGAACGTTAGAGAGCAAGGAGGCGGTCGTGGTCACTTGTCAGCATTGCGAGCACGTCAATCAAGTTGACGCTCGTTACTGCTCGTCGTGTGGTCGGCCGCTCATTGAACCGGTAGAAGAGACGACTGGGTCGATCCCAACGATTGATCCTGCAGCCGATGCTCGTGAGGAACAGCTTGCTCGTTTGATGTCTGAACTTCCGAAGGGGATCGGTTGTTTAGTTGTTCGCAACGGTGAGCAGAGCGGTTCATGGTTCTCACTCTCAGGCGAGATCACGAGAATCGGTCGTCATCCCGAGAGTGACGTCTTTCTCGATGACATCACCGTGTCGCGTCGTCATGCTGAGATAGCCGTGCTCGATGAGCACTTCACAGTTCGAGATGTCGGCTCCCTCAATGGCACCTACGTCAACCGTGTGAGGACCGATCAGAGTGAGCTCAGGCCCGGTGATGAGATTCAGATCGGCAAGTATCGCTTCCTCTTCGCGTACTACGGTGAGGGGGCGAGCTAGCTCATGGCGCAGGATTCTGAGTATCTTTCGATCGGCGAGGTCCTTACTCAAGTGCAGGTCGAGTTCCCTGAGCTATCGATCTCTAAGATACGGTTCCTCGAGAATCAAGGTCTTATCGATCCGGAACGCACTCCCTCTGGGTATCGGAAGTTCTACCAGCGTGATATCGACCGGCTCCGCACGATCCTTCAGATGCAGCGCGAAACCTACATGCCGCTGAAGCGCATCCGAGACGCGCTGGTAGAGTACGACGCTCGTAGTCCTCAGGACGACACATCGGGACAGAACGGAGTGGGTCTATCGAAGGTCTCGCGTGGGGAAGTATCTGATGCGTCTGCTCGCCGGAGAGGAGAACCGGTCGATCTGCCTCCCATGCTCAAACTTGTGGAGGCGATGACGGACATCGAGGGTCAGTCCGTTTCGTCCGAACGTCCTAGCTCTGACCTTGAGGCTAGAGAGAGCGTCGAAGGACCGGTGAGTTATCCTGTCGACCAGCTGGGGGATCCGAGCTTCCGGCATCTGTCAACGGAAGAACAGTTGGAGAGAATCTCTGAGAGTCTCTTGACCCGATATGCTGCACCACGACCACATGGAGGGGCCGACCCACTGCCACGAGCCGATGAAGCTCGCGTCGAAGCGGATCATGGTAGTTCTCGAGCTCCGGAGGTGGATTGGGAGGCCGTACGAACCGATTCGCCTCGATCTTCCAGCAGTTCTTTCGATGATCGAGGCTCGACTACAGAGGAGGATCTCGAGGTCCATCGGTCTGCGCTCGAGAGACAAGGAACCCTAGACGCTGTGGATGAAGGTCCGGCTAGGAAGAATAGTCCAAACCAGAGCGGTCTCTTTAGCATCGAGGAGCTCGCACGCCTAAGCGGAGCAAAGATCTCCGAGATCCGAGAGATGGAGGAGTTTGGCCTCATCGAGTCCCGGCTGTATGCAGGCGAGCGCTACTACGCTCAGATCGACTTCGAGATCGTTCAAGTCGTGACCGTGTTCCGCAAGTATGGTGTTCAAGCGCGTCACTTGAAGATGTACAAGATCTCCGCTGAGCGCGAGGTCGGTTTTATGGAACAGATTCTCTCACCAACTCTGCGCCAGCGTAACCCGTCAGCGCGAACGCGTGCGACGGAGCAGCTCTCTGACTTGAAGATGCTCGGCAGCTGTCTGCGCGGGTACTACATGGAGAAGATGTTGGCAAAGTATCTCGATCTCTCTTAAGAGGTCGAGTTTAAGAGTGTGAGCTCCCCGAGATAGCCCAGAGATCGTTGGCCGATCCTTGCGGCTGCTCGGCTCTCCGGCGGATTTGATGGTGACGTTGCAAGCTCATAGGTTGCCGGGAGATGTGCTCGATTTACTAAGGTTGATCTATGGTCGAAGTTACTCTTGCTGCGGTGAAGGTTGATCTCCGGTCGAAGTCACCGGTGATCTTGCTTCAAGAGATTAGCTCTCCGGGCCGTACGCTCCCAATCTTTATCGGAACTGCTGAAGCTTCGTCGATAGAGTACGCTGCACGAGGTATCGAGACCCCCCGGCCGTTGACCCATGACCTCATGAGAGATGTGCTCGATGCGATCGGCACCGAGGTTCTTCGGGTGATTGTGACGGAGTTGAAGGAGGGAACCTACTTTGCAGAGCTGGTTCTGCTTCAGAACAAGGTACCGATCGTGGTTTCGTGCCGTCCTTCCGATGCAATAGCGATCGCTGTCCGGGTCGGTGCCACCATCTATGTGGCCGATGAGCTCATGAATGCAGAGGGGCTCGTTCTCGTTGAAGACGATGTAGACGGGGATGGTGAGGAGGAGGCGCTCGAGAGCGAGGAGGAGATCGTCGATGATTTCCGAGAGTTTCTCGATACCTTACGACCTGAGGATTTTTCCTAGGGGTTTCTTGGAACTAGCGGATTGTGGATAACGCTGTGGATAGACTTGTGACTATGTCGGTCGTGGATGCTCAGCGGTTATCGATCAAGCGTTCGTCGCAGAGTCGGCGGTCTCGCTCGAACCACTCGACGCTCGTTGAGGGTTACCGGGCTCCAGAGGTCTGCAAGATCGCTGGAGTCACGTATCGGCAACTCGATTACTGGGCACGGACTGAGATCTTAGTTCCGTCGATTCATGCTGCAGAGGGTTCCGGCTCGCAGCGTCTGTACTCGTTCAACGATCTGCTGCTCGTACGATTGATTAAGAGTCTTCTCGACAATGGTCTATCCATGCAAGGAGTCCGGCGGGCCCTGACAACCGCTCGGGAGCTGATCAATCGTGCTCCAGAGTCTCTGGAGTATCTCGTGGTATCTCCGAACTCGGTTTTGGTGCGGGACGACAACGACGTAGTCGATCTTCTGCGATCGGGCCAACTCGCAATCTCGACGCTGATCTCGTTGGGTTCTCTTCGAGATGAACTCACCAATGATTTGGAGACTCTCTATCCTGCGCCCGTGCAGCCGTCCCTCTTCACGGAGACGAGACTCGCTGCGAGCTAGGGTCACCGTGACCTGTCGTGGTTGACGCCACTGCACGCTGTGTTGAGCGGCGATTGATGAGAATGTCGGCCATTCGAGTACCATGATTCTGTGACTGCTAAGACCACGGCCCTCTTTGAGACCCATCGCCAGCTTGGAGCGAAACTCACCGATTTTGGTGGCTGGGAGATGCCACTTTCGTATCCGAGTGGTACCATCGCCGAGCATCTCGCGTGTCGACGGGGAGCGGCAGTCTTTGACGTCTCTCATCTCGGAACGGTTGTCGTTGAGGGAAGCGGAGCTCGAGATCGGGTGCAGGCAGCTCTTACGAATAACATCGATAAAGTTGCGCCCGGGAGAGCGCAGTACACCCACCTACTCGATCCAAACGATGCATCGGTCATCGACGACATCATCGTTGTCTGGGTCGCAGAGGAGCGCTTCTTTGTCATGCCGAACGCCTCGAACACGGAGAACGTGATCGGTGTACTTGGGGGTACCGATATCACCCGCAACCGATCTGTTCTCGCCCTCCAAGGGCCATCGGCCATGGGGATCGCAGCGAGCTTCGATCCAACGATCGCTGAGATGAAGCGATTCCGTGTTCAGGAGTTTCGATTTGGAGGCGAAGATGGTCACGTTTCCACCACGGGCTATACCGGGGAACAAGGCGTGGAGTTCTCGGTTCCGAACTCGGTCGCTCCGCAGCTCTTTGGAGAGCTCATTGAACGTGGAGCGATTCCTGCAGGGCTCGGAGCTCGAGACACTTTGCGACTCGAAGCGGGACTTCCTCTTCATGGTCATGAGCTTGGGCCGGGTATCACGCCATATGAGGCCGGGCTCGGCTGGGTCGTCGACCTCTCGAAACCTGAGTTTCGTGGGAGGGATGCTCTGCTTCATCAAGAGCAGAGTGGTCGTCGCTACAGTCTTGTGGGAGTGATGGCATCAAGTCGTCAGCCGCTCCGGGCCGACATGGAGCTGAGACGACCAGAGGGTGAGCTGGTCGGGCGAGTGTCCTCAGGCAATTTTTCGCCGATGCTCGGAGTGGGGATTGGACTGGCATTTGTAACCTCGCCGGTCGCTGTGCATGACTATTTAGAAGTTGGTCAAGGCAAAAACGTGCGTCGTGTCGAGGTCGTTGATCTGCCGTTTGTCTCCAAAGCCTACGCCAAGACCTAAGATGGTCCTTCCGTCATGGCTCTGCATGCAGAGCGTGCGAAGAGCATCGAAGTGCCTCTGAGGCAAGAGTTATCTTTTCCGTATCACAGCGAAAGGCGACAGTGCAGCGTGCCTACTTTCATTCCACACACTGAGGCTGAAACGAGCCAGATGCTGGCCGATCTCGGTCTCAAAGAGATCGACGAGATCTTTGCCACGATTCCTCGAGAGCGCCGCTTGGGTCGAGGTCTTAACCTTCCCGATGGTGTCTCTGAGTACGATGTGCTCACCTACTTCGAAGAGGTGAGTGCGAGGAACCTTCATCATGGCCGTCCGCTCATCTCCTTCGCAGGCGGCGGCTCGTACGATCACGATATTCCTCAGGTCGTCAGAACGCTCGGATCTCGCGGCGAGTTTGTGACCGCGTACACTCCTTATCAGCCGGAAGTTGCTCAGGGGGTTCTGCAGGCCCTCTTCGAGTTTCAGACGCTTATCTCTCGACTGAGTGGGCTTGAGATCTCCAACGCCTCGCTCTACGACGGGGCAACGGCCCTGGTTGAGGCGGTGAACTTAGCGTGTGCGCATACTCGCTCTCATCATGTCATCGTCTCAAAAGGGATCAACCCGACCTACCTCCAGACCGTTCGAACCTTTGCGGAGGGAACGGGTTTGAGTGTCGAGGAACTCCCTCTCAACGACGACCTATCAAGTGACCTCTCGATCGAGACCGCTTCGCAGGCAGCGGCGGTCGTGGTGGGATATCCAAACTACTTCGGTGCAGTTGAGGACCTCGCCCGAGCTCGGGAACTTGCCAATCGAACCGGAGCGCTTCTCATCTGCGTCTACGATCCAATCTCGTTGGCACTGTTGACCAGTCCAGGCTCGTTCGGGGTCGATGTAGCGGTTGCCGAGGGTCAATCGCTTGGAACACCTGTCTCCTTCGGCGGTCCTTACCTAGGACTCTTCTCGGTTCGGCCCGAGTATCTGCGTCTCGTACCCGGACGTTTGGTCGGCGAGACCGTGGACGCTGAGGGACGTCGATCGTTCGTGACAACGCTCCGAACTCGTGAGCAAGACATCCGTCGTGAGCGAGCGTCTTCGAACGTCTGCACGAATCAGACGCTGATGGCCGTTCACGCTTGCATCTATCTCTCGTGGCTCGGACCCGATGGTTTTCGAGAGTTGGCGACCTCGTGCCTCTCAAGCTCGCACTATCTCGCCGATGCTCTTTCCACCATTCCCGGTGTTGAACTCGTGACTCCTGTCTTCGTCAGAGAGTTCACGATTCGACTGACAGGCATTGACAACGAGGCCGTACGGAGCGCGCTCGCCGATCGAGGTTTCCTCGCAGGGGTGAGTGGCGAGTTTCCTTCGGGCGATCTCAAGGCGAGTAACACTCTCATCCTTAGTGCAACGGAGCGTCGGACGAAGAGTGAGATCGATCGTTTTGTTGGTGAGTTCTCAAAGATCGTGGAGGCAAGGTAATGGCTACGAGCGCTAACTTCAAGCGTCCAGGTGGGGGAGTTGCTGCCTCAATTCCATTAATGGGTAGGGCGGAGGAACCGACAATTTTCGATCTCTCCGTTGCGAAACGTCGAGCATCGTCGTTGCGCTCGAGCGGAGTGGACCAGGTCGACCCTCGGACCGTTTTGCCAGCAACCATGCTTCGCGATGAGCCGCCAGCGTTGCCGGAGGTATCGGAGCGGGACCTCGTTGGTCACTTCACTCGACTCTCAGCGCGCCAATACAGCGTAGACCTTGGTGCGTACCCACTTGGTTCGTGCACCATGAAGTACAATCCGAAGTTCGCAGACGCGGTTGCCGCGATGCCAGGAATCTCGCAGGTCCATCCACACACTCCTGTTAGCTTTGCGCAAGGGTGGCTGGAGATCATGGTGACACTGGAGTCCTGGATCTGTGAGATCACGGGAATGGCTGCGGCGACACTACAACCAGCTGCCGGAGCGGCCGGTGAACTCACTGGCCTTTTGATCATGGCTCACTATCACCAGCGTCATGGAGGACGGCGTTCGAAGGTGATCATCCCTGACTCGGCGCATGGTACGAACCCGGCCTCGGTAACGCTTGCCGGCTATGAGGCGGTGACCGTCCCCTCGAACGATCGGGGACTCGTGGATCTCGAGCAGCTCGATAAGGTGCTTGGAGAAGATGTTGCCGGCATGATGCTGACCAATCCGAATACGCTTGGGCTCTTTGAGGAGGAGATCGCTGAGATCACGGCTCGAGTCCATGCTGTTGGCGGTCTTATGTACTACGACGGGGCGAATCTCAACGCAATCCTCGGTGTCTCTCGCCCTGGAGACATGGGCTTTGATATCGTACACTCCAATCTTCACAAGACCTTTGCAACTCCCCATGGAGGTGGTGGTCCCGGTGCTGGGCCAGTTGCCGTCTCCGAGAGGCTCCGTGAATTTCTGCCGGGACCGCGTGCCACTCTGATCGACGATGAGGATGGAGTTCGCTATGTCTGGAAGACACCGGAGTTCTCCATCGGCAGGGTGCACGGATTTTACGGTAACGCAGTCGTCCTCGCGAGGGCGCTTGCGTACATGATGTATCACGGCGGGCCAGGACTCGCAGATGTCGCACGATACGCAGTGTTGAATGCAAACTGGCTCCGGGCACAGATCGCTCAGCACTATGAGATCGCCTTTCCGCAGCTGTGCATGCACGAGTTCGTGGCTTCGGCCGCTCAACTCAAAAAGCGCTATGGTGTTCGCGCACTCGATATTGCAAAGGGCATGATTGAGGAGGGCTTTCACTCACCGACGGTCTACTTCCCTCTCGTTGTTGACGAAGCTCTTATGATGGAACCGACGGAGACCGAGTCTCCTCAGACGCTTCGGGCGCTGGCCGACGCCCTGATGCGGCTCGCTGAGGCAGCGACAAGCTCAGATGGCCAGGAGTGGCTGCACAATGCTCCCTCAACGACTCCTGTAGGCCGTGTGGACGAGGCGTTAGCAGCTCGAAAGCCTCGCTTGACCTTCGATCAGGCGTCAAATCGGCCGGTGTAGAGCGTTCGCTTTTGGATGAGTTCTCCCTCTCCGATGAGGCGGTATGACCTACGGAGCGGTGGAGATACGGCTCCTGCGGCACCGTTCTGAGCAGTACAGAACTTCGTCCCATACGGATGCCCATCGACGTCGCCACGCAAACGACCTCCCACAGGTCTTGCAGATCTTGGTCGGAAGGTGCTGCTTTTTGTGTGTCACAGAAGCTCGCTCCTAGTCGATAGCGCTCTGTCAGAGATCTGTGGGGGATGACCCATGTATGGTGCTACTTCAAAAATTCGGGTTGTTCAGCAAGAATACGCTGGTAGAGAGGTTGGAAAGAGAACCAGCCTGCGAAGTGCGTGCCAACCTGGGTGGCCGTATGGGCGGCCATCTCATCGGAGATCATGACCGGCGTTCCACTCGATTGCGCTAGCAGCTGGGCGTGACAGGAGCGCTCCATGGTGATGAACCACCACGCAGCCTCGTCGACGCTGTGGCCGACGGTGAGGAGCCCATGATTCCGAAGGATCGCTGCCTTGTAAGAGGCGAGAGCCGACGCGATACGGGCACCCTCTTCGAGATCGACAACGACACCGGTGTAGTCGTCGAAGAGGGCGTGGTCTTGGTAGAAAGCGCACGCGTCCTGCGTGATTGGATCTAAGCGTTGCCCAAGCGTAGAGAGCGCCTTGCCGTAGAGAGAGTGGGCGTGACAGGCTGCAATGACATCTGGACGCTGTTGATGGACCTGAGAGTGAATGACGAAGGCGGCACGATTGACGTAGTTCTCACCGGCAATGACCTCCCCGGTATGGTCGACCATAATAAGGTCGGATACCCTGATCTGACTAAAGTCCATTCCGAAGGGGTTCACCCAGAAGTGCCCTGGATCGATTGGGTCGCGGACCGTGATATGCCCTGCGACACCCTCATCGAAGCCGAAGAGCGCGAAGAGTCGGAAAGCAGCAGCTAATCGTTCGAGACGGTGTCGTCGTTCTTGGTAAGGGTCCTCAAAGTGTGGTGGTGATGGAAATGATAGCGAGCTCATGAGCTCTCCTCTCGTCCTCTTGCACACTATCACGCGCATCGCGCTCTTTCAATCCAACCTCTGTCGCATGGGCCGAGCGAAATCGAGCGCAGCGTGCAAAGCACATTCGTTTCAGCGGTCTCTCACACGCTCTTCCTCGATGCCCCGGTTGGAGGCTCTCGATCGACCTGTGCCGTCGTTGGGCGAGGGAGACGATATCTTCTGAGGCTCTGCGGCGAGTAGGGCACAAGCTGCTCTGAACGGGGGCATACCGCTTGATGCGAGATGTGGTCTCTGTGGGTTGGAAGCCCGTGAGATCGAGCACTGAGGCTACAGGCTCCCCGAATCAGTGTTGTGACCGACGATCTCCTCGTGAACGATTGGATCGGGGCGTCGCTGCTGTGTAATCTCCTCTCGGCGCTCTTCTCGTCGCAGACGCTGCACGACGTAGAGTGCTCCGGTGAGAGCAACTACGACTCCGGCATCGAATGCGAGCTCACGCAGCGAATCGTTAAAGGCAGTCTGTGTGAGGTGGTGCGCGGTCGAAAGCTGTGCGCCCACCACGAGAATGCGCCGCACCGAAGATATGATCCCGATGATCAAAAAGGGACGTAGTTGAAAGCCGCCCTCAGCTAAATGGGAGGTCACCGTCTGCAGGAGCTCCATTAAGATGATGACAAAGAGTGCATCGTTGAGGGTCGTCGTGAGCGTCAAGGTGACGCCGCCGCCGAAGGAAAAGTTGTTGAAAGACTTGAAGGCGTTGACGATCGTGATTGCCGCGATAATCACGAGCAACACTGCGACCACGATATAAACCAGACTTTCAAAACCTTCAAGGACCTTACTGAGTTGCTTTTTCATCGTTCCTTCCAGCCTGTAGACCGTTATCGATACGGTGGTGAGCCGAGTATGGTTGGCACGTCTCGCATTCTGCCTCGCTGTCCCAGTGGGTGCAGTTGACCTACCCTAGCGCAACTTCCCGGGAGTCTCAGCGCTTCTACGATCGGCATTGGGTCGGAAGGCTCGTTCTCGCACTGGTCTGTGTGGTCTGGGGGTCGACGTTTGCTCTCAACAAGCTCGCGCTTGAGCACATCGGCGTCTTTGCATTCTTGGCCCTGAGGTTCGCTCTCGCGTATGTGGTGATGGCAATAGTCGGTATCTGGTGGTACGCACGACATCGAGGCGCGTGGAGGACGCTGCTTCGACCGCAGCGTGCAACGCTGATTCCAGGAGTTTTTCTCTTCTTGAGCTACGCCCTGCAGACTCTTGGGCTGCGCCAGATCTCTCCCGCCACTTCAGGCTTCATCACCGGTCTCTCTGTTGTCTTGGTACCGCTTCTTGGGATCCTCTTTCGACAGCCCATCAGAGCTCGTCAAGCTGTGGCCTCTCTCGTTGCTCTCGTTGGACTCGGTCTTGTCTCAGCTCCTTTAGGCACAGGAGATACCGGTGGTGACCTGCTGACGGTGGGCTGTGCGGTAGCGGTAGCTCTCCAGATCCTCTTCACCGAGGGGCTAGTGCGCACACATCGAGTCCCTCCCTTCAAGCTCGTTCTCGATCAGATTTTTATCGTCGCTGTCCTCTCTGGCGCGTTGTCGTTGGTACTTGACACCCGCCCACCTTCGCACTCCTTCAGTCTTGCAACGATGACGGCGCCGATCGTTCTCATTGCGATCGTGGTGACGGCGATCTTTGCCACAGCTGTTGCATTTGTTGCGCAGACCCACTATCAGCGAACGATCTCCTCCTCGGAGCTCGTCATCATCTTCAACCTAGAACCACTCTTCGCTTTTATTTTCGGCGTGCTCTTGACCGCTACAGTCCCAACGGCGTTGCAGCTGAGCGGTGGTGCGGTCATCATTGCAGCGATGATGATCTCCGCCCTTGGTATACGAGGCGCTCAAAGCGATCTCGACCAACGCGGGGATCTGGAGCCCTAAGTCGCCTTGTGGCTGTGATCCCTGACGTTGAGGCATCGGTGAGCGCGATTGTTGCGTCGTCATCGATGAAGCTTGTGCACCGATTCTGGCGGCGGGAGAGATCGGTGTTGAGCTCCTACCACATGCGGGAACCGATCTGCTCGATCTCAGTGAGATGACTGTACTTGTCTGCGATGGGTCCGAAGTCGCAGAGTTAAGCCGATATCCTTATGCCTAGCTAGGGAGGGAAGTTGATGAGAGCCACCAAGATCGTCTGTACCATTGGGCCAGCGTCACAGAGTCCTGAGGTTCTCAATAAGATGGTCGAACTTGGGATGGATGTAGCTCGTGTGAACTTCTCGCACGGTTCTCGATCCGAGCATCGAACGCTCCTTGCCCGAGTTCGACGCGCCGCGCAACGGAGCGGAAAAGTCGTTGGTCTGTTGGCAGACATCCCCGGACCGAAGCTACGTATCTCTGATCTCTCTAGTGATCCGCTGCTGCTCGAAGAGGGTCACCTCGTCAGCGTGATTGAAGCGGACACCGTGACCACGTCGCCACCGGTTGCTGGCACAGATGGAACGATCGCGATCACCCGGCTCGGTGTCATCGAGCAGTTGAAGCCAGGTGACGCCATCAGCTTTGCCGACGGCGTCGTACAGGTACGAGTTCACGAACGTCTTACGACCAATGGGGTCACTGCCGTTGTCGAGATCGGTGGAACGTTGATCCGCCGTAAGGGGGTCAACTTCCCTGAATCTTCCGTGATTCTCCCAGCTCTGACCGATGCCGATGAAGACCACATTCGTTTTGCCGTAGCGGAGGGCTTCGACTTTATAGCGATCTCGTTTGTCGGAGACGTCAGCGATGTCATTCGGGCTCGCGAGGTGGCGTCGTCGGTCCCATCTCCGCTTCGCCCGAGGATCGTCTCAAAGATAGAGCGACCCAACGCTCTGCTCGATATCGAAGCAATCATTCGGGCTTCGGATGCCGTCATGGTGGCGCGGGGTGACCTTGGGGTCGAGATCGCACCAGAGGCGGTCCCAATTGAGCAGAAGCGGATCATTCACCTCTGTAACGAGATTGGACGTCCGGTGATCACCGCAACTCAGATGCTCGAGTCCATGGTGCATGCTCCGCTCCCAACGCGTGCCGAGGCCACCGATGTCGCGAACGCGATTCTGGACGGCACGGATGCAATCATGCTCTCTGCAGAGACAGCGGCGGGGGAGTATCCCCTCGAAGCGGTCTCGTACATGGATCGCATTGCGCGTCGGACCGAGCGGGAACGATTGAACTTCTCCATCACTCATATGAGTCGGCCGACTCCAACTGCACACACGGTGGCCGATGCTATTGCGCTCTCGGCCTTTCAAATATCGAGTGTCCTCTCTATTCGTGCGGTGATAGCGGTGACGGAGTCGGGGCACAGTGCGCGTGTGGTGGCGAAGTATCGTCCCCTCGTGCCGATTATCGGAGCCGCGGTCACGCGCGAGGCGGCCGGATCGCTTACCTTGAGCTTTGGGGTGACTCCCGTTGTCGTTGATAGTCACTTCGATCTCGATCAGGCGATGGTTGCATCGGTGGACCGAGCGGTCAGCCTCGGTCTCGTAGCGGCGGGCGACCTTGTTCTGCTCGTGGCCGGCCTGCCCTTTGGGGTGAGCGGCACGACGAACCTCTTGAAAATTCAAAAAGTCGGTGACCCTATCTTCGATGCCTCTGAGCAACGAACTCGAGAGGAACGAACGAGCTACGTCTAGCTCGTCTCACGGTGGAACCAACGATGGAGCCTGACCGAACTGAGTGACCTCTGGTGCACTATCGTTCTCAGTGGTCCCCGTGCGCTGCGAGGGTGTTAGGCAAAGCCTCTCTTGGCTTGATCGGTGCTCCTTCTCCAAAGCGAGGCGGTAGCAAGCACTCTTGTGTCTGAGCTTGGAAGCTCTCTCTTGATCTGACGATAGTGACTTCATCTAAGGGGAGCGGCGGGGTCATTGAGTGTTCGAGCTCGAGCCGACGGTCGAGAGTGGTAGGTTGGGAGCGACGTTGGGCGATGCTGGTCACGTCGAAACTGAATGACCATACGTTGCAGACACTCACGGCCGGCTTGTAGGTATGGCGAAAGAGGCACCGAGAACTACTGGGGTGGATCGCCTCTGGTTGCGGACCTGTGACAACCTAAGTTACGCACCTCTTTCGCTTGAATCGTGAAGCTTTGACGACGCCTGAGATCAAGCTACGTTCGGAGCACTTCCGAAACAGCTGAAGCGGTATGCAATCTGACTCGACGAGCCGGAGAGGTTGGAGAGGAGGTTCTCAGATCGAACCCTCTGACAAGCTCGATAGTGAAACGTAAACAGTATCAGCTCTGTGCGAGGTGCACACAGAAAGGGCTAAGAAAGGGTCGTAACGAGGAGCTGTGGCACGGTAGAGTCTGCTGTACGGAGCTGTTGTCTTGCGCCGTGATCAACGAATATAGAAGCGATATGCAAGGGAGTCGAATGAGCACTGCGTCCTCGGTTATCCAACCCCAACCAAGGCTCTTTGTGGAGCTGTTACCTCGAGCGAAGCTTGTCAACGTCGCAGTGGTCGTTGCATTTGCCGGCGCACTCGGGCTCTCAGCACAGGTTCAAATCCCACTCGGATTTACCCCGGTCCCCCTCACGTTGCAGACCCTTGTCGTCCTCGGTGGAGCGGCAGCCCTCGGATCTTGGAGGGCCTTTCTGGGAAGTGCTATCTATCTTGCTCTCGGCCTTGTGGGTGTGCCGTGGTTTGCCGGTGGAAGCGGTGGTCTCCAAGTCGCACACGCTCCTACTTTTGGATATCTCGTAGGTTTTCTTGCTGCAGCGGTTGTAGTTGGATATCTAGCCTCACGCGGATTTGACCGTACCTTCCTCGGCATGGGGATCGCCATGATTGTCGGCAATCTCGTTATCTACTCCTTTGGTGTACTCTGGCTCGCTGCCTCATTGCAGGTCAGCTTGGTTCACGCTCTCAGCCTCGGTGTCGTTCCGTTCTTGATCGGCGATGTCATCAAGATTGCCGTTGCCGATCTCTCGTTCCCTCTGGCGTGGAAGGCGTACTCTCATCGTTCGTCCGAGAGGTCGTAGCAGGCGCTAGGCGGCACACCAATACTTTGCTGGTGTCCGCGAGATACCAGTCAAGGGAAGCGGTGCCGCCTAGTAGACCTGCGTCAGAGCTACAGCTGAGCGAGAACGGCGTCAGCGCTACTGACGCTCAGTCCTCCGTCGGGCTCAACGCTGATGGAACGAACCGTTCCATCTTCAAGGATCATGGCGTAGCGTTGTGAGCGCTTGCCCATACCCCAGTCAGAGGCGTTGAGAGAAAGTCCGATGGCCTCGGCAAACTCTGCATTGCCGTCAGCGAGCAGCAGGACCTGTGATCCTACGTTCTGGGACTTTCCCCAGGCGGACATGACGAATGCATCGTTGACCGATATGCAGGCTACGGTGTCGACCCCTTTGGCGGCTAACTCTTCCGATCGCAATACGAATCCAGGAAGGTGATAGTCGGAGCAGGTGGGGGTGAAGGCGCCGGGCACCGCAAAGAGTACGACCTTGCCCTTGCCGAGTAGGCCGAGGGTCGAGCCTTCTCCGACGCTGTCACCAAGTACATAGGTGA
>JAJYZP010000184.1 GCA_021799875.1 Actinomycetes bacterium | reverse complement strand
GCCGGAAGAGAGGTTGCTGTGGATGAGATAACGAAGAGGTTGCCAGTTGTGGTTCCGACGGCGAGCGTTCCTGAGTTTTTATCGTACGCCACAGTCGTTACTGCACCGTCTGCAGATGGGATCGTGAAGTTCGTGAGTCCAGTGAACTCCCCGGGTTGGACCGATTGGCCGAAGATCGTGACCGGTTGATTGGAGGGGTTCGGCGCCGATGCGAAGGGAGCGACATAGATCTGCTGCTGATTTGTGATGTAGGAGTAGGTAGCAAGGAAGAGAGTGTCCTGTGGGCTCGCTGCGACGGCTTCAACCACGTCTGAGGCGATAGCCGTTGAGCCGGTCAGTGAGGTTGGGATTCCGGCAGGTACGGAGACACCATCGAACTGTGTGGTCTGATTGGTCAGCGCGCTGACACCGCCCCCCGAGTTAGCAATGAAGACCGTGCCATTACCGTCGGTGGCGAGGCCTGTTGGCTGGTAGATCTCGTTGGTTGCTATCACGCTGACGGTCCCTGGCGCGACGCTGGCACCGTAGAGCGAGACGGGCTGGGAGCCCGAAGAGAGCGGAAGTGCGGCGAGCGACGTGGTCGTACCGAGCAGGAGTACCGGTGAAGATCCCGTACTGCTGAGTGGGAGAGGAGGAGCCACGAGCGCACTTGGCGTAGTGAGAGAGGTATCGAACCCGGGTGTAGGAACGAGGGGAAGCGGAGTGACCACATCTTTGGTCACCGGGGTGGCGGCGAGCACGGTGGTTGTCGGGGAGAGAACTTCTACGGTACTGCTTGAGGTGGAGACCGATGACGACAGTAGGTAGAGCGACCCGTTGGCATCGACCGTCATCGAGATAATATCGTTCTGCGCAGTCGCGATGGTGGCCGGGACGTTCGATGTCATCGGGGTCCCAAACAAGGCGGACTCGGAGTCGGTGATGCCAACGATACTGCCCGAAGGAGTTGCTGCTAGGAGGCTCCCGGAGTTATCGAGCGTGAACGCAGAGACGTTCGGTAGGGCGGAGCTGAAGAGTGGTTGCCAGCCGGTTGACAGCGTTTGCCCAAAGAGTTTCGTGCCGTTCAGATTTGAAGGTGTGAACACTTCAAGGGGGCCGTATGTGGAGTAGGTCGAGGTAAACGCTAAGGCAAGTATTTCCCCGCTGCTCAGAGCCACGAGATTGACCGGTGCGGCACCGCTAGCGAGGGTTGATGCGCTGATTTCACTGAAGGTTCCTGCGCTCAGGGTCGTACCGTCGTAGCTACAGCTCTGTCCGCTCCCGGTAAGTGAGGGCCGCGCCCAGAGGGAGAACTGCGTAACGCCACCGACGGTCTGTTGTACGGACATGATGGCGATCGAGCCGCATGCGGTGTTCTGCGTGGTTGCGATAGAGATTGCTGAATTAAAGATTTGTTTAGGGGTGGTGAGCGTGTAGACCTGGCTCTGTGTCGCAGTCGTTCCATAGCTGGTACCGCTGGTGGCCGCAAGCACGTAGGGATTGCCACCTTGTATGAAGAGAAGATTTCCCTGGCTGTCGCTTGTCATCGACGCTGGAAAGCCGCCAGACGAAAGACCAAATCCACCGATCATTTGGGTGGATACCGTCGGAGTGCTCGATGCGGAAGCATCTCTTTGCGTGGTAAAGACTGTGACCGCCGTTAGGAGGGACCCTAACAGCATGGCGGCTACTCTCAACTTGGATCGGTGGTGGATGACGTTCATGGACTAGCAGATCCCCTTGGCTATCGTCGACCATGAGCGTCTCGAAACGTGTCATCAGTGTTCAGCGCTCGCGTTGGCTACTCGAGACGATAGCAAAAATGTTCTCCGTTTTCAAGGACTTTTGTCCTGTCTCACCTGCTGTGGCGCCACCACTCGTTTCAGTGGTTGATGGGGTTCTAGGTGCTGGAAGTTGAGCTAAGTGCTCGATCGCGGTGCAGGGCCGGCGTGACGAGATTGACACTTCTGCACCACTGAAAATGCAACGAGGCGGTCCCGTTGAGCACTCTGTTCTGGTGCGTATATAGGTTCGGTCGAGGGTAAGGGCTCTGCCCATGTTCGGTCACGTGTGGCACAGCAGGTTGGAATCTAGCGGAGCGTCATGTCGAGTTGACAGGTGAGCGACCTAAGTGTCAACGGGTTGACCACCAAGGCTATCGATAAAGACCAGAGATTGGTTTGGTCCTGCGGGCTTGATTGCAGGGGAATAACGGGCCCTCTACGGTCTGAATTTCACTTCTCATATTTGCGGTAGGGAACCATGGCTCCATTACAAAGAACGCTATTTACCTGGATAATTCGGTGGGCGGCCTTGAGATTCGGGCGCTTATAAGGCAAAGGGTTCTCATACGGATACTTTGGTGGTCCTGGCCCGACTCTTCTCGAACTCGACCCCATCGGCTCTGCACCGGGCGATCGACGCATATCGTCGGCTGGACCTATCTATATTCTATCACCAACGGGAAGGTCGGGCACAAACCAAGCGAGCAAAGCGACTCAACGAGAAGCAGTGTGTACGATTGGCTCAACGTTACGAATGCGGCGCAACAGTGTACGAGCTGGCCTCACAGCTTGCGACCGACCGCCGAACCGCCCCACTCCCACTAAGGGACC
>JAJYZP010000057.1 GCA_021799875.1 Actinomycetes bacterium | reverse complement strand
TCACGAGACCCAGTGTGGTCAGTGCGGAGAGGATCTCCACAGCTTGACTCTTTGCCTTCACCCACTCTCCAAGGTCGAAGGCGGTGTTTGCCTCAGTTACCGACCGGAAGAGATTGGCGAGAGCAACAACGAAGTTTGCCGAAATGATGCAAACCTCGTCGTAACCACCAACGGCCCGCATGTTTGGGACTCGGGGCCATCAACGCCCCACGATTCCGTACTCAATCAACTATCCGATGCTCCATCGTCCATGTCATAGACGACTACTGGATATGAACCCCGCTGACTGCACGAGCTATGACAAGGCGCTGTATCTCTGAGGTCCCTTCGAAAATGGTATAGATCTTGGCGTCTCTATACCAGCGCTCGACGGGATGCTCACGAACGTATCCATAGCCCCCTAGGATCTGGAGCGCTTGTTCCGTGACGCGTACAGCTGTTTCACCAGCGGTTAACTTCGCCATCGAGCCTTCAGCATTCTCAAACCGCTGACCACTGGCCGCCATCCACGCTGCTCTCCACACGAGCAGTCTCGTCGCGTCGATTGAGGTAGCCATATCGGCCAGAGCAAAGGCGATGGACTGATTCTCAATGATTGGTCGGCCAAACTGAACTCTTTCTTTGGCATACTCGAGGGCGTACTCGTACGCTGCGCGCGCAATACCAAGCGCCTGTGCGCCGACGATCGGTCGCGTCGCTTCGAAGGTCGCCATTGCAGCCTGCGTCGACGACCGAACACCTTCCCTCGCCCTTGCGAGTCGCTCTTCGAGACGCTCTCTCCCGCCCAACAAGCAAGAGCCAGGAATAACAACGTTCTCTAAGATCACCTCAGCAGTGTGGGAGGCCCGGATACCGAGCTTGCGAAACTTCCGTCCCTGTGAAAGTCCAGGCGTGTTGGGTGGAATAATAAAACTCGCCTGACCACGTGATCCAAGCTCCGGCTCCACAGAGGCGACGATGACGTGTACGTCAGCTATACCTCCGTTGGTAATCCAGGTCTTCACGCCATTGAGAGTCCAGACATCACGAACGGCATCGTAACGTGCTTGGGTCCGCAAGCTTGACACGTCCGAACCGGCATCGGGCTCAGAGACACCAAAGGCCGCTAACTTGATATCTCCGGGAGTGCCAAAGCACTGTGGAACCCACTCGCCTACCTGCTCGGGAGTGCCGTTTACTACAATGCCAGCGACCGCCAACGAGGAGCCAAAGATCGCCAAGGTGATCCCGGCATCACCCCATGCCAACTCCTCGTTGACTATAGCTAGCGTCGCACCGGTGGCGTCAGCAAATCCATTTGCAAGGAAGTCAAAGGAGTAGAGCCCAATCCTGGCCGCCTCTTCAATAATCGGCCAAGGCGTCTCTTCACGTTCGTCCCACTCCCCAGCCGCAGGACGAACGATATCTGCGGCAAAGCCGTGCACCCAGTCCCGCAGATCTCGCTGTTCGGTGGTTAGTTCAAACGAAAGCGGACTCACTGTACGATCACCTATCCCTTCTTAGACGAGACCACATCACTACGGCGAAGCGAAAATCCCTGCGGACCATCCTCCACGAGATAGCCCAACTCGGCGATCTCCGATCGGAGTCGGTCGGCCGTTCCCCAGTCACCGGTCTCTCGGGCCCGCTGACGATCTTGCGCCCTCTGCACTACTGCGAACGGCACCCACTCGACGTTGCGGGTCACGAGACCCAGTGTGGTCAGTGCGGAGAGGATCTCCACAGCTTGACTCTTTGCCTTCACCCACTCTCCAAGGTCGAAGGCGGTGTTTGCCTCAGTTACCGACCGGAAGAGATTGGCGAGAGCAACCGGCGTGTTTAAGTCCTGCCTCATCTCCCGATGAAACTCCTGGAGGACACCGACCTCGCAGAGTTCAACAGAGTCATCGGCCACGAGCTCGTGCAAGCGCAAGGAAAATCGGTCGAGACGCGCCAAGGTCGAGACAGCATCCTCCGCCAAGGCGCTCGTTACCTCAAGTGGTGAGCGGTAGTGCGCCCTGGCAACTAAGAGCCGGTAGCTCCTGGGATCAAACTTCTCGACCATCTCCTCCATGGTCACGAAGTTTCCGAGTGACTTCGACATCTTCGCTCCGCCTACCTCTACAAATCCATGATGCATCCAGTGACGAGCAAAGGGGTATCCTAACGCCACAGATTGCGCACGTTCGTTCTCGTGATGGGGGAAGCGAAGATCTAGCCCTCCTCCATGAAGGTCGAACGTGTGACCAAATAGCCCAGTTGACATTGCAACACACTCGGTATGCCAGCCCGGACGCCCGTAACCGAGCGGCGTGGCCCAGCCAATCTCGTCCGAAGGCACAAACTTCCAGAGAACAAAATCCAAAGGTGAGCGCTTGAACGACGCAGCTTCGACGCGAGCACCGTGACGAAGATCTGCCAGGGGCTGTTGCGCCAAAAGGCCGTAACCCTCTACCTTCTCCACTTCGAGGTAGACACCATCGTCGCCTCGATACGCAACACCGCTCCCAAGCAGTCTCGATACGATATCGACCATTTGGTCGATCCATTCCGTAGCGTGCGGCGCCTCATGGGGACGCAAGGCTCCGAGCAGGTCGGTCGTCTTCCACCACGCCTCCTCGTACTGAGCGGCAATCTCACGAGGATCGACCCCCCGCTCTTTCGCCCGTGCGATGATCTTGTCATCGATATCTGTGACGTTGGAAACGTGCCGAACGTCGACTCCCACTGACTCGAGGTATCGACGAAGAATATCAAAGGTCAGAACCGCTCTGCCATGACCAAGGTGCGGGAGATCGTAGACTGTGGGACCACAGTTGTAGATTGAGAAGGCGCCTCCAGAATTGCCTTGTACATCAACAACCGAACCGACCGCAGAATCGAAGAGACGCAACATAGAAGGTATGGTATCCAGTTGTTCAATTTTTCATACCCAGACAAGGCAGGAGTCGAGGGACTCGAAGAGAAGTGGCTCGATCGGTGGCTCAGAGAGAAGGTCTACCGCTTCGATCCCTCCGTACCACGAGAAGCGATCTTCGCCATCGACACACCCCCGCCTACCGTGAGTGGATCGCTCCATATTGGCCACGTCTTCTCTTACACCCATACCGACATCATCGCGCGCTTTCAACGCATGTCGGGTAAAGAGGTCTTCTACCCGATGGGATGGGACGATAACGGTGTGCCGACCGAGCGACGGGTACAAAACTACTTCGGCGTTCGATGTGACCCTAGCCTTCCATACGACCCTGCTTTCGCGCCTCCGTCACAGCCTGGGGATCGCCAGATACCCATCTCTCGAGAGAACTTCATCGAGCTCTGCGAGACCCTCACGGCTCAGGACGAGCAGGCTTTCCAAGAGCTCTGGCAGCACCTTGGCCTCTCAGTCGATTGGGAGCTAACCTACACGACCGTCGGACCGCAGGCCCGTGAGATCTCGCAGCGCTCATTTCTCAAACTTCTCAGCGAAAAACACGTCGTAGCACTGGACTCTCCAACCCTCTGGGACGTTGACTTCAAAACTGCTGTCGCTCAGGCGGAACTCGAAGATCGAGAGACCGATGGACTCTACCATCGCGTTGCCTTTTCTGACCATAACGATCAGATCTTGGAGATCGAGACCTCTCGACCCGAACTTATCCCCGCCTGCGTGGCAATCGTTGCCCACCCCGATGACAAGCGTTACCAACACCTCTTCGGAACGATCGCGCACAGCCCAATTTTCGGTGCGCCGTTACCGATCGTTCCTCATCGTCTCGCCGATCCCGACAAGGGGACCGGGATCGCCATGGTCTCGACTTTCGGGGACCTGACCGATGTAACGTGGTGGCGCGAACTGAATCTTCCGTTGCGTGTCATCATCGGCCGAGATGGGCGACTTCTTAGCGAGATTACCTTCGGTACCGACGAGTTCCCAAGTACCGACCCCGAAGGCGCAAACACTGCGTACCAGCTCATCGCGGGGAAGAGCGCAACGCAAGCGCGCACCGTCGTCGCTGGCATCCTCGAAGAACAGGGGCTCTTGCTCGATGAGGTAAAACGGGTGCGACACACGGTCAAATACTATGAGAAAGGTGACAGACCGCTCGAGGTCGTAGCATCCCGGCAGTGGTACGTCACGACCCTCTCACAGAGAGAGGAGCTTCTCCGGCTTGGAGCCTCGCTGGTCTGGTACCCAAGCCACATGAGGGTTCGATACGAGAACTGGGTCAACGGACTCAACGCAGATTGGAATATCTCGCGCCAACGCTTCTTTGGTATTCCAATACCGATTTGGTACCCATTAGACGATGCTGGGGAGCCCCTCTACGACAGCCCTATCGTTCCCGACGACTCCCAACTCCCCGTAGACCCGCAGACGATGACTCCACCCGGCATGGAGGAGTCTGACCGCAACCGACCCGGCGGATTCATCGCAGATCCGGACGTCATGGATACCTGGGCAACATCCTCCCTAACGCCGCAACTTGCAACCGAGTACCACCGTGGCGAAGACCTCTTCAAGAAGGTCTTTCCGATGGATCTGCGACCTCAGGGTCAAGACATCATCAGAACCTGGCTCTTCTACAGCATTCTTCGATCGCACCTGGAATTTGGGGCACTCCCCTGGTCGACCACGTCTATCTCGGGATTTGTCCTCGACCCTGACCGCAAAAAAATGTCTAAATCAAAGGGAAACGTCGTGACTCCGATGCCCCTTCTTGAGCGTCATGGTGCAGACGCCCTCCGATACTGGGCCGCTGGAGGAAGGCCGGGTGTCGACACCGCCGCCGATGAAGGTCAGATGAAGGTCGGGAGGCGTCTCGCTATCAAGATCGCCAATGTGGCAAAGTTCGTGCTCACGATCGCAGCGCGGGGGCCGATCACGATCGACTCAGACGTTGAGCCAACAGTCGTGGATAGCTCTTTCCTCAGCCGTCTCGAACAGGTTATCTCAAGCGCTACGGCGGCGCTCGAGAGCTTCGATTACTCTCGAGCGCTCGAGGTCATCGAGCGATACTTTTGGGACTTCTGCGACGACTACGTCGAACTTGTCAAGATCCGCGCCTACGGCGAGGATGAGGGCGCTGGTTTCGAGCGCAGTGAGGTCATCTCTGCACGAGCAACTCTGCTCACGGGGCTCTCTGTGACGCTACGTCTCCTCGCACCCTTTATGCCCTTCGTCACCGAAGAGGCCTGGTCCTGGTGGCAGGAGGGATCGATCCATCGTTCCCCTTGGCCGACGGCGAAGGACCTCACTCAGCTGCTTGGTGAATACGTCGCACACTTCTCCAATGGCAACCGGGCATTGAGACCGCCAGTGACTCCCGACGCTCGCGCCTACGAGCTAGCGTCGGAGATTCTCAGTGAAGTTCGCCGAACAAAATCTGAGCGAAAACAGTCCATGAAGGCACCTCTCTCGAGCGTTCTCATCGATCTCGCCGAAGACGAAATCGATCTCTTCCGCTCTCTCGAGGCCGATCTGCGTGCCGCAGGAGTGGTCGGCCAATTTGCCATCAATACTTCGTCGCTCGGTGAGCACGGAAACCGTATCGTCGAGGCCATTTTCACCACAGCTGCAACCGAGTAGCGACCTCGCGACGCCTCAACCTAGCTCTCACTGGCGCAGAGGCACGCTCAGACACAGTAGGCCAATAGTGTTCGCTCTCTGCAGATGGTGATAACCCTGGCTCCAACCCAGTTTGTTGAGGAACGCTATCTGTAGTGCACCGTCACAACTCCAGAGCCATCACTGTCACACGAAAACAAAGCCAGTGAGCTCCGTTGCGACGAGGCCTCCTCAGAGTTGGCCTTTGCGAGTCGAGATCGACCCTGTTGACACCCCTGGTCCACGCCTGCAGTTACGGAGAGGAGGCCTACCACGCGCCACGTATCAGGGCAGGCCCCTATGGAGCGCATAAAGGCAACCAGTTATCTATACCCACTTGTCGCTCACCCCAGATAACCAATACTGACACTGCTGTGCTGTCCCCTTCTTCTGGCGCTTCGAGCTTCTCACCCATGCACCGCCAGATCAATCCAGAGCTCAAACAACACCGAAGAACGAATCACCTCGCGACGAGAAACCTGCCGCCCACTCTCGATCTTCTCCTTCACGCCCACGTCAACTCCACACGACCTGCGCTCACCGATCAGGACTACTCTCTCGCTCGAGGTACCGCAGGAGGTCGAGAGAGAGCAACGCGTCAAAACACGCATCGTGTGCACGCTCGATCTGAAGATTCAACGCTTGTGCAAGCTCAGTCAAGCGGTAGCTCCGCTGATGAGGAAGTTGGCTCCTTGCTAACGCAAGAGTGTCAAGCTGCGCAGCTATCGACGGAGGCCCGAGACCGCAACGAGCATACTCGTGCTCCAAAAAAGCCAAATCGAATCCGAGGTTATGCCCGACGATTCTGCGACCCTCCAAGACAGATGACAACCAAGGCGCAAGCATCTCGAAGGTCATTGCACCTTGCACATCGCTCGAGCGAAGTCCATGGATCGCAGAGGTCTCAGCTGGAATGTCACATTGCGGATCGAGCACCGCCGATCCCTCCCACGTCACCACCAGATCGACATCTGCTGTCACCAAACCCACCTGAACGACTCGATCTCGACGTGGGTCGAGTCCGGTGGTCTCAACATCGAGAGCGACGTAGGAGTAGTCCGAAGGAGGGATAAATAGCTGTCGTTGGCCTACTAAGCGTCCTTTGACACCACGCCGTAGTCCACGAACAACCCCACCAGGACGACTCGAACGACTGCCATCCTTCACGCCCACCGCGACTCTCTCATCCGCACTGCCACCCTCTGCTCATGGAGCACTCTATCTGAGATCTGTGACGCACGTCTTCGTGCTCGAAGGTCGGACCAGAGTGGCGACCATCAATACTGCGACCACCTGATCAGTTCAGACCCAGGAATCTTTCGAGAGCCACACGCGTGCCTTCGCGTTCTGTCGAGAGTTTCGACAGCTCTTCTGCAAAGACGTTGATCCACTCACCCATCGAAACATCCTGACGAGCTATCGTCACACCTCGTACGATTGTCTGCACTCGAGCAGAGAGGCCACCATTTCTAGTTCGCTCTACCTCGAGGACCTTGGTTGGGAACGTGATACGTACGAGGGTAACGATGCCAGGTCGCTTCGCCATCCGATCCGACATCGACCGCTGTGCCGAGATCTCCACGATGTCCGGAGGGAGAGCATCCGACAACTTTCCAGAAAGGACACTAGCAAGCACCGAGATATCGGTGCTGTCTGCCCGTAGAGCCGCAGCGATCAGCTCTACGGACCCAGAGGGTTCTAACGCATCCACTTCAATGAACTCAGAGATCGCTTAGTGGCAGGACCATCTGCGGCTTCGCGATGACATGGTCATCGCGAAGCGGTCGTACAGCCGTTCCAATGGAAAAGAACTCCGTTGTATGTCCGCCCCACTTATGTGGCAGGCTCAGCAGTTGCACACCGACGATTCCTTCGGCGTGTAACTCCTCGGCCTCGGCCTGCATCCTACTCATCGCAAGCTCTCGAGCATCGTAAAGTGCCTCCGTGAACTGTGGGATCTCCACGTTCTGGCCGATATTGAACATCGATTGACGCATCCGCTGATGAGCGATATGGTAAACACAGGAACCCATGACCATCCCCAGTGGGGCGTATCCAGCCTGGATCAATGTCCAAAAGTCTTGACCTGAAAGATCAGAGGTAAAGGGGCGGCCCTTGCTCGTCCAAGTAATCGCTCGATCGTCCGCTTTGACCGCAGTACCCACAGCAATGAACTCCGCTATGTCGGCGCCAAACTCTTTGAACTCGACTTCGAGGCGGACTCCGACGATTCCATCGGCTCCAAGTACCCCCGCCTCCGCTTGCATTCGCTCCATCGCCAACTCACGGGCGTGGTACATCGCAGCTGTGAGTTTGTCGAGCTCTTGGTTTGCGCTCCACTTGCCAACCTGCAAACCAACGTGATAGATCGAAGAACCAAAAACTAGGCCAAGGGGTCGGAAACCGGCCTCTCGAACAAGCAGGAACTCATTTACCGAGAGATCAGAGGTAAAAAGCGCACTCGGTTGGCCCGGCCGCATCTCTTGGAGACGGCGAAGTGCATCCTCAGGTACCCCAAGGCTCTCTGGGTCGAGCGTTTCATTATCTGTCACAGTGACTCCTTATCCACACAGTTAGATCCCAACTTGCCGTCTTGACCACAACGCCACCTCACCGCTTTGGATCCTTCAACGAGATCATCGATAGCGTCCTCATAGGAAACTCCTGCGGCCCTGTTGCGCGAAGTGTCGAACCGACCACTCGGACCTCAGCTAAGTGATCAGAGTGATTTTCGAAGGGTTCATTACCGAACACTCGTGTCCTCAGTGAATCAATAATTGCACCAACCTCGTGGTTACGCCCTAAATATCGCTCGATCCTCCGCTTAGCTCCATGGCGGGCCACGCTTACAAGCTCGCTCAGGCCAGGGAGCTCGACATTCTGCGCAAACATCGATCGCTGGGATAACATGAGATAGTCATCGTGACGAATCGCAAGGGATACTTCAACCACCAGTCTCGCAGGAGTCCATCCGTGATGAACGAGCTTCGCAAAGTCGGCTCCACTAATATGGGTGGTGAAGAGAAGGCCGTCGTGCAGGTGGTCGATGACCGTGGATCTCACGGCGGTGCCGAGCACCATAAATTCAAGAGCCCCACCTTCAAAGCGTTGTTCAGAGAGTCGAACGTCTACAATTCCCGATGCCCCGAGGGCGGTCGCTTCTTGAACCATGCGATCTATCGCCATCGCCCAGCCCCGATTGAGAACGTCAACGTATGGTTCGTAGCCACCACTCGTCGTCACCCCTTGCGTGTCTGCAAGGTAGGCGCGGGCCGGTGCTGCGTTCATCCCTAACCCAAAAGGCGTCATACCCATCTGTTGATACACGCCACAGCTCGGCATCAGCGCTCCCGATGTGCTCAGCACGATGCAGCCCATGACCTCGCTCACCGGAGTAAAGCCAACCGACTCCATTCCAGTATTCGACGAGACCGAGAGCAACGAGGACCTGAGGTCAGTCTGACCAGCGACCTCGACGCGACGTTGTGCTGCCGGCGGCAGGCCAACACCATTCCATTCCGCCACAGTCCACCTCCTGACAGGGCGATACTACCAGAGAAACTCTAAGCCATTCCCTTGACCGCCATGCTGCTGATCACTCTCAAGACGCAGCTTCCTTGCCAACCACACACTGAAGACCGGCGACTCCAGTGGAGGCGCGCCGTTCGATACCCCAACCCAACTGTGCAATTAAGCGATGCAAGAGCACGAGAACAAGGAGGCACTCTCGCTCTTCGGGGCTTGCGACTCGAGCCTTCCTACCTCGATCTCACTCTAGTCATCCCAGTTCAGCCGATATTTCTTTCCGCACAAAGCTACCGCGAGGATCACCATCGGTGTATGGTGATCGTAGACGTCGCACGTCGACGAGAGCTGGAGCGCTACGCATGACCATCGAGACAGAGTTCCTTGTTGTGGGAGGCGGTGCGGCCGGACTCGCTGCGTCAAGGGCAGCTCTCCGACGAGGTAAACGAGTCCTTCTAGCCTCGTCAACGCCTCTTGGAGGCGACTGCACGTTCCACGGCTGTGTCCCATCGAAGACGCTTCTCGCGTCGTCTCGGCAAGGGCTTTCCTTCACGGAATCACTGCAGAGTGTTCGTCGCATGGTGGAGAAGATCGCCTCGACCGAGGACGAGAGCGTCCTCCGCTCCGAAGGAGCGACGGTCATGCTCGGTGATGTCCAGATGACCTCGACTCATACCGCCGTCATCGCAGGCGAGTCGGTTCGCTTCGACCGTGCCGTCATAGCTACCGGATCGAGTGCGAGTCTACCGCCGATCCCTGGCCTTAATGAGGTCCAACCCCTCACCAACGAAACGATCTTCGACCTGACCGAAGCACCACACTCACTCACCATCATTGGTGGCGGTCCCATGGGCTGCGAGCTCGCCCAGGCCTTCGCTCACCTCGGAGTTGCAGTTACGATTCTCGAAGGTAGCGATCGGCTCTTAGGACGTGAGGAACCGGAAGCGTCGGAGCTGATCCACAAGATCTTGACCGAGGAGGGCATCTCGATCCAGCTCAACGCAACGATCCACCGAGTTAGTCCAGGTGAGAACGGGGATGTGACGATTAGCTTCAGCCAATTCACAACAGACAGGGCTCCACGGTCGCTCTCCACGACGAAACTACTTGTCGCTGCCGGTCGTCGAGCGCGATCCACGGGGTTCGGGCTCGAGGATATCGGCGTCCGCCTCGACTCAAGAGGATTCGTTCTAACCAACGACTATCTCCGAACCAACCAGCCATCCATTTTCGCCGCTGGAGATGTAACAGGGCGCATGTTGCTCACTCATGCGGGCGACGAGATGGGGCGAATCGCTGCCCATAACGCCTTCTCCGCAAACCTCCAATTCAAGCGTTTCAGCCCTCGAGCAATTCCGTGGGCAACGTATACCTCCCCAGAGGTAGCACGAGTTGGACTCAGCGAGACAGAGGCCGCCGCACATGGAGGTCGTGTTGCCTACTTGCCGTTGGAGGCGATCGATCGTGCCAAAATTACAGGTGCTACGGCCGGGTTCATCAAGATCATCACTGGGCCAATCGGTCCTCTCCGCTATCTTGGCGGTGGGAGGGTCATTGGCGCTACCATCGTAGCTCCGCACGCAGGAGAGATGATTCACGAGCTAGCACTCGCAGTGCAGACCAGAATGTTTGCCGGACGACTTGCTCAGACCGTCCACGCATATCCAACGCTCTCCATTGGAATTCGTAGCGCTGTTGCTCAGTTTTTCTACGCCGAAGGCGGACAACGATGTCGACCTGCCGAGAACAACAAATAGCTCGCATGATCTCCAATCTCACGACCTTGAGTCCACGGTCACCAAAATCTCAACCAGAGGTCTTCTCCGTAGACCTTCGCAAACAACTAACAAAGAACGTAAAGAGGCCTCGCGTCGCGTTGCATAAGTGTCAACACGTCGCTCCATACCTCTTAGTCCAGCCCAACCAATGGAGAGAATCCAGAGAGGAAGTACGCCATGAAGGTTCGTGGACTACTCCAAAGAATTGAGGAACTGACTCGACCGGTGGACGATGCCACACGCCGCTCCATGGAAGAGCGGTGGCTTGAGCTGCCTGAAGCCGTTCGTACACCGTCACAAGCCATCGGCAGACACGGGGTTGGCTGTGAGGGTACCCACGGGGTCTTCCCTCGGTGCAACTTTGCCTGTACCCCGTGCTACCACTCAGCTGACGCGAACCAAGTACGAGTCGACGGAGAACACACACTCCAAGAAGTTGAAGCACAGATGAACTTTCTCGAGCAGCATCGAGGGCCTCGTGCACACGCTCAACTCATCGGGGGAGAAGTCTCCCTCCTCTCACCAGAAGACCATGCCTCCGCCTTATCGATCATGCGCAGTCATGGAAGGGAGCCGATGAGCTTCACTCACGGTGACATCGATTACGACTACCTCAAAAAGGTTGCGCTCGATGCTCACGGAAAGGCTCGCTTCAAGCGGATCTCCTTCGCTGGCCACTTCGATACAACGATGAGAGGACGGAGGGGCCTTCGAACTCCCACCAGTGAAGCCGAGCTCAATCCATACCGCCAACGCTTCTGCGAGTATTTCGAGCGCCTGAAAAAGGAGACCGGAACCTCGTACTACCTAGCCCACAACATGACTATTACCCCTGAAAACGTTGGTCAGATAGCTGATGTATTACGAGACTGTTCATCCATGGGATTTTCGATGTTCTCGTTCCAGCCAGCTGCATATATAGGAAACGACAAGCGGTGGAAAGGCGCCTATCGCGAGCTCTCTGCAGACGACGTCTGGGCCGAGATGGAGCGAGGAGTCGGCTCCCGACTTGTCTACAAAGCAATTCAAGTTGGCGACGAGCGATGTAATCGAACTGCGTGGGGCTTCTATGTAGGTTCTACCTGGCACTCGATTCTCGATGATCGAGATCCAAGAGACATGGAAGCTCGAGACGCTTTCTATCGCTATCTCGGGGGCGTTCACTTCAACGCACCGCTTCCGCTGTTGGCGTTACGATTAGGACGTATCGCACTCTCAAATCCAAAGCTCCTTCTCATGGCATTTCGCTGGGTGTTCCGTACTCTACATCGCGTCGGAGGAGTGCGAACCTTGCTCAAAAATAAGGTACGTCCAATGACCTTCGTCATGCATCGTTTCATGGATGCTGCTCAAGTCAATCCAGCGTGGGAACTCATGGAGCAAGGCATCGTCAGCGATGACCCAGCAATCGCCGAAGTGCAGGAGCGACTGAAGGCTTGTTCCTACGCAATGGCGCACCCCGAGACCGGTCGAGTCGTTCCGGCCTGCGTCCAGCACGGCGTGCTCGACCCACAAGAGAACCTCGCCCTCAAGGAGCTCCTGCCGCTCCCACGAAGGAGAGAGCGCACCAGTCCACCCGACATCGTTACTACCGCTCGAGGCTAACGTGCTCGATCGACAGCTCAGGGCCAGAGCCAACCCAGCAATCGATCGAATCTCGGCAGTGCTAGCGGACGCCGGGGTTCGGCCGGGACTCCTCACCTCCGTTGGTTGGCTCGGTGGCGTTGGATGCGTCGTTTCGGTAGCGACGCATCACTGGAACTACGCCCTGGGGCTCTGGCTCTTCAACCGAGCTCTCGATGCTCTCGACGGCGCCGTCGCTCGACAACGCGGAGCTACCGACCTCGGTGGCTATCTCGACCTTATTGCAGACTTCTCGATCTACGGGGGCTTTCTGGTCGCAGTCGGACTCGCTGAACCAACGACCCGAATTGCGTGCCTGGTACTCTTCCTCATGTACTACCTATCAGGGACTGCATTCCTGACACTCTCTGCACTCATCGAAAAACGACAGCGACTCCGGCACGACGAGCGATCGATAGAGTTCGTGGGCGGCCTGGCTGAAGGCTTCG
>JAJYZP010000183.1 GCA_021799875.1 Actinomycetes bacterium | reverse complement strand
AAGAGCACAAGCAGAGACCATGCTGCCCCGAAGGTGATATTGAAGATAAATATGGTGAGGAGCAGGGTTCGAACACTACCGTGGTGAATAATCCAACGGAACCCAGTCATGATCTCCGCACGAATGTGACTCGGAGCTACCGTCGCAGTGCGACCAGGCAGGCGGACTCGAGCTATCAAGACCGCTCCGAGTCCGACCAGGATCGCTTGACTGACGAAGGGGAAGGCGATACCAAGAGAAAATAAGAACGCACCGATTGGTGGGCCAGCGAGTTGATTGAGCGTTACAACACCGGTCAGCCTCCGGGAGTTGCCAAGTGCCAGATCATCACGCTCCACGAGCGACGGGAGTATTGAGTTCGAGGAGGTGTCACTGAAGACCTCGGCGACACCCAGTAGAAACAGCACCAAGAGCACGATCGAGATGTCGGCCCAACCACCAAGGATCACTGCGGCAAGGGCCAGAAGGAGTCCCGCTCGCACTAGCTCAACGAAGACCGTTATCTTGACACGATTAAAACGATCTGCAAGTACTCCACCGAAGAGACCGAAGAGAAGCCATGGAAGACGCTGAAGGAGCAATGCTAGGGCAACGAGTGAAGCGTTGTGGGTACGCGACGCCACTAGGAGAGGTCCGGCCGCAATAGCGAAGCCGTCACCGAGGTACGCAGACCATGAGGAGATGATGAGTCGACGAAAACCAACTCCTAGTCGAGCGGGGAAGAGGCGCTCAAGAAGTTGATGCATCCAAGTACTCTAACCTACCCCACTCTGGCCGCCACTCAGGGTGTGAGCCGTAGCACTCTGGCGTTCCAGGTGGCCATTTCTCGCGAACCATTGTCGTACTAGATGAGCCTCGCAACACAAGCGGGCTGCACTCACAACACGCATCGCTGAAGCGACCATACCGCTAAGTGCAATCACAGCTAGCTACGGCGACGGTAGGTCACGGGAACCACGAGGTAGCGACAACGGCTCTCGTCCGTACTCTGCTCATTCGAGGTACACACGAACAGTAGCGTGCCGTAGACGAGTTCCACGACAGCGCAACTGCGGACAGCACAGCGCCGTAGCGATCTCTGGTACTTCCTCCAGAGGCTACGAAGATCACAGGCCATGCAAAACGGTACAACTTGCTTGTGCAAACATGATCTCGCAACAACGGTCTAATGGGCACTCAACCCGAAGGACCCTCCGCCCGCAAGTGGAGATACCTAGACGACAAACTGCTCGTCTCATCGGCCAAAGACGACCGTTACACCGTCAGATGCGTACCTCAAAACCCTGCCTCAGGTTATAAGACTCGATCTCTCCCCCATCCCTGATGAGTTTTCGGGCGACCCACCGTCTGGCTAACTTCAATGAGTCGGGCGCAAGAAGAACAAGGAGAACTACACAGTTAAACCCGAGGCTAGAGGGGCTTCGTGCCGCCCATGTGCGTCACCCCCGGCACAAGTCGGCCAACGCCATCGTGGCACACTTCTGGGTCCTCTGTTGCAACACCTACGCCACGACAGCGAGCTGCACGAGTGAGTAAGCGTGGGTTACCATTGCACGCCTGGATTGGATCGTAGGAAAGGCATGTAGTCAAGGCCCTGACCTCTCCAACTCAATCCGGACGACATAGCACTCGCACTCTGAAGTTGACAACGGCATCGCTTTCACCCTTCCGGTCCGTGGTGTACTGGCAGCTTCTGACGTCGACACTAAGGCGTGCAACAAATAGGTCGCCTCGCAGGCGCCTCTCAATCCGAGCCGAGCCTCAGAGTGTTACATCGTCCGTCGGTGGGTTACGCAGGTCGTGATCACTCAAGAGTTACGAACCGTTCAGTGCATCCTCACCGAGAAGATCGAGGAGCAAGGTTCGAACACGAGCGTCAATATCGGCGACGATGGGCCTTACTTCTTCGACCGGAAGACCCGCTGGATCGTTGAGCTCCCAATCGAGATAGCGCTTCCCCGGATAGTAGGTACAAGTATCTCCACAGCCCATAGTTATGACAACGTCAGCTTCCCTTGCATCATCATCCCTTAATGGCTTCGGGAACTCCCTCGAGGTGTCGAGACCGAGTTCGTGGAGCACTGCAACTACCGATGGGTTTAGCTCTTCTTTCGGTTCAGAGCCAGCGGAGCGCACATCGATACGACCCTGCGCATAGTGATCCAGCAAGACCTTCGCCGCAAGACTACGGCCAGCATTGTGCACACAGAGAAACAGAACGACCGGCCTGTCCTTCATCGAGCTACCTCCTGATTGAAGTACCTTCGTCTTGCCCAGAGGGCGACGTACACGAGCGACACGAGAACTGGCACCTCGATCAACGGTCCGACGACTCCTGCGAGTGCTTCGCCACTCGTCACACCGAAGACCCCGATTGCAACAGCGATTGCCAGCTCAAAATTATTACCAGCGGCGGTGAAGGCAAGAGTTGCCGTTCGCTCGTATCGAAGCCCAAGGCGTCGTCCGAGGAGAAAGGCACCGAACCACATAATCGCAAAGTACGCCAACAACGGGAGTGCGATTCGAGCTACATCACCCGGGTGGGTTGTGATGGTGTGGCCTTGAAGGGCGAAGAGGATGACGATGGTGTAGAGAAGCCCGTAGAGGGCAAATGGGCCTAGACGAGGTAGGAATTTCTCCTCGTAC
>JAJYZP010000182.1 GCA_021799875.1 Actinomycetes bacterium | reverse complement strand
GTCATTCCCGCAACGTCTGAGCCCGCTCCGGGCTCAGAGAGGCAGAATGATGCACGCTGCTCTCCCGATGCGATACCAGGCAGGTAGCGTTGCTTCTGCTCCTCCGAACCAGCAATCATGAGTGGACCGGTTGGAAGGCGAGTGAGCAGCAGCATGAGCGCCACCGTATTGGAGTACTTTGCAACCTCTTCAATCGCCAAGGTCAGCCCCAAAATTCCCGCTCCAGACCCACCATAGGCTTCGGGAATACACAGACCGAGCATGCCTGACTCACCCAGCACCGCAAAAATATCTGAAGGGTACTCACCAGTCGCATCGATCTCGCGCGCACGCGGAGCGATACGCTCCGCAGTGATCTTGCGAATGGAGTCTCGAAGCTGCTCGAGCTCATCGGTCAAATTGAAGTCCATGCGCCACTCCTTGCACGCTGATCGATTTGCAAGCGTTGACCTCTATCCTACGGACCTACCTCGCAGAGAGCACACCTCACCTGCCGAACTCTGCACATCGAACCGGAGCGTTGAAACCAGAAGAAACACGCAGTGAGATCGAGATTTCCCTACGCACCACTCTGTCATCGCCGTCTCATCATCGATTCAGCACCAACACGGCGGAAGGTCCCATCGAACGGCCCTAGCACGCTTCGTCCAAACCTCAGCTTTGCCCTGAACTCTTCCACTCAGAGCCAGCGGACCAGAGCTTGGAAGCCTTGACCGCATCTCGACGAATACGGACCTCACGGTGCAGTAATCTCGAAGGAGTGAATACCTTCCGCAGGCTCTTCGACAACGAGATGCTGCGAAGATTCATCGTCGCTCGAGCTCTCGCCAACCTCGGTTTCGCAATGCTTCCGGTAGCGCTGAGCTTTATGATTCTCGATATTTTTCACTCAGCGAGCGACCTCGGACTGGTGTTAGGCGGCGAAGCAATCACGCTCGTAGCAGCACTGCTAGGGACCGGTATCGTTGCCGATCACTTGTCTCGCACGCTCCTACTCGTGCTCGCGGACTTCATGACGGGCCTTGCTTACCTCGCGTTCAGCCTCTTTGGCTACCTCGGACTGCACACGATCTGGCTCTACGTCGGGGTCGGTGGGGTGGTCGGAGTTGGATCTGCCCTCTTCGGGGTATCGATGGATGGGTGGGTACAGGCCAATGTCCACGAGGAGCTACGTCAAAGCGTTAACGCTGCGCGAAGCATCTACCGAAACGTAGCGAACATTGTCGGTCCCCTCGTCGCAGCGGTGCTCGTCGGAGCGACGTCTCCACCGCTTGCTATCCTCCTCGCCGGACTTCTTCCCCTCATAGCGAGCTCTATCTTCTTCAGAATCAGAACGCTAGAGGTCCCCGTTAGTCGATTACAGCCCAACGAACCAGGCTTGTTGCGCGACCTCAAGGACGGGTGGACGGCCTTTTCCTCACGGTCTTGGATCTGGAGCTTCGATCTCCAGATCACTATTTGGCATCTCGTGACCTATGCACCAATCATTGTTCTCGGGCCATTCCTCGCCACCAAGTACTACCACGGAGCCTCCGGCTGGGCAGTCATTCTTGCAGCGCTGGCCGTTGGTGGAGTGCTCGGTGGGGTTCTCTCATACCGAAGCTCGGTCAGACATCCGCTGCGGTATGCGATTGGAAGTCTCGTACTTACTGCACCCCTCCCCGTGGCGCTCGGAGTACACCTCAACCTGGGATTAGTAGCGGTGGCCTCCTTCGTTGCTGGCGTAGGCTTGGAGTACGGAGGAGCACTCTATGCGTTCACGGTACAGGCACACATACCACCGGAGGTAATTTCACGAGTCTCGAGCTTTGACTACCTCGCCGCTCAAGGTCTCCTACCCGTCGGCTACGCATTTGCTGCCCCGCTGGCGCACCTGCTTTCAACGGCAACATTGCTCATCCTTGGAGCAACCTATACCCTGCTTTCGACTCTCGTCGTCCTCTCGGTCAAGTCGGTTTGGAATCTTCCTCGTTTGCCTCAAGGAAGCTCTTGATCACTCAGCAGTAGAGGCTCTGTCGCACAGAGGAAACCAACGAAGCCCTCTTCCGATCTCCTTCGTGAGGAGATGGTCAGGACGCGACCAACAGGTCCTACTCAGAGAGCCAAATAAGCAAGCCCTCCCAGTTCACAGCCCTGGATCTACCGCCTCGAAGAGCCTCATGACGACCTCAGGCAATCTCTGAGTTCCACGGCATCGTAGCTGCAGAGCTGCGGGACCGAAAGAGCACGTGAAGTGCCGAACTACGCACGATCTGGCGGCCGATCTCGCTGCGCTACCAAACGTGCATCGGGTCGTCGGTTGGTTGACCGATACTGACTCTCCTACGCAGTGAGAGGAAGAGAAAGTGTGAACGAGGTCTCCACGCGCCGATTCGGTATCGAGCTGAATTCGACGATGGACTCTCTCTTTCGTTGGAACGGACCGACCTGTCGGAACGCTTTGAGCCGCAACGAGGAGAAGAGCACGCACTGTTCCAACGTGATCTCATGGCAGAACGGACAACGAGTAGCCAAAGATCGGTGCGTTGAGCTGTCACGGATCTGTACTTGCCACTCGATGACATCTCACCGAGACTGAGTCGCAGACCCTGCGGTCGATGACCATGCTTCAGGCTTTAGGTTGGCCCGTACTCTGCCGGTTCGACACGGAGC
>JAJYZP010000056.1 GCA_021799875.1 Actinomycetes bacterium | reverse complement strand
TTTTGGGGATATGGACTTCAAGGTCGCTGGTACAGAGAGCTTTGTGACCGCACTCCAGCTCGATACCAAGATCGATGGGATACCTGCTGAAGTTTTAGCTGGAGCCTTGAATCAGGCTAAGGAAGCTCGTCTCACCATTCTCGAGGTTCTGCATGGAGCTATCGCTACCCCGCGAGCTGAGGTTGCTGCTCGTGCGCCGAAGATCATCTCCATCGAGGTACCGCTCGACAAGATCGGTGAGATCATCGGTCCTAAGGGTAAGACGATCAATACGCTGCAGCAAGAGAGTGGAGCGGAGGTCTCCATCGATGAGGTCGATGGTCACGGGGTTGTCACCATCGGTGCTCGTGACGTTGCGGCGGCGGACTTTGTCAAGCGAAGGATCAACGAGATTCTCGATCCTCCGAAGGCCGAGCTCGGCGTCACCTATGTGGGCAAGGTTGTGAATATCACGAAGTTTGGTGCGTTTGTCAACATCTTGCCCGGTCGGGACGGTCTGTTGCACATCTCCAAGCTCGGTGGTGGTAAGCGAGTCGATCGAGTGGAGGATGTCCTCTCGCTCAACCAAGAGGTCTCAGTTGTAGTCGACGAGATCGATCCAACCGGGAAGCTCTCGCTTTCTCTTGTTCGAGATTCGGATGGTTCCGATGGCGGTGACCAGAGTGAGCAGATCGAGTCGACCTCTGCTTCTGCGAGTAGTGGCGATGGCGATGGAGCTGCTCGTGATCGAGCTCAGGGCGCCATGCGGAGGGTCTCCTTCGAGGAGACCTTCGAGGCTGAACTGCGCGCAGAGATCGGTGACCTCGGAGAGACAACCAACCCAGCCCAAGGTGGGCCACGGCGAAACCCTCGACGCTCCTAAGGGGAGTTCTCGCAGTATCTATCGAACACCCGGAGTCGGTGGTTTAGAGGCCTAGGTCTCTCAGTGGCCGAGCTAGCGCGTTTGCGGCTAGCTCGGCCACTTTCTTTTTGCGCTCTGGATTACCCAGGCCTACGGTTCGGATTCGCTCGTTGGTTTTTGCAGCTCAACGTTTGGGGTAGAGTGTGCGGTGGGTGGTAGCTTCTCGTGTCTGTGAGCTTGGACCTCGGTCTGCGCAGTTTGCTGGAGACGGGGACGTAACCACGATTCGATCGGGAGGTCTGAGTGCGGGTTGGCGTGGTCGGTGCAGGTGGGGCGATGGGTTTGACGGTGTGCAGTGCTATCGTTGCGCAGGAGGATATGGAGCTCGTAGCCGCTGTTGATCCTCGCCTTGCGGGTATGGATTTTCGCCACGCCACCGGCTTGGCCGTCTCCGGTCCGCAGTTCGTAGGTGACCTTGAGAGTCTACGTTACGATACTCCCGACGTGATCGTTGACTTCTCCGTTGCAGAGGCTGCTCGTGCGACACTGAGGTTCTGCGCAGATCTCGGGATAGCAGCTGTCGTGGGAACGACCGGTATCGATCAAGGTGAACTCCTCGAGCTTGGTCGACGCTTCGAGGTATCTCATACCGGTTGTATCGTGGCTGCGAACTTCTCTCTCGGTGCGGTCTTGATGATGCACTTTGCTGAGTTGGCGGCACCGCTTTTTGACACGGCCGAGATCGTAGAGATGCACCACAATGCCAAGCGCGATGCGCCCTCGGGCACGGCGTTAATGACGGCTCAGCGGATGGACGCTGCGCTCCGTAGCCATGGGTCGGGGAGTTTTGCCGAAGATCCGACGCTCTCCGAGGAGCCTGCTCGTAGCCGTGGTCTTCGCAGTGAGGGCGGGGTACACATCCACTCTCTGCGTGTAGCCGGTACCGTTGCACATCAAGAAGTGATTCTTGGAACAGACGGTCAGACGCTCACCCTTCGACACGACTCCTACGATCGACGCTCATTCATGCCCGGGGTCCTGTTGGCTATCCGTGCAGTTCGCTCGGTCGTGGGGCTACAACAGGGTATCGATGCTCTCGTGGTCGGTCGTCTTGGCGGCGAAACTCGGGGTGGTTGAAGTTCACTATTGAATCGGTGGAGATACGCTTCGGATAGGGTAGTTGAAGACAGAGGAGGCGTGCCCATGAGGCTCTTGACCGATTGCCGTGTTGTGACCGCTATGGCCACCCCCTTTGATGACCAGGGCCGTCTCGATATCGAGGGGGCGCTCCGACTAGCGTCCTGGTTGATCGATCACGGAAGCGACGGGCTCGTGCTCTCGGGAACGACCGGGGAGTCCCCAACGCTCACTGACGATGAGAAGGTGACCCTGTGGAGGGAGATCAAGGCAGCGCTCCCGGATTCGACGATCATAGCGGGCTCGACGACCAATGTAACTACCCACTCGATCGAGCTCACCGAGCTAGCGCTCAAGAGTGGAGTCGATGGAGTTCTCGCAGTGACACCGTACTACTCCCGACCCTCGCAGGATGGGCTCCTACGCCACTTCTCTGAGATTTTGACTGCCTGCCCGCTTCCGGTGATCCTTTACGATATCCCGGCCCGTACAGGGAGGAGAATCGAAGGTGAGACGGTACTCCGTCTCGTGGATCAGCACGACAACCTTATTGGTCTCAAAGATGCAGCCGGCGATGTCGTTGCTACGTCTCGTCTCTTGGCGCAGACCCCAGAGGAGTTCGTAGTCTTTAGTGGTGACGATGCTCTCACGCTACCGCTTTTGGCGGTCGGAGCCTCAGGCGTGATCTCGGTGGCCAGCCACTGGTGTGGTCCTGCGATGGCCGAGATGGTAAGAGCGTTCCTACAAGGCGATCTCGGACGTGCGCGAGCTATCAATAGCGTCCTTTTAGCTTCGTACTCCTACGAGAGCTCGGAGCGCAACCCGAATCCCGAACCGTTGAAGGCGATGCTCATGGAGCTTGGGCTGCCGGGAGGAGACTGCCGACTGCCCCTCGGTCCTGTGACGGAGTCGCTTCGTGCCCGGGCGGGCGAGGTTCTCGCTGCGTTGGATCTCGACTGCCGTAAACTGGGGATCTCGTTGAATGAAAGTTGGAAAATTTAGTTGGCGTCGACCGTAACAGTTGGGTTTCTTGGTGGCTTAGGAGAGATCGGCCGTAACTGCGCAGTGATCTCGCAAGACGGTGCGATCTTGATCGTGGACTGCGGGCTCATGTTCCCAAATGCCGATATGCCGGGAGTGGATCTCGTGCTACCTGACTTTACTTTTCTCCATGAAAATAGAGAAAAAGTGGTGGGTTGCGTACTGACGCACGGACACGAGGATCACACCGGGGCGCTCTCGTATCTTCTACGAGAGCTCTCTTTTCCGCTCTATGGCTCTGAGCTCACGCTGAGCTTTGCGCGTAATCGTATTGAAGAGGCCGGTCTGCTCGCCAAGACTCGTTTCGAGGTCGTCTCGGATCTAGAACGACGTCAGATCGGACCCTTCACCGTTGAGTTCATTCCGGTGACGCACTCCGTGCCCTCCTCGTTTGCACTTGCGATCTCGACCTCGCAAGGTTTGATTCTGCACACCGGCGATTTTAAGTTGGACCTTACTCCAGTTGATGGCCGTACCACCGAGCTTGCGCGTATTGGAGCTCTGGCAGGTGATCCTGGGATTCGACTCTTGTTGTCGGACTCTACCAATGCCGAGGAGGAAGGCTTTACCGATTCAGAGACTTCGGTGCGCTCAGCGCTCGAGGGCCTCTTCAGTCGGTACGAGGAGCGTCGTATTGTGGTTGCGTGCTTCGCTTCGCATATCCATCGTGTGCAGCAGATTGCCGAGGTCGCTCTCGCTCATGGGCGCAAGGTCTTTACTTTGGGGCGCTCCATGGGCAAGAACGTTGCTCTCGCCCGGGCCCAGGGAATACTTCGGATTCCTGAGTCGGAGTTAGTCGATATCGAGTCGATTGGCAAGTACAAAGACTCCGAGATCTGTGTCATATCCACCGGTTCGCAAGGAGAGCCAATGTCAGCGCTCTCTTTGATGTCTGCAGGGGAGTCCCGCTGGATTCGAGTCGGCGAGAACGACCTCATTATCATTAGCGCCGATATTATCCCTGGGAATGAGTCCTCAGTCGGTAAGGTCATCGATGGCCTCTACCGTCGTGGCACCGATGTTGCACATCCCGGTACCGACCACGTCCATGCATCTGGGCACGCCCGCCGTGGTGAGCTACGTACCATGCTCTCAGTTGCGAAACCGTGGTCGTTCGTGCCGGTGCATGGAGAGTTTCGGCATCTCGTCAACCACGCTCGCTTGGCTATCTCGATGGGTATCGCAAGCGACCGGGTCTTGCTCGCCCAAGACGGTGATGTCGTGGTGCTCACTGACGATGCAATTACGTATGGGGATGATATCCCGGCCGGCTACCTCTACGTCGATGGCGTCGTAGGGGATATCACTAAAGGTGTACTGCGAGATCGACGCACGCTCTCAGAGGATGGCGTTGTGGTGGTAGCTGCTACCGTCAATCTCACCGACCTCGAGCTGCTCGCTGATCCCGAAGTTACCTCTCGGGGCTGGATACACCCAGAGGATGATGAGTTGATTCGGGAGCTCCAAGGTGAGGCACGAAAGGCGATCGAGACGACGTTGAAGGGTGGCACACGGAGCATCGATGCGCTCGGACGGAACGTCCGATCGGCGGTGGGCAAAAAGATCTCTTCGACGACGAAGCGGAAGCCGATGATCGTTCCGGTCATAACTGAGATCTGAACTAGTCGGAAGGAGCGGACCGAGGGTAGTGCATGGCTAAGGACCAGTCGAAGGTTGGAAGCTCACGAGATGCTCGTCGAGCTTCCTCTCTGCCCCAAGGTGGAGCAGGTTCCGCTCGGCAAAGCGGTAGAGGCAGTGTCTCGTCACAGACAGGTCGGGCGAACTCGAGCGCCCGAAAGGGCTCGCGGAGCGTAACCTCGCGAAGTGGTTCGACTCCGAGGCAGGGTCAGGCTCGAACGACTCGCACAACCGAGACAGCGTCAGCGTCATCCACTCCACGGCGTAGCCGAGAAGCGACTGCGCTGCTCTGGATCTTGATCTCGGTCGTTATCGGTGGTCTCGGTGAACTCGAGATTTTTGGAGCGCTCCATCGTGCCGTGTACGCGTTCTTCACAGCTCTTGGCGGACCGAGCAGCTTCCTCCTGTGCGCCTTGGGGGTCGTCGGCGGTGTGGTTGCACTCTCCCATGCACCGTGGGCCCAACGCCGTTGGGTCTTCGTGGAGCTTGCTGTTCTCCAGGTTGTGGTCTCCGCCTTCGTTGCGATGGTTACCTTTGATGTGCACTACTCGGTCTTAGACCTGCATCGAGCGCAGGAGTACGGTGGCCTGGTTGGTGCGGTCATCGCTGGCGCTCTTCACCCGCTCGTTGGTACGGTCGGTGGCGCTATCGTCATCGGGCTCATTGGCATCGTGGTGGTGCTGTCGCTACTCGGTGTCCGTATCGAGAGCACTGCCCAGTCGCTGGCCAACCTTTTGAGGGCTCGATCCGAGCGGCCAACCGCCCTCTCGGAAGAGGATCGATCGATAGAGCGGTCGAAGCGGTCCTCGTCACGATCTCGTCGCCACAACGACGTTGCCGAGGACTCCTCCGCCCCGCTCTCGCTGAGCGAGCTGCTCGGAGAGGTCGATGATACGCCCTTTGATGACGAAGCTGGCTTTGACGGTGAGCGGGAAACGACCGAATACATCGACGGCGGGGAGATTGAGGCACTCGTTGGTGGGGGAGATCTTCTTGGGAGCGATGCAGTCGTCGAGACTACGGCGAATGGTCTAGCTGAGCAGGAGCTTGGCGGTGCTCCCTCGAGTCTCGGGGTCCATTGGAAGCTACCTTCGCCGACACTGCTACGTCGGGGAGCTCGGCAGCGTCTCAATCGTGGCGAACTGATAGAGCGAGGTGCAACGCTACAAGCCTCACTCCTCACCCACGGTGTCCCGGTAAAGATTGCCGGTATGACGGTAGGTCCCACGGTGACCCGATACGAACTTGAGCTCGGCGAAGGTATCAAGGTCGCCCGTATCCTTGCGCTGCATCGAGATATTGCCTACGCTATGGCCGCAACCGATGTGCGAATCTTGGCACCGATCCCCGGTCGCTCCGCTATTGGGGTCGAGGTGCCAAATCGGACGAGAGAGGTCGTCACGCTTGGTGATGTCATGAGCTCTCCGGAGATGCGTAGGGCCGAACACCCTCTTGAGGTGCCACTTGGACAAGATATCTCCGGCACAGCAGCAGTGATGAATCTTGCCGAAATGCCCCATGTATTGATCGCTGGAGCGACCGGGGCCGGTAAGTCGTCGGCGTTGAACTCGCTGCTGACCTCGATCCTGATGCGATCCACGCCGGACGACGTTCGGCTGATTCTGATCGATCCGAAGAGGGTCGAGCTAGGACAGTACAATCGGCTTCCACACCTCCTGACTGCGGTCGTAGTGGACCCAAAAAAGGCGGCCAATGCGCTGTCGTGGGCGGTGAAGGAGATGGAGCTTCGCTACGACCTCCTCGCCTCCTTTGGAGTGCGCGATATTGCAGGGTACAACGCGTTGGTGAAGGCCCAACGTGAAGGCGGAACGGAGGACACGACCCTCGATGAGCTTCCCTTCGAAGAGGAGGAGGTAGAGACCCGTGGTGGTTCTGATCTCGCTGCTGACACAGGAACGAGCTCAAGTGAAGAGGAAGCATCACTTCGACACCTACCCTTCATCTTGGTCGTCGTGGACGAGCTGAATGACCTCATGATGGCAGCTGCACGCGATGTCGAGGACTCGATCTGTCGGATAGCGCAGAAGGCTCGAGCGGTCGGTATTCACTTGGTGATCGCAACGCAACGACCCTCGGTCGACGTCATCACGGGCGTGATCAAGGCCAATGTGCCGTCCCGAATGGCCTTTGCTGTGGCCTCTCAGGCGGACTCCCGGGTCATTCTCGATCATCCCGGTGCAGAGAAGCTCGTGGGTCAGGGCGATATGTTGCTAGTGACCGCCTCCTCCTCGCACCCCCGGCGAATCCAGTCCCCGTGGGTCAGCGAAGATGAGGTTCGAGGCGTTGTTGCGAGCTGGGTGCGCCAAGGTGATCCGCGCTACGTCGAAGGGGTAGAGGGTTCTTCGGAGAGCAGCTCGGGCGGGGGAGGCACGAGCGTTGGTGGGGGAGATGAACTCTTTGACGAGGCGGTCCGACTCGTCGTTATGAGTCAGCTCGGTTCAACCTCGATGCTGCAGCGTAAGCTTCGGGTTGGCTTCGCTCGGGCTGGGCGACTGATGGATCTCCTCGAGCAGAATGGGATCGTTGGAGCCTCCGAAGGCTCCAAGGCTCGTGAAGTGTTGATGAGTGTCGAGGAGTATGAAGCGAGTCATTTTTCGTGAGACTGGATGCGCACAAGCTAGGCTAACTCGGCGGTTCGAGTGAGGGAGCTCGAACGATGATCTGGAGGAAGTAGTGCGTTCACGAAAGCGAGACAGTTGGGTTCGTCCTACTAGTGGTCGAAATAGGCGCTCTTCATCGGGGATCCGTGCGGGCAGAGTCGTCGCAGTGCTCGTGGTTGTGGTTCTGATCCTCGGAGGTCTGGCCACGGTGCAATTGGTGAGAGCCGTTCCCAAGCCAACGCTCGTGCGCACGACATCGTTTCCCTCGTCGATACCGGGAACCGCAGTGAACCTGCCGTGGCCGAGTCAAGGCTCCGGTATCGCAGTGGTCCCTGGAGTTGGGGTCCTTGGATCGTTCGGTGCGAACCAGCAGTATCCAATCGCCTCGCTCGCAAAAATGATGACGGTCTACCTAACAGTGCTCGCCCACCCCATCAGCCTCGGCCAGAGCGGTCCCTCTCTCACCCTGACGCAGGCGGACTACAACACCTATCTCCAGGACTTAGCGGCCGTTGATTCTGTGATGGCGGTGGCACCGGGGGAGACGCTGACGGAGTACCAGCTTCTCGAAGCGATGCTGCTCCCATCTGCCGACAATATCGCGACCACCGTTGCGATCTGGGACGCAGGATCGGTCTCTGCCTTTGTGGCGAGAATGAACGCTGAGGCAAAGAAGCTGGGGATGGATCATACGACCTATACGGATCCCTCAGGCGTTGCTTCGACGACCGTCTCAACACCGAGCGACCAGTTGATTCTCGCGCGTCTCGTGGAGAGCAATCCGGTCCTGGCGCAGATTATGGCACTTCCTCAGGCCACGCTCCCAGTTGCTGGAGTGGTCTATAACGTGAACTACGATCTGGGTCAAGATGGGATCGTCGGTGTTAAGACCGGTTCAACACCGAGTGGTGGGGACTTCGCCTTCGATGCCAACGTAACGACGAGCTTTGGTAAGGACTCTGTGATCGGTGTGGTCTTAGGACAGATTGGAACTGCCCCGCTGATATCGGCCCTTAATGTAGGAAAGACGATCGCGGCCAGTGCTGGCGCTATTCCGACCATGAAGACCGTGGTGACCAAAGGTGAACGCATTGGCAGGCTCGTGAGTGCGAGCGGCAAGTCGGTCTCAGTGGTCGCCAGCGCCGCCGTTACGGTCCAGGCCTGGCCCGGACTGGCGGTCTCGACCGTGACATCGCTAAAGAAGCTGCACTATCCCGTTCCAGGCGGTACGGTCGTGGGTCATCTCCGCGTGAGCGTGGGTGAGCAGACGCAGTCGGTTGCGCTGGTGACAGCGGGGCGCTTGGCTGCTCCGACCCTGAGCTGGCGTCTGCTCAGACTGTAGCGACGTGTCGACCTTCGGAACTGCTCGAGCCCCAGGTTCGTCCGCGAATCTTGGACCTGGCTTCGACGTTTTAGCTATTGCGCTGGCCGCTTATGTCGAGGTAACCGTAGAGCCGAGTACGTCGTTCTCGGTCTCGACCCGGGGGTACGGGGCAGAGGTCGCAGTGGGACCGGAGCACTTGGTGGCTCGGGTGGCGCGACGGGTCTTGGGTCATGACCGTATCCACTGCGAACTCTCCTCTGATCTGCCACTTGCGCGTGGGTTGGGATCCTCGGCGGCGCTTGCGCTGGTGACCGCAGCAGCGCTCGGCGCTCCTGACCCACTGTCGATAGCGGTGGAGTTTGAAGGACACCCCGAGAACGCTGCGGCTTCAATGGAGGGTGGCGCCTGTGCCGCAGGCGTGATCGATGGTGAAGTCCTTGTACGTGCGCTTCCACTGGACCCCGAACTCTCCTGTGTCGTGGTGGTGCCGGAGCATCGGCTCTCTACCGAGCGTGCTAGAGATGCGCTCCAGGCGAGCTATCAACGCTCTGACGTTGTCTTCAACCTGCAACGAGCGGTCCTGCTCGGCCTGTCACTTGGCGATCTTCGGACGCTGCGACCGGGAATCTTCGACGATCGGATACACCAGCGGCAGCGCTCCGTTCTCTATCCGCAGGCGGATCAAGTCCTAGCAGCGTTAGTGGAGCACGGCGCACTCGGCGCATGTTGGTCCGGCGCTGGATCGACGATGATTGGCTTCGTAGCACAAGAGAACGCCGAGGTAGTGGCGACGCTGGTGCGCGAGGATCTCGTGCGTCAGGGTCTGGAAAATCTTGAGGTCACGGCTCTCGGATTCGATCGGATAGGGCTCACCCTTGGCAGCGAACGGCGGCCCTGGTCACAGCGGTAGACTGTGTCGGTGACAAAGACCTACTGGATGACGACTCTTGGGTGTCCCAAGAATCGGGTCGATTCGGACAAGATTGAGTCGAAGATGCTCGATGAAGGGCTTCAGCTCAGTGAGTCGATCGAAGGTGCAGACCTCGTTGTCATCAATACCTGTGCATTCATTGATGTTGCGCGTGAGGAGTCGATCGCAACCATTCTCGATGCGGCGGAGGCGAAGAGGCCATCGGCCCGGCTCGTGGTAACTGGATGTTTGGCCGAGCGTTACGGTAGTGAGCTTGCGCAGGAGCTGCCCGAGGTCGATCTCGTTGCCGGTTTTGGGGTTGACTTTATCTCTGAACAGTCCGCTTCCCAAAGACCCACTTCTAGTGGCCCTGTCTCGCTCGGTACGGTGATCACTCGTCGCTCTCGCACGACCTCCACTGAGCGTTCCAGCGCCGGTAGCGGGTCGTATCGGAGCGCACACGTAGGAGATATTGAGCTTTCGTTGCCTGCCATGGACCTGTTGAATCTTCCTCGACGTACGACGACAAGTCCTTGGGCGTATGTGAAGGTGGCTGAAGGCTGTGACAAGGCGTGTGGGTTCTGCGCCATTCCGTCTTTTCGTGGTGTGCAGGTCTCTCGACCGATGGAGGCAATCGTTGAGGAGGCGAGAGCTCTTGCAATCGAAGAGGTGGTGCTCGTTGCACAAGATCTCGCTAACTACGGTCGAGATCTGTACGGCAAGAGCCGACTCTTGGATCTCTACCGAGAGGTCTCCAGTGTTGTGCCTTGGGTTCGATTGCTCTACCTCTACCCATCGGAGCTCACCCCGGCACTGATCGCTGAGATGGCGGCCTCCGAGGTCCCCTACTTTGATCTCTCGCTGCAGCACGTCTCTCGCTCGCTACTTCGCCGAATGCGGCGGTTTGGGAGTGGCTCGATCTTCTTAGAGCGCATTGCAGCGATACGTGCCCTTCGACCAGAGGCTACCTTTCGGTCGAACTTTATCCTTGGCTATCCGGGTGAGACCGAGGCGGACCATCGAGAGTTGGTCTCCTTTATCGAAGAGGCCGAGCTCGACTGGGTCGGTTTCTTTACCTACTCACAAGAGGAGGGTACCTACGCTGCGGGCTTAGATGGGGTCGTGGACCGGGGTCTGGCCTTAGAGCGACTCAATGAGCTGACCGAGATCCAAGACCGCATTACCCAACGTAAGCGGAGCGCCTTAATTGGAGATCGGCTGAGCGTACTCGTGGAGCGAAAGGGTGTTGCGCGCAGCTTTCGGGAGGCTCCTGAGATCGATGGTAACATCTTGGTCGATCCGAGCCTTGTGGTTGGATCTCGTTGTGAGGTCGTAGTTGATGCCTGTAGTGGTATCGATCTCTTAGCGCACTAGCTCAAGTGCGCTAAGCTGTTCGCAATGACTTCTCCATCGACGTACGGACCAACTGCGATCCGTACTCCGGCGAACTTGATTACTGCGCTGCGGATTCTTGCGACACCGCTCGTAATTCTCTTGGTCCTCCACGATCGGAGGTCGTACGCCCCGGCGATCATCTGGTTTGTCTTGGCGATGACCGACGGCTTCGATGGTTTCGTAGCCCGCCGCCAAGGAGCCACTCGTTCAGGGGCGTTCCTTGACCCACTCGCAGACAAAATTATGGTCTTCGGCGCCTTCTTCGGTCTGGTTTATCTTGGACGAGTCGCACTCGTTCCAGTGGTGATTATGGCCCTACGGGAGGTCGGAATCTCGCTCTATCGCAGTGTTGTTGCTCGTTCTGGCATATCGGTTCCTGCGCGGCTGCTCGGCAAGATCAAGATGATTCTGCAACTTTTGGTGATCGAACTCGCTCTCCTCCCCAAGGTCTCTGATACGACTCTGGTCGACCGGCTCACTTGGGTTGCTACCGCCTTCGCCTTAGCCTCCGCTTTTCAGTATCTCTATGATGCACGCGTTCGACGATCGGGTGTGCATTAACGCGCTCTGACCCCTACGATGCCGCGCTGTGGCCGTGTCGTAGAGTTCTCGATAGTGAACGATCTGTCGTCGTGTTCGGTGGGGCGTTGGTCAATGCTTGAGTGGGGATGCGGTTGGGGAGCGTGGCTTTAGGGTGATAGAGAGCCGCTGAGTCTTTGGCGCTCAGCGAACGGTGTTAGGAGTGACGTTGCGTGTAGAGATCTTGGCAGTGGGAACGGAGCTGCTTCTCGGACAGATCGTGGATACTAACTCTACGATGATCGCTCAGAAGCTCGCAGAGTATGGACTCGAGAGCTACTACCAGACGCGAGTCGGCGATAATCACGCTCGGATCGTTGCGAGTATTCGTGCTTCGTTAGCCCGGAGCGATGCCCTGGTGATCTGTGGTGGGCTCGGGCCGACTCAAGATGACATCACGCGCGAGGCAATCGCTGAGGTCATGGGGGTCGAGCTCCGCCTCGACGAAGAGGTTGCGGATCGGATTCGAGGTTTCTTTGCCGCAAGAGGACGTGAGATGTCAGAGAACAACCTCCTACAAGCCATGGTTCCGGTTGGAGCCAGGATTATCGAGCAGCGTAAAGGAACCGCTCCCGGCCTGATCTGTCCGGTTGGACATAAGGTGATCTATGCAGCGCCCGGTGTTCCCTATGAGCTCGAGGAGATGCTCTCCCGGGTGATCTTGCCTGATCTTTTGGCGAGAACGAACCAGCCTGGCGTGATCCGCTCGAGAGTTCTTCGGACGTGGGGCCTCGCTGAGTCTCGGCTGGCAGAGGTGGTGGCGCCACGGTTCGACTATCTCGCGACGACGGCGAACCCAACCATAGCCTTCTTAGCCTCTGGTATTGAAGGTATTAAGGTGAGGGTGACTGCGCGGGCCGAGACCGACGCAGAAGCGACCTCTCTGCTCGACGACGAAGAGCGGGAGTTGCGGGCGCTGCTCGGTGACTACGTGTTTGGGCTCGACGATGTAACCATGGAGGCCGCTGTTGGTCAGCTGCTTCGTGAGCGCTCGCTCTCGTGTGCGGTAGCGGAGTCGGTGACTGGAGGGCTGGTTGCTTCGCGGCTCGTCTCCGTCCCAGGAGCTTCGGGATTTTTCCGAGGTGGAGTAGTGAGCTATGCCACCGATGCAAAGCATGAACTCCTTGGAGTACCGGTCGGTCCGGTGATCTCGGGCGAGACCGCCATTGCTATGGCTCGTGGGGTTGCGAAGATTTTTCACTGTGAGGTTGGTCTTGGAATCACCGGTGTCGCCGGCCCAGACCTTCAGGAGGGTCAGCCGACGGGAAGCGTCTTTGTCGGTGTGCTCCTCGGTGATGAAGAGTACGTGCGTGAGCTTCGTCTCCCAGGCGACCGCGAGCGTATTCGTGCCTTTGCAGCGATCTCGGCCTTGGACTTCCTTCGCCTACTCATGATCGGGTCCCCCAGGCGGAGTGAAGTGGGGCGTTAATCCGATGCACCGTGAGAGAGTTCGGTTCTCTTGTCGTGCAGGTGTGCAGGTGTGTAGGTGTGCAGGTGTGTAGGTGTGTAGGTGTGTAGGTGTGCAGGTGTGTAGTGCCTTGTTTGATGTCGCAGTAGTGATGTGAGCCTTCGAATTGCTCGGGATTGAGCTCAAATGGGCCGGTGTATCGCTCCACTTTCTGGTAGTGTA
>JAJYZP010000181.1 GCA_021799875.1 Actinomycetes bacterium | reverse complement strand
AGTCCCTGTAGGTCGCTCAGTCGAGCGTGAATCGCATCGACGCGGTTCGGATCGCTCTCCATATTTTCGAGTACCACTCGCAGCTCTGAGCGGATGTCGTCAATCTCACCGAGGACGTTACGTAACCGCTGTGCAAATGGACGAGTCGATCCGAAACGCTCGAGGTCGACCTCGGTGCTCCGCAACAGTCCCGCTATTGCATCGTGTTGGTCTCCACCGAGCACCTCGAAGGCTCGACTCGCCGCTTCGGTGATCGCTTCAAGCTGCTCAAGCGATTCCAACTCTGCGATCAAACGATCGTCTTCATCGGGCTCGAAGGGCAACCGCTTACGAATCTCGTCAAGCTCAAAGCGCAGGAACTCCCGCTCACGCGCACCGTCACGCAGAAACCGCTCGTGCTCGGTAAGTTCAACGTTGATGGCACTCAGACGGGTTCGTCTCCGATGCAGTTCGGTCGTGTCGATTTTGCCGAATCGATCGAGTAGCGAGATCTGAACCGCTGGTTTCGCGAGCGAAACCGAGAGATGCTGTCCGAAGACCTCGATACGAGCTCCGAACAGCTCGCGAAGTTGTGATGAGCTCGCAAGGCCTCCATTGAGAAGATACTTTGATCGTCCTTGGTTGGTGAGTTCACGCGTCACTACAACATCGGACTCGTCATCAACGAAGCTCCCTGAGATGATGGCCCGCTCTGCTCCAACGCTAACCTGATCAGCGCGCCCGCGACCCCCGAGCAAGAGATCGATTGCTGTGGTCACGAGCGTCTTGCCAGCACCGGTCTCACCTGTTATTACCACGAGCCCTTCATGGAGCTCAAGCTCCACCTCGTGAATGATGCCCAGATTCAGTACCCGAAGAGACTGCAGCACGACCTAGTTTCCTTCGCTCTCGATCTACGTTGCTTGAAGACCGAACTTCGACTTCAAAATATGGTGAAAGTCACGATCTTTGAGGCGCACCAGATGAGCAGTCACATCGCTCGAGCGACACGTGACCGTAGAGCCAGAAGTAATCGTGGCAACCGTCTGCCCATCCACCATCACTGAAGCCGAAGGACCTTCCCCGAGCGATAGGCCCACTACGCTCGTCGGCGCAAGGACGAGCGCTCGGTCAAAGAGCATGTGGGGAGTGATCGGGGTAACGATGAGAGCGCGAAGGTCGGGGTCTACGATCGGGCCACGCGCCGATAGCGAGTAGGCCGTCGAGCCAGTCGGAGAGGAGACGATCAGTCCATCGGCATCGTAGCGGAGAAACTTGCCACCATCGATGGTCACATCGACCCGGATCACGTGACCAGACATGCTCCGCTCTACCACAATCTCGTTCAAAGCAATGAAGGTCGGACCCTCAGAGTAGTGCTCGTTGTCTTCGCTCAGGGTGCGGATAGAACCCTCTACGGTCATCCGTTCCTCAATGGTGTAGTCTTTGGCAAAAAATCGACGTAGAGCGACATCGACCTCAGCTGGCTCCACCTCGGCGAGGTAGCCAAGGTGTCCGAGATTGACACCCATAACTGGGACACCCCGTCGAATCACCATCTCAAGCGCCCGGAGAAGAGTGCCATCCCCTCCAAGGCTCACCGCAAGGTCGACCGAGTCAGCGTTCTGCTGGGTCATCTCAACGGCGTCGTGACCGAGGGATTCAAGCGTCCGCTGCGCACGCGCGAACACCGTAGAGGCCTCATGGCGCTGAGGATGGATGACGAAACCAACAATGGACACCCCAACAACCTAACGCCCAAGCTCACGAACACGGTGACCTTCACTCAGACAGATGCACCCAACCCACATGGAGTGCTCTAACCAAACTCGATCTACCCCCAACGGAGCGCTCCAAGAGAGCCAAGGACGAAGCTCTCGAACCAGCACGACGCAAAGCGGCGCGTGCTATCTCGATGCACGATGCATCCTTGCCGCAGAGATCCGAGAGCAGGCCGATCTAGACCAGGTCACCCGGCGAGAGGGCCGAGGCTTCCTGGTCGCCACCCGAAGCGGAGAGAACATCACAGAGAGCTTGCTCCACGAGGGGCTCTACAGACTCACTGCATTGATAGCCACCTCCGCTTCGACGACGAAAAAGTACAAAGAACTCTTGGTTACCTTGGGCACCACGCAGCCGAGAGGGGCGCACCGCACAGGGAGCGAGGCCGACAGCTCTATAGGCAGAGATCACTGAGGAGAGAGCCTGCCTCCACAGATCGGGATCGCTGACCACTCCCATTCCGCGAGAGACCTCGCGATGTCCAACCTCGAACTGAGGTTTTACGAGTAAAAGTACGTTGACGTCACTACTTCGAGCGAGTCGACCGATCTCTTGTGCCACGTGACAGAGGGAGATAAAAGAGAGGTCGCCAGTGATGAGGTCGAAGTTGTAACTACCGTCCCACTGCTGAGCGAAGACTCGGAGATCCGTACCCTCGAAGACCGTGACCCCGGAGAGAGCGAGAACCGTTTCGTGGATCTGGCCACGCCCAACATCCACACCTACCACACTTGCTGCCCCCTGACTCACGAGACACTCGATAAAGCCTCCCGTTGACGAGCCGAGATCGAGGCAGTGCCTTCCTTGGACCGAAAGCGATAGGTCCGAGAGCACTCCTTCGAGCTTGAGACCTCCTCGCCCGACGAAGCGTCGGCGTTGAGTGACTACGATGGCATCGCCCC
>JAJYZP010000180.1 GCA_021799875.1 Actinomycetes bacterium | reverse complement strand
GCTTGCTCTCAGCCTTGCGATTCTCGAGAATGCAGGCATCGAACGTCTGAGAACAAAGGGAATGCTCATCACTGAGGCCCTGATCTCTATGGCGGAAGAGCTGCTTCTTCCCTATGGCTTTCGACTGGCTTCGCCCGCAAAGGCTGAGATGAGGGGAAGTCATGTCACCTATGCACACGACGATGCGGCGCTCATCAATCGCTATCTCGGGGAGAGGAGTACGACGATTACCGATTACCGGACGCCCGATAGGATTCGTATTGCCCCTGTTCCGCTTTACGTCAAATTTGAAGAGCTCTATCGAGGGATTGAGACGATATCGGAGGTAGTTCGGAACCGCCGATACGCCTCACAGTAGCTTGCTGCAGTGTGGCGTTAGGAACCACTGGGTGATTGAACGGTGAGATTGGCTCTACTGAGATGCGGATGGTGAGCGGCCTAGGCTCTTCTGAGCGTGCTGCGGTGCAGTCTGTTGCGAAACACCCTCGTGCTGGTGAAGAGAGTGAAGAGATTACTGCGCTTGAGCCGAACTCTACGGTTCAGCTCCCTCGTTCGAGTGGGGCGAGCTATCGACGGTGCAAGTCGAAGGTGGGTCTGCGTCGTCGGTTCTCAACTCAGCGTCTTCAGAGGACGACAGAACGACGGCGTGGCATCGGAGGGAACAAAGGTAGCGCTTCTCTGTGCTCTCGACGATTGGATATCGCAGCTTTGCTGGCGTAGCGAGAAGGTGCAGAGTCAGAAGCTGGCAGGTGTGCCGTATCGATACGGGCGGGAACGTTGGTGGCTCCGATCGAGCGACAACCGAGATCGAGTTTGAGCGAAAGTTCAGGCTTGCGGTTTGACCCAAGGCTGACTCCGCTGTGGCACGCTCCGAAGGTGAGCAGCACTTGCTTGCGAGAGTGGACATGGATGGTGCCGCGTCCTGCTCAGTTGGGGGGCACAGGTGCGCTCTGGGATGGGGAGGACATCTATCTGCGGCGACCTTATCAAGGCCGCTGCTCATACGCCACGCTCTCTGCCACGGTCTGCTCGGTCACGTCGTAGGGGCGAACCCTCTCAGCGTCAGCATGGGTAGTGCGTGTAGCGGTCGAGCTGTGGCCGGCTCACGGTCGAGAACGACGAACATGGAGCGGGCGCCCTCGCTATTGTCCTCACTGCGACATCGCGCAAGATGAGTCCTCGGTCAGGCCTACCATGAGGACCCACTCCTGCGAACTGCTGTACAGAGAGATCGATGGTGCGTCTGCTCGGGCTCTTAGTACCCGGCGGGAAGGCTCGCCAAGACAGGGGATATAGTCAGGTCACCGCACTGGAGGTTCTGGATAGTGCCACCATATGGATTGAGCGCAGCGGATATTGTGAGGTACTGATAGTCGTTAGGCGCAGTGACCTCAAGCGATGATGATGACGGACACGAATCACCTGAATATCCAGTGGCATCGGCGTAGCCAACGATAAAGTAGGCGGATCCTCCAGGCTGGAGGGCTACCTTTGTGACGGGCTCCGGCGGAACCGATACAGAACTCCCTCGAGTCAGGTGAGTCGGGATGCTACTTCCGGAAGAACTCAGCATTTGCAGTCCTGGGTAACCGACAAGGTAACACTCCGTTGCAGCAGTGTTCGTGAAGGAGAAGGTGAGCGCTACCGACCCAGCTGCCGCGCTTGGATGGCCTTCTGCGAGCTGGAGCTGAGAAGAGATGCAGCGACCTCCAGCTACCGGGACTTTTCCAGCAGCCGTCGTGGAGGTCGTGGAGGTCGTGGTCGAGGTGGTCGTCGGAGCCGAGCTGTGGGATTTGTGATGCCGGTGAACTGCAACATGAGTCTTGGTTTTCCGTGCAGCAGTAGTCGACGTCGAGGCTGCCTGGGAGCCACAAGCAGCGAGAAGCACGGCGAGGATACCCAGACTCCAAAACTTGTTCATCAATCGCATCGAAGGCACGTTAACTCCTTATGGTTGGGTGTCGATTGGTTTCCGTTGTGGTGTACTCTACCCAGAACCTGAAGGAACTATCCTAAGGGTGCGATGCTCAATATCTGAGGTCTTGGGTCGAGTTGAGTGCTGAGACCGGATGCGGTGAGCTGACTCTTGTCGTCCAGACTAAGTAGTAGGAGCGATACGTAAGAGCCGCTGCAAGGGAGTTGGGAGCCACCAGTTCCACGTTCCGAACAACGAGATTAGCGCCGGTACGAGTATCGCTCGAATGATAGTTGCATCAAGGAGAATGCCGACTCCAAGACCGGTGGCGAGAATCTTGACGTCGGTGTTAGGCGCTGATGAGAGCGACGCGAATGCTAAGAAGAGTATGAGCGCTGCGCTCGTGACGAGTTTTCCTACACGAGCGAGGCCCTGCTCGACTGCTTCGTCCGTCGAGCTGCCCTGGTCGTACTCCTCTCGGACTCGAGTCAAGATGAAGACCTCGTAGTCCATGGAGAGTCCGAAGAGAAAAGCGAAGACCGTGATTGGCACCCAGGATGTGATTGCCCCGGTTCCGCCGATGGAGAAAAGCGACTGAGAGCCGTGGCCCTCTTGCCAAAACCAGGTAAGAAAACCGAACGTGGCGCCGAGTCCAAGGAGGTTCAAGATTACAGCCTTCAAGGAGAGAAGAACGGATCGGAAGGATCGTGCCAAGATAATGAACTCTAGGATCGCCAAAATTGCGATGAGCTCGATGAGGTTTCCATAGGTGGCGTGG
>JAJYZP010000179.1 GCA_021799875.1 Actinomycetes bacterium | reverse complement strand
CTCCTTGAGATTTTTAGCAAGAATTCGAGCGACCAACCGTTGGGTGAGCTTCGTCGATCCGCCCAAGTTGAGCAGCGACTGAACCAGCTTTGGGATACCCTCCCCATTACCGAGATACTCCTGAAGATGATCAAAGCTCTCGTAGGGTCCATGCAAGGTTGGATACACGTCGATCAACCGAAACAACTGGGTTCTCATCTCGGGATAGCGCATCGAGAGCTTCATCATCGTTCGCGGCAAGAACGAAAGTCCATTGATAGAGACGTCCCCCTTCGTCTGTCGAAGGATCTCTTCACCAATGCGCTCGATCGAGACCTGATCTGGCCGTTTGCGTACAACGTTCATAACGACAACTTACCGCCTCAGAAGCACTACCACGGGCGAGACCAGGTCCTCAGCACGCTCTGACGACGCTTGCTTGCGACAGATCCATCGGTGCAATCTCAACACAACAACGTAGATCCGAGCTCAAGACTCCATAACAGTGGATGGTCTCTACGCAAGCAACTCATCTCGATACGGAACAGCACACAGGATCCTCGCATTCAAAGAGTGAGAGAAGAAGTCTCACTCAATTCTTTCGGGGCGCTCAAGTGATCGAGTGAGTCAGACCTCAGCGCCGTTGGCGGAACGGACGTCTCCCACGCTACGAAGCGTTCCTCCCTTTGGATCGCTGTCACACTCCCGGGCCATAATCCCATCGATGAATCGGCCAGCACCGCAACCGGGAGAAAATGACGCTCATGCTTGGGGATACCTCGAGGGACTCCTCTGATGACTGAGTTCATAGATCACCATCAGCGACCCAGGAAGCCACGCCGCAAACGAACGACTTCCCAGTCGGCCCTCCCGCCACACGACAAGGTAGCATCACGAACACGATCGAAAGGATTTCGCGAGACAATGACCACTCAAGGAGGACTACGAGAGACCATGGATAGAGTGAACGACTCTTTCACCCAGCAGAGCGACTTGCGAAGCGAGAGAGAAATGCGCTGGCGATCGACTATGGCCGGGTATGGCGACCAAGATCTTCGACGCGCACACGAAGAGCCGTCTTTGCCTCTTGGAATCGATCGAGTCGTCAACAGAGAGCTGCGTGAGGCACGCGATGCCGAGACGCTTGCACTCGGTGCAACTCGGGCGATCGGCGCCGGAAATCGCGATCGAGAAGAGGCACCTGACCCATATCGCACTGCCTTCGAAGTCGACCGAGATCGAATTCTGCACCGATGTACGGCTTTTCGTCGCTTGGCCGGGAAGACTCAGGTCTTCATCTTTCCAGAAGACCATCTCCGCACTCGCCTAACCCACGCCCTCGAGGTCGCTCAGGTAGCCACCTCGGTCGCACGCGCACTCTCACTCAATGTCGCTCTAGCAGAGGCTATCGCACTGGCGCATGACTGTGGGCACGGACCGTTTGGACACGCCAGCGAGGATGCCTTCTCATCCTTCTTGCCCGAAGGATACGATCACGCTACTTGGGGAGCCGACGTGGTCTTAGCTCCCTTGAACCTTACCGCCGAGACGCTGGATGGGGTTCGAAACCACTCCTGGACGCGCCCGACCCCGACTACACCCGAAGGCTGCATTGTCTCTTTTGCCGATCGCATCGCTTACCTCTGTCACGATTTTGACGACGCTCAGTCGGCTGGGATCTTGCGTCGTGAGGACCTACCCCACGAGCTACTCGTTCTCACTGGTGGATATCACGGCAGGTTAATAGATCTCTTCATCACCGATCTCATCGAGAGCTCATTCCATGGAGACGAGATCGCAATGTCGGCTCAGGTCGCATCGCTCCTTGGCAGTTTCCGACGCTTCAACGACCAACTTATTTACAGTCGTCCTGCGTCCCAGAGACAGAACGACATCGTCATTGAGCTCGTTCAAGATCTCGTTAGCTACTTCTTGGAACATCCCGACGACCTCCCGCAAGACCACGCTGCTGATGATGACGTACTGCCCCTCAACTCGGTCGACCCTGCTCTGTCGCCGCTCCAGCGAGCCCTAACTTACGTCAGCGGCATGACCGATCGATTCGTAGTGCGCAAAGCCATCGAGCACCTTGGGTGGAACCCAGAGCGCTTACCACGTGGGATCGATCTTGGTGGATTCAGAGCTCCTTGAGTTGAAGCTCCCTCACACTCATCCGGGCCGGCCCGCGCAGGTCTCTACGCTTCGATCGTCGAGGTTCTACGAGAGCTTCGGCTCAGCGCTCTTCATCGCTTACCCGGACCACTACCCGACCTCGCACCCGTCCCTTCAGGATCTCCGTGCCAAGAGCTGGAAGACTCTGCAGCTCGACAGTGGTGGTCATATCGGCGAGCCTTCCGGGAGCCATAGTCAGAGCAAGCCTCTCCCATGCACGCCGCCGAAGCTCCAACGGTGTCATGACGGAGTCGATACCTAAGATATTCACCCCACGTAGAAGGAGTGGGAGCACCGACGCTTGAAAAGAGGAACCTCCAGCAAGTCCTACCGCCGCTACCGAGCTACCCGATGCCAACTGACCTAAGAGCCGAGCAAGCGTTGTCCCACCAACGGAGTCGATTGCACCGTTCCAACGCTCGGACTCTAACGGCCGAGATGAAGGCTCTTCGAGCTCACGACGAGGCACGATCTCTGAGGCCCCAAGCAGTCGGAGATAGGGCTCTTCCTCGGTCCGACCGGTCGATGCAGAGACCCGATAAC
>JAJYZP010000178.1 GCA_021799875.1 Actinomycetes bacterium | reverse complement strand
GAGATTGGGTCGGAGTGGCCGTTGACCGTGCGCGCACGAGTGGTGAGCCTGCCATCTTCTGGCTCGACCGTGATCGAGCTCACGATCGAGAGATCATTGCAAAGGTCGAGCGTTATCTTGGTGATCACGATACCGATGGTCTCGATCTCACTATTGCGGCACCCGTGGAGGCGACTCGTCGATCACTGGAGAGGATTCGACGGGGCGAAAATACGATCTCAGTCACTGGGAATGTACTGCGAGACTACCTCACAGACCTCTTTCCGATCCTTGAGCTGGGGACGAGTGCAAAGATGCTCTCGATCGTGCGTCTCCTTGCGGGTGGTGGACTTTTTGAGACCGGAGCCGGAGGATCGGCTCCCAAGCACGTTCGCCAATTGATCGAGGAGAACTATCTCCGCTGGGATAGCTTGGGCGAGTTTCTTGCGCTAGCAGTGAGTTTCGAGTTTCTAGCAGACCAGACCGGCAATGCTCGGGCACGGATTTTTGGGACAACGCTCGATCGGGCAACCTCGATGCTCTTGAATAATGGTCGCTCCCCGAGCAGGAAGGTGGGTGGGCTTGATAATCGAGGTAGTCATTTCTACTTGGCCTTGTACTGGGCGAACGAGTTAGCAGACCAAGGGGAAGATCTCGAGCTAGCGGCAGAGTTTAAACCTCTCGCCCAGGCTCTTCGAGAGGCCGAGGACGCTATTGTTCAAGAACTCGTGGACGTGCAGGGTAGGTCGGTCGATATCGGGGGATACTATCGCTTCGACCTAGCGAAAGCCACGAAGGTGATGCGTCCGTCGCAAATCTTTAACGATTTGATCGATACCTTCGCACTCTAGCGGACCTGTTGATCGACCTTCGATGATGGTTGTCTCGCTCTCAAAGGTCGCAGGCGAAGTCGCCTCTTTCAACGCTCGTACTTGCGGTCGTCATCTGGCTCGTGTAGCTGCCGACTCAAGAGCCAGATGGTGGTCCCTCTTGGGCTCTCCATCCTTCGTGCGAAGGTACCTCTAAGACCACTTTGGGCTGAGCCGAGAGCGTGGGCGAGACTACTGCTCGGCTACGCCAAAGTCGTTGGTCCCGGTGGACGAACGGATTGGCTAGCTCAAAGGTATCTTTACACAGCGAGTGTGCCGTGCACGATGAGCTTGAACGGTCTCCTCCGTTGCGCAGGATTTCCGCTACGGTGGGCCGATGTCGAGATGGTTGTTTTCCTAGCGCTGAGGTGCACCCTTGGGCGACCGTCTATCGGTGTTGGGGCACAAGGCGCGACGATGCATCGAGAGCGGACTGCGCTGATCGGGATGGAGATCCGATCGAGTTCGCGTGTCCGCTCGTCGATGCTCGCCGTGGAGTAGTTACTGGTACATAGTTTCTGATACGTTTTCGTTGTCGTTACGGCGAAGGTCAGAGTCCGCAGAGAGAGGTTCGGCTATCGGTCGATTCGGGGTGAAGACCTTCTCATCTGGGGATACTCGACGACCATGGTAGAGCCCGAGGAGTGATAGCGCCAGTAGAAGAGCTGCGCCGATGAAGGCGGCAATGGCTGCGAACCCGGCGATCGTTCCCATGGTACCGAAAGCGTAGGCTTCGAGCAGTAGCCCTCTCAGTGTGGTCCCTTGGAAGACGGTTGCCTCGACCTTTTGGAGAGCGTTCTGCTGTGCGCTCCCTGCTGGTGCAGCGAGTGCGGCAGCTGAGACCTTGGCGTAGATACCCTGATAGGGCATCTTGCTGAGGTGGTAGGCAATGAAGTGGTCGGCGTAGGTTTCAGCTTGTGCACCGGTCAGCATCTGTTGTCCGGCATATGTCCCCATGGCGGTTTGGTCGCTTGCGGGAAGTGCCTTGAACTCGGGATTGGTCGTAGTCGGGAAGGTGATCTCTTGGGCGGCGAGTTGGTTGTGAACTTGAGTCACGATATAGTCGTGCCCCCAGGTCAAGAGCCCGCCTGCAACTATTAGGACTACTACGAGCAAGAGTCCCGTAGCACTCAGTAGCTTATCGAATATTGTCCGGCGCATGATTACTCCTTAATCCGTAGTAGTGAGAATTTCTACACTATGTAGAGCAATATAGCCGAATCTTGCGAGTGCTCTACATTATGTAGTAGATTTAGGCGAATTTTCTGAATCGGGTGAACTGTCTCGACGGCTACACGATTTAGACAGCCCCTCCGGCACTCTCGTGAACCATGACATTTTGGTTCCGTGGGCATGTCGTGTTGTGTAGTTCTGGACTGTGGGTTGCAGTTGCTGCAGCTGTCTACACCTGCTCCGTGAGCTCTTTTGGTGGCGTGCTGATGGGGGTCCTACTCGTGCTGCAGCTCGATGGCTTGGCATGTGACGGCCGTAGAAATGTACGCTCCACGAGCGCCTGGCGCAGTTTCTTGGCCGATGTGTCGAATCAAGCCCTCAACCCTATGTGCCAAGATAGTTGACGTACGAACCCCTACGATGACCAACAAGTCAGGGCGAGAACGTCGAGGAAATATCAACGCCTCTACCAAGGCACAAAAAGACGCAATACTGAAGAAACTGCTGAGTATCAAAGAGCAAGGGACTCAAGCTCGAGGAGCGATGAAGGCGATTTTAGAAGAGATGCTGTACCTTACAAGAGTCCATGCTCTCTGAGCTTCGAAAGCTCTCCAAGACCATCACGTACTGGTTTGACAAGATCATGGCCTTCGACGAGATCAGGATCACCAATGGTCCAACTGAG
>JAJYZP010000177.1 GCA_021799875.1 Actinomycetes bacterium | reverse complement strand
AAGCGGGTTGGTACGGCCGTGACACGTAACAAGGTCCGTCGCCGTTTGAGAGCGGCGACGAGAGTTCTCAGCGCTGAAGGTAAGTGGAACCCCGGGCTTTATTTGGTTTTTGCTAAGGAGGGTTCAGCTCTAGCAACCTACAATGATATTGTGGGCGAGCTTGCTGGGCTCGTGGAGGCATCCTCGAGTGAGAAGTCTCGAGGGAGAGGAAAAAGCAGCGATGGCTAGGCGCTTATCTGTCCAGCATCAGATGGTAACCGTTATACGAATGTATCAGAGCGTGCGTGCTGGGAAGCCGTCACCTTGTCGATTTTCTCCGTCATGTTCAGAGTACGCCATTGAAGCGATAGAGACTTTTGGTGCTGCTCGTGGTGGTCTGCTCTCGATTCGGAGGATCTTGAAGTGCAACCCCTTTGGTCCGAGTGGGCTGGATCTCGTGCCACCAAAGACAAACAACTACAAAGGAACTGAGCTATGAGCTTTCTTGGAGCGATCTTCCGGCCTATTTTCGAGGTTCTAGCCGGTCTTATTGCGTTTTATTTCGGACTAGTGCATAGCTATGCGTTAGCGATCGCACTTCTCACCGTGACGGTAATGATCTTCCTGTCGCCTCTGACCATCATTTCAACTCGGTCGATGCTGCAGATGCAGAGTCTTCAACCGAAGATCAAGGAACTGCAGAAGAAGTACGGGAAAGACCGTCAAGGCATGGCACAAGCGCAACAGGCGCTCTTCAAGGAGAACAAGGTTTCACCGGCCTCTGGTTGTCTGCCAATGCTCTTGCAGTTTCCACTGTTGATCGTGATGTACGACGTGATTCGCGGACTCGCGAATACCGTTGGTACTCATCACACTCCGTCTCCGAAGTACATCGGTCATACCACTCTCTTGTACAAAGACTTGGTTGCTTCCGGCGGAGTGATGCACTCTCTCGGTATCGATCTTTCGGTCTCTGCGACCTCGCACAAGGGCCCCTTCATCGATGCAATCCCCTACTTCTTGATGGTGCTTCTCGCCGTTGGTCTGCAGTTCCTACAGAGCTGGCAGATCACTTCGAAGAATCCAAGCGCGGCAAAGGCAAATCCCTCTGCGCTCTTGATCCAGCGATATACACCTTTGATCTTCGGCGTGATCTACATCGGGATCCCCTCGGGCGTCAATCTCTACTTCATTGTCTCTGGTCTTTTCAGAGTGATTCAGCAAGAGGTGATGTGGCGTCACGATCCGGTTCTGCGTGCACATAGCCAAGGAGCGAAGGAGGCAAAACTCCTGAGCGAGAAGGCGGTGTTAGAGAGTTCAGAGCCAAAGGATTGGGTCTCTAAGGTTCGTCCTCCGGCGGCTGGGCCGACGAAGAATGTTCCCGCAAAGTCAGAGAACGGTGCTAACCGGAGCTCGAATGGGATCAAAGGTGGGTCGATAAAACGAGATAATCTCTCGAATCGAGCGAATGGTCGTTCTCATGGATCGAGCCAACGTCCCGTGGGAGGCAAAGCCGGTCCTAATCGAAAGCGTCGATCACCGTCGTAGGTCTTGGCGTATTCGATGGCAAGATGTGAGACCTTCGGTCTCTAAGAAGCGTAGCGATGAAAGAGGTTATGTCGTAAATGGATTGGGTTGAGACGGTAGGCAAGTCTGTCGAAGAGGCGAAGGAGGCAGCCCTTGACATCTTAGGAGTTGATGCCTCTGAGGCCCAATTTGAAGTACTTGAGGAACCAAAGTCAGGCTTTCTTGGCGTGAGCAAGCGACCAGCAAGGGTGAGGGCGCGAGTTATCCCCTCTACACCACAGTCGAAAGATGGACGTCGGCAACGTCGAAAAGCCAAGCCGGACGGTTCAAAGACAGGGGAAGAGTCTGTGGATGACTCTGGATCGAGTGAGAAGACAGAGTTTGTGGGTGCAGGTGGTCTGCGTCAAAACGTGAAAGAGAAGAGAGCGGCAGTGAACGAAGAGGCGACAGAGGATTCCGGTTCAGATTTTGAAGAGGATGTAGAAGAGGTTGAGCTCCCGACCCGTATGGAGTTAGCGGTAACAGCGCAACATTTCCTTGCTGATCTACTCCATGAGTTAGAGTTAGCCGGCACTGTTGCAGTGGACCACCTCGATGAGGAGTCTATGGAGCTCTCTGTAAATGGGGATAATTTGGGTACTCTCGTTGGTTCTAAGGGTTCGGTCTTAAGCGCCGTGCAAGAGCTTACTCGTGCTGTCGTACAGACGCAGGTTGGAGAAGGAGCTGGCAGGGTTACCGTCGATGTCGCAGGGTACCGACAGCGTCGCAAGGAGGCTTTGGAGCGCTTCACCAGAGATATTGTTGCTGAGGTGATTTCCACGGGTGAAGAACGTGTGTTTGAGCCGATGAATGCTGCCGAACGCAAGATCGTTCACGATGTTGTCGCCCTTCACGAGGAGGTGGCATCTCGTTCTGAAGGTGTAGAGCCGGATCGATACGTTGTGATCAGTAAGGTTAGCGCGCAATAAGTTCTCGAGAAGGAAACTCTGTGGCGGCGAACTTCGACTGGGTACCGACCTCGCAGAGTTTTGGATTTATTGGACCGGGGGACCCAGCGGTCCATATAGAACATACGCTGGCCTTTGGGACGTTTGTGGAAACACTAGGGGTACCGCTCGATGGCGGTACCCCATTTTCTTATGCTGACCTTGGTACTGGAGGAGGTTTTCCTGGTCTCTATATTTGTCAGGCCGACTCGATCTCCTCAGGGGCCTTGATA
>JAJYZP010000055.1 GCA_021799875.1 Actinomycetes bacterium | reverse complement strand
CTCTAACGCCAACCAAGAGCCACAGTCGCTGGAGACAACAACGCCCTAATCGCTACGACCTGCGCCGTTTTCGTAGGTAACGGAGGAGCCGGGCTCGGTTGTAACGCTGCGTGATCAAACACGGGGCATTTCCAACAACGGTGTAGGCTACTACGACCCACACCAACCACTGTCTCATCCACAGCAGCGGCAGTAGGTCGACGACCAGCAGAATCCAATGAGTCAACTCAGCGCGCTCGGTCTCGAGGACAAACCGCTCGAGCACCGCTTCGTCTCGACGACCCAGGTGTCTCTTATTAACGCCGCCTTCGAAGAAGTTTCCACCTTCAGGCAGGTACTTCTTCCAGCGTCGAATTGCCAGATAGCGATCGTAGGGCCTTCCACCCTCTTCGAACCTCGACAGCACAAAGAGGCGTTCCCATCGTCGCAGGGCCTCCAGGGAGATGGAGTGAGTCCTCCAACCAACCAGGATTGAGAGCAGGAGCCAGGTAACGCTCGAGAGGATCACTCTCGCCACCGCTGACCCCCAGGTCATAGTCACCAACGATCACTCACCGATACCAAGCTCCCGGCCCCTCCAACGCACCGATCGCCGCAAGAACATTCGATAGAACGATCGAATGGTTACCACGATCAAAAACAGCTCAGCGATCGGCAGCGCGCAGTAGACCCAGGCGTGATATCGACCGGTTCGCCGGCCGATCGCTATGATCTGAGCGAGATAGGCAAGGTAGAGTACGCCCGGAGCGAACGAAACCACTCCATGTGCAAGATCTGTGACCACCAAGCGTTCCGTCACAAAGACCAGCCCGACGAACCAAAGTACTGCTGCAGCGGAAGCGATTCGGTTGACTTGGCGGGCTCCGAGCGCAAGATTCTTGGTAAAGCCTTCAATGAGTTGGCGTAACCCCTTCGGATACATGCGAAAACTCACGGAACTCCCCCCCGAAGCGACAACGACACAGCCGCCCTGTGCGCGATAGAGTCGAGCTAAGGCAACGTCGTCCAAGGAGGCATGGACGATCGCGCCGTGACCCCCATAACGTCGATAGGTCTCCGTATTGACGCAGAGAAATGGACCGAAGGCAGCTGTTTCACAGCGCCGACTACTCAGAGGACGCATGACGCCGCTACCGAGCAGCGCGAGAATATTTGGGAAGAGAGCGAGCGATTCGACCGGTCGATCGGTTCGATGATAGGGCTGAACGCTGACGAGCATCGACGGTGAGCTCCGAACGAGCGAAGCCGCGCGCTCTACGAGCTCTAGATTGTCGATCCGTACATCAGCGTCGAAGAAGAAACAGATCTCACCGGAGATCTCTGAGCAGACCGAGGCGAGTGCTGCGCTCTTCGGATTCACCGAATGCGCCTGCAGGGGTGGAGCCTCTTTGACACACGACCCCGCCTGGCGCGCGATCGACGCCGTTGCGTCGCTCGAGTGATCATCGACGACGATGATCTGAAGATCCGCGACACATCCCCGAAGCACCTCCAAGGAGTCGAGAAGGCCACCGATCGTTGCCTCCTCATTTCGTGCCGGAATCACGATACTCCAGCTCGATCTCGTCCTCTCGGACAATTCAATCCCACCAGGCTCACCACTTCGAGGGCTTGGTAAGTCAGAGCCTCGCTCTCGACCGAGCATTCGAAACGAGAGCCACCATCCCACGAACCAGACCCCCAGAGCGCAGATTGCCTCGACTGCACTCACGGCAGCTCTCTCGCTGGTGCCACTTAACTCGTAAGTTCTCGGAGCATCTCAAAGCTACCAAAGGAGTCCGGTCCGACGGGTGTCACCGAGAGCGCAGTGACGCCGGCCTCTTGGAAAACACTTAAGCGCTCTTTGATATAGCCCTTCGAGCCGACCAAGTTGGTAGATCTCAGAAACTCCATCGGAACCTTCGCTGCGGCCTCCTCTTTGTGACCGTCTAGGTAGAGGTCCTGGATCTCGTCGGCCTCGCTCTCAAACCCGTAGCGACACAGGAGGTCGTGGTAGAAGTTCTTACCTCGAGCTCCCATACCGCCGATATAGAGCGCAGCAGAGGGGCGAGCAAGATCGATGAGGTGCTCAACGTCATCACCAATGGCACAGAGTCCACCTGCGACGATTCCAAGAGGGCCTCGCGCTGGATCACGACGTGTCTGACCGGCGAGTAGTGACGTTCCCCAAACATCGTGGGCACGCTCAGGCATGAAGAAGATCGGAAGCCAGCCATCTGCAATTTCAGCGGTGAGCTCAACGTTCTTGGGACCGATAGCGGCGAGGTAGATAGGAATCTCATCTCGAACCGGGTGATTGATCAACTTCAGCGGCTTCCCGAGCCCCGTACCCTGGTCCGGCGGGAGCGGTATGGTGTAGCGGCCGGTATGGACCAGTCGTTCTCGTCGCCAGATCGAACGACAGATCTCTACGATCTCTCTCGTTCGACCAAGCGGGGCGTCGTAGGGAACGCCGTGCCATCCCTCGATGACTTGAGGCCCTGAGGCACCCAGGCCTAAAATCGCTCGCCCACCCGACAGCTCGTCGAGTCCGGCTGCGGTCATTGCGAGCAGCGACGGAGTCCGGGTGTAGATCGGAAGAATACCCGATCCAATCTCGACGCGCGTTGTTCGAGCAGCGAGGTACCCCATGACCGATGGAGCATCGTTCGAGTACGCCTCTGCCACCCAAACGAGATCGAGCCCTCGCATCTCATACTCCACCAAGTCGTCGATTGCACGACGCTTATCTCCAACGTAGTTGAGTTGCATACTGAGCTTCATACGATCCAACCCACCTTTCCCAGCTTCCAATCTACGCTCATCCTCTCCGAACGTCCAACCACCTACCGGCATTGAAGTATCGCCACGACTGACTCCGCCCCCGGAGAGCCGATCATGCGATCTCACCTGAGCTCGACAAAGTGAGAAACCATCCGATGGTAGATGCCGCAGCTCTACCACCGGTTGCACTCCTCGAGTGAACTTGCTCCACACACCGACCTCTACTTTCCACCAGACCGGTGCGAGGCGGTGCGCACCGACACGGGACGTGCACCTCGCCCACCAAGGTGTCGACGACAGAGATCGAACTCTCCAACCCGTCGCACTGTCTCAGCCAATACTTCTCTACCCATCGGTGGTCGGAGACGACCACAGTGACCGTCACGGTGGTCCGCGATCCCAAATCGAGAGGCACGTACAGTACATTGAAGGCATGAGTCTCACCTTCCAACAGGCCACAGATCAGCTCACCGCACCTGGTGCTCGATTCGAAATGGTTGAGGAGATCGTTTTTTCCAGACCCACACGGGTCTGGAAAAATGCTCCACAACACCTACGAGAGGTCTTCGAGGGCTCACACGTCTTTGCCGAGCGCACCTATCTCGTCTACGAAGACGAGTCGTACACCTACCAAGAGATCCACAGCAAGGTCCAAGCCCTCGCTCTCGCACTTGCACGCGTGGGAGTCGCAAAGGGTGATCGAGTTGCCTTCGCATTGAGGAACTATCCGGAGTGGATCGTTATCTTCTGGGCCACTCTTGCGATTGGCGCGGTTGCCGTCCCGCTGAACGCTTGGTGGACGGGGGCCGAGCTACACTACGGTGTCGAAGATTCCGGAGCTCGAGTCATCTTGGTCGACGACGAGCGGGCCGAGCGCCTTGAACCCTACCTGCCCTCGCTCAGCAGCGAAGACGCACCACTGACGCTCATAACGGTTCGATCTGCACAAGGGAGACCCTCTCTCGACCTACCGAACGTGACGAGCATGAACTTTGACGAAGCTCTGGACCTCGGTCGTGACACCGTACTCGAGCCACGAGATCTGCAGACCGATGATGCCGCCGCAATCTTTTATACCTCGGGCACCACCGGACAGCCCAAAGGCGCACTCTTGACTCATCGCAACATCGTGAGCTGCCTCATGAATGCATTCTTCTCCTCCAGTCGCTCCTCACTCATGCGGACACCGACCTCCGAAGCGAACCGCGAATCATCTCGACAGCCAGCTCCGCTGCTCAGCGTGCCACTTTTTCATGCCACAGGGTGTTTTGCCACCTTGATACCGAATACCGTCGTTGGCGGAAAGATCGTCCTTATGTACCGCTGGGATCCCGAGAGGGCACTTCAGCTCATCGAGCGAGAGAGTATCACCTCCTTCGGCGGTGTGCCAACCATGGTGTGGCAGGTCTTGAACTCACCATCGTTCGATAAGACCGATGTCACATCGGTTCAGACCGTCGGCTATGGAGGTGCACCCTCGGCGCCAGAACTCGTGAGGAGAATTCGACAAAGTTTTCCTACGTCTCTCCCGACCAATGGCTACGGGCTCACCGAAACGTCGGCGATAGCAACCCTCAATGTTGGAGACAACTATGCAGCGAAGCCCGATTCGGTCGGGCCTGCCCTTCCAGTCATCGATCTCAAAGTGGTCAACGAGAACGGTGAAGAGGCCAAGCCGTTCCAGACCGGTGAGCTCTGGATCAAAGGGCCGACCGTGATTCAGGGATACTGGAACAAGCCCGAGGCGACCTCTGCCTCCTTCACCGAAGGTTGGTTCCACACCGGGGATATTGCGTATCTCGATGACGAGAACTACGTCTTCATCGTCGACCGAGCCAAGGACATGCTGATTCGAGGGGGCGAGAACGTCTACTCTATCGAGGTGGAATCAGCCATCTTTGAGCATCCAAGTATCGCCGATGCAGCTGTAATTGGAATCCCAGATATGGTCCTCGGCGAGGAGGTTGCCGCAGTGGTGCAACGACGTCCAAACACCTCCATCTCCGAGGATGAACTTCGCAGCCACGTCGCAGAGAGGATCGCCGGCTTCAAAGTCCCGCGCTACATCTACTTTCTCGACGAGCCTCTTCCTCGCAATGCAGCGGGCAAAGTACTCAAGCGCAAGCTCAAAGAGACCATTATCGAGCAAGAGATCCAGAACCCGACCTCGTGAGCCATGACACCACCAGTGTCAGACCTCGGTCTTCATCTCAGATTTATCTGCGACGGAGCTTCGCCCGTACGCAACAGAGCGCTTCTGTCGGGGTGCTCGCCGCCTCCGAGCACCATCTAGGGACGATCAGCCACGCAGTGTCGACCATAGCTCTCGCTTCGAGAGTCTCTCGTCTCACGATCTCTCAACCAGAGCAGTCACTCTGAACTTTCGCCCTCGTCTCGTGTGGACCGACAGCGGCTTGCCCTTCACCCTGGTGCAGCGACTTACGCTCGCACAACACGGACTCAGCCGCTTTACGCAGTGACCACTACTCACCGCAGCTCAGTCAAGATCGGAGAGTACGCCAACTACGTAGAGGACTCGTGACCGTGGCCCAACGGATGGACCACGGTCACCTCGAAGGCTCGTATCAGTAGATTTCCCAGAGGTTCCCACCGCTAAGGCACGGCACACGAGTACCCTCCGTAGAACCACTACTTCAAGCCTGAGCGATCACTACTTATTGGGCTGTGGCGTCAAACGTAGATAGGGCTTGAGCGTCTTAAACCCTTTGGGGAAGCGCTTCTTCGCCTCCTCGTCGGAGACGGCCGTCGCAATGATGACGTCCTCACCGTCTCGCCAGTTCACTGGCGTCGCAACCGAGTAGTCATCGGTTAGCTGGAGCGAATCGAGAACTCGGACGATCTCTCGGAAGTTACGACCCGTCGAGGCTGGGTAGGTAAGAGAGAGTCGAAGCTTCTTCTTCGGATCAATGATGAAAACAGAGCGAACCGTCAAGGTATCCGACGCATTCGGGTGAATCATTCCATAGCTCATCGCTACCGAACGATCGGGATCCCCAATCATTGGGAAGTTCACTGCCTGACCGAGCGTCTCTTCGATGTCGCCCTCCCAATCGAGGTGAGACTCTACAGAGTCGACCGAAAGCCCAATGACCTTGGTATTGCGCTTATCGAACTCAGGCTTGAGGCGAGCGACCTCTGCGAGCTCCGTTGTGCACACAGGGGTGAAGTCTTTGGGGTGAGAGAAGAGAATTCCCCAACTATCACCGAGAAAATTGTAGAAGTTAATCGGTCCCTGAGTCGTCGGCGCATCGAAATCGGGGACCGTATCACCAAGCTGAAGAGTCATAGATTGCTTCCTCCGAGGATTGCTGTACGTCAACGATCAGTGTAACGCTCAGCGACGAACCTCTCCGATGGATCACGATGATTCTCTCGCCAGTCGCGACGTGCCTCAAGAGGTGGACTCTCAGTCCAAGTCGCTCCAAAGCCCACCGTCGACGGGAGCGCTAGCGAGTTGATGCACGGACCAACGAACGAGGAGAAGCCCGAGGACACCACAAACCTGAAGGAGCAGTGTCACAAGCGCTCCCGAAACGGACAATCGCCCAAACAGCATGCCGAGAAGCGTCAGAACTGGCCATATCGAAGTCACTCCCACCTGCAGGACTACCTTGCCTGCGAACATGGCCGAAAGCTGAGCTTGCTCTCGAGCCATGATGCGAAGACTGAGCTCTCGTTCAAAACGATCGAGACAGGTTCCACCGATACCGTTACAGCTTTCGTTACCACACGATGTCGTCGATGTACTTGAAGCACAGCTCGTTCGTGGATCACCACCCAGGCTCTCTCGATAGGCAGCCTCAGATCGCGCTCCGTAGCGATAAGCCGCAGCGGCGCACAGCGCTGCCACAAGGAGAGCCACCCCGATGGTCAACGCCACAGATGAACTCAGCACTGTGGTGACCATTGCGCTCAGTCCTGAAAGGAAGAGCACAGAAGAGACTGAGAGACCACGTCGCACCCTACGGAGCCCATTGAAGAACTCACTCGGCGACATAGGGGTACGTGACTGCATGGGTACCAATCTATCGAACCTACCCATAGATGTGCAACCTTGCCGTTCTATCGCCCCGCCAGCGCAACGAATAACAACCTAAGCACCGATTCGCAAAGACCGACCCGACCCCCATACTCACATCCTCGCCCAGAGAACGGCCGGTGAGCCCTATCACCGAGAGACGCAAACCTTCTCCACTCGTCCTCCTGCGATCTCGACATCACGCAGTTCTCGGGCCGGTCACAATGAAAAGTCGCTAAAGTTGATCGGAATAGTCAGGAATTGATCGAGTATCGAGGTTAACGTGAACCCAGAATCAACGAACCGAGAGGAGCGCTCCGAGGTAGAGCACATCAAGGGCTCAAGCAACTACCTCAGAGGAACCATTGCCGACGAGCTCACCAATACGGTGCCAAGCTTCTCCAAAGAGTCCACCCAATTACTTAAATTTCACGGTGTCTATACCCAAGACAACCGAGACACGCGATCCTCGCGAGTGCGTGCTGGTTTGGGCGTCGAACATATCTGCATGATACGTGTCGCCATCCCGGGGGGTCGATTACACGCCGAACAGTACCTCGCCCTCAACGACCTCGCAACTCGACTCGGTCACAGCTCACTACGATGCACGACTCGGCAGGGCATCCAGTTTCACTTCGTCACAAAGTCGGAGCTTGCGCCGCTCGTACGAGAGATCAACACTACCCTCCTCACGAGCTGGGGAGGTTGTGGAGACGTCGTCAGAAACGTGACCTGCTGTCCAAGTGGCCGCTACGACGCACTCGGCCTCGGTCAGCTCACCGACGCAATCTCGCTGCGCTACAAGGCACCTTCCGACGCATACTACGAACTCTGGGTCGACGGAGAGCGGGTGCCACAAGAGATCCTTGCGGCCCCAACGGTGGACGAATCCATCTACGGAGCAACGATGCTCCCGAGAAAGTTCAAGATCGGCGTTACCACCTCGCTCGACAACTGCATCGACGTGCTCTCCTGTGATCTCGCAGTGGTGGTCGATGTAGACCGGCCTCATCGCGTCCGACTCTACGTTGGCGGAGGTCTCGGCCGCAGCGGTACAGACGATTCAACCTTCGCTCAGCTCGGCCTCCTGCTCGGCGAGATCGATCGTTCCGAGCTCTTTGAGGCCATCGATGGCGTCGTCGAGATTCAACGCGATCACGGGAATCGGAAGGATCGCTCACACGCTCGTTTGAAGTATCTGATCAACGATTGGGGCCTCGATCGCTTTCGCTCCGAACTCCTGCTGCGTCACCCCATCGAGATCGACTCCGCTGATGTCGACCTCTTCGCCGATACCACAGACCATCTCGGTACCAGCACCCTGGACGACGATCTCGTGGAGTACGGCCTCAAACTTCCAAGCGGGAGAATTACCGACACCGATATCGCCCCCTACCGCAGCGGTCTCGCCTCTGTGATCGGCACTCTCAAAACCAACATTGCTATCACAGCACGTGGTGACTTACTCTTCTTGGACCTCAACACTGAACGCGTCGCCGAGCTCGAGCAACTCCTCCAGCAGGCAGGGCTGCCAACACAGCCCCAGCTCAGTGCTCTGCGTCGCAACTCGTTCGCCTGTGTTGCCCTGCCCACCTGTGGACAGGCACTCGCAGAGTCTGAGCGATTCCTGCCATCGTTCCTCATCGAGCTGGAGACTTCGCTCGAGAAGCTCGGACTCGGCGACCTCGACCTCGACCTTCGCATGACTGGTTGTCCGAACGGTTGTGCGCGGCCATATCTCGCTGAAGTAGGCATCGTCGGACGATCCAAGAACAGCTACGACATCTTCGTTGGCGCTGACCGTCAAGGGAGGCGACTCAACAAGCTCTTCGGTGAAGATATCAAAAAGGACCGGCTGGTGGAGACGCTCCAGCCCCTCTTCCAATACTTCGAGCACCATCGACTCAGCGGCCAGCCCTTCGGTGAATTCATCGCCACACTCGACGATGAGATCTACGCTTCGCTGCGACCCGTTGGTCGACGCAATGCTCGCAGAACGGCCCAGGTTACGGAGTAGAGCCAAGTGATCATCGCACTAGACCTCCAAGGCACGCTCTCCATCGTCATAGGGGAGACATCAGAAGCGCTCACTCGAGCTACTCGGCTTGCGGAAGAAGGTTCGCTCGTCACCTACTACTTCGGGACCCGCCCACCCCAGATTGGATCGGTCCACCCCAACATCACTCTTCGTCCGGGACTGAGGCCTCGACGTCGAGCATTACGTCGAGCTAGGCTCATACTTGCAACCGATCGAGATGCGCGTACCAACGTCTTTCTCGCTCGGGTCCTACGAGGGCGTCCCAATCTCCTCAATACGTTGGACGAGAAGCAGACGTGTAACTTCTTTCACGTAGCTACTCGTCGACCTCACCCCTCCATCTCGATTGCTGTCTCGACCCATGGACAATCACCTCGTTTCGCCGGAGTACTGGCGAGCCAGCTCGCTGAGGCCGTAACCGCTACAGATCTCGAGCTCTTCGAGAGGTTCGTAGCGTATCGCAACAAGCTTCACACCGCTGGGGCATCTACCATGCTCGCAGACTGGTCTGCCATCGAGACAGCTCTGCGGACAACAAACGACAACTCTAATCAAGCTGGTGGCCGATCGACCAACGATTCACGCCACCTTCCAACCGCTGGTATGAGAGATCTAATATCAAAATATGAATGATTGTAATCACAATACTGATATCATGGAATGATGACCGAACTTATCAACTATCAAGATCAGTCACTGAGACGGCGAGATCGCAGCGCTCCAGTGCTCTGGCTGACCGGGCTATCGGGAGCAGGAAAGTCGACCATCGCCAGAGGCCTAGTCCAGGAGCTGTCGAGTCATGAGATCTGTGTCGAGCTTCTCGACGGAGACGAGATCCGCTCGGAGCTCTCCGGCGATCTTGGATTCTCGCGTGCGGATCGAGATCTCCAGGTACGCCGACTCGGATTTCTCGCTCAGCTACTCTCCCGCAACGGCATTCTCGTGATCGTGTCGGCGATCTCTCCGTATCGCGAGACGAGAGCCCAGGCTCTCGAACGCCTCGAGCGACCGTTTGAGATCCACGTCGACGCCCCCCTCGATGTGGTCGAGGCGCGTGATACCAAAGGACTCTACGCCCGAGCACGTGCGGGACTGATCACTGCGATGACCGGGGTCGATGATCCCTACGAAGCTCCTGAGGCCCCTGCGCTTCGACTCGACAGCGCAAACACAACACCGCAACAGTGCGTTGGTTCGCTGCTCGACCTCCTACGTAGAGAGGGGTACCTCCATGCCCTCGCATCATGAATCTGAGTCTCGAACACTCATTCGCAACGCAGTGAAGCAGTACTCTCGACTCGCCATGACCACCGGACTGAATCTCTCCGGTATTGTGCTTCTCGACCTAGCAGCGACCGAGGGGTTTCGCGGTGATGTGCTCTTCGTCGACACTGGATTCCATTTTCCACAGACCCTTGACCTCTGGCAGCGGCTCGCCAATCGCTACCGCAACGTCAACTTCATCACGCTCAATGCCCTGCAAGAAGACGCGGAGCGAGAGGCACTCTACGCAACGGATCCGACGCTCTGTTGCGAAACCAATAAGATACGTCCTCTCAGCGAGCACCTTACTCACTACCATCCACAGGCTCTCCTCAACGCTAGAACCCAGTTCTCTGCAAGCACGCGTTCGGATCTTGGGCCGATCGAGCACGGTGATCCCCTGCGAATCAATCCACTCTACGCATGGAATCGGACCGAGCTCGAGGACTATGCCGACCACCACGAACTCGAGACTCACCCGCTCTACGATGAGGGTTATCTCTCGTTAGGATGCTGGCCCTGCACACGTGCGCTTCGCCCCGGCGAAGACATACGCGCAGGCCGCTTCGACGGGCAAGGCCGCAGCGAGTGTGGCATCTGGACCCAAGAGAGTTTGGGTACCACTACGCCCATTCCTCAACCTCAACGACAGTCCACACCAGCGACGACTCAAGGAGTATCATGACGACAACATCTATGCGTCCCCATGGCGGAACGCTCCAGAGTGCTCCGAGAACGTCGCATCGACCGCGCTCGTCTCACGCACAATCTGTCGAGCTCTCCAAACGACAGATCGCCGATCTCGAGATGCTCGTCACCGGCGCGTATTCGCCGCTCAACGGTTACATGGTCTCTGCCGACTATCGGAGCACGATCATCGAGATGCGACTGGACAACGGCACACTCTGGCCCATGCCGATCGTCTTTGCCTTACCTGAACCGCTCGCTCTCCACGTCGAAGAGGTCCACCTCTCAGTCCGAGGCATCCACGTTGCAACGCTGTTCATTACCGAGCGTTATCGAGCCGACCCAGAGGTGGAAGCAGAACACGTCTACGGCACCACCTCTCTCGACCACCCAGGCGTTAAGGCCATCTATGAGCAAGGCTCCTACCTCTATGGTGGACACGTCGAACTCCACGCCATAGAGCCCATCGTTCGCCACACCCACTACCTCAGCCCAGAGCAGACACGACGAGCGTTCCAAGAGCGGGGCTGGCGAACGATCGTTGCCTTCCAAACTCGAAACCCAGTCCATCGAGCACATGAGTACCTACACAAGGTCGCACTCGAGAGCGTTGACGGGCTCCTCTTACACCCCCTCGTTGGCGCGACGAAAGAGGATGACGTACCAGCAGAGGTGCGTATGGAGGCCTACAAGGTATTGCTCGAAAACTACTACCCGACAGATCGAGTGATCCTTGGGGTCTACCCCGCCGCCATGCGCTACGGTGGCCCGCGCGAAGCGGTTCTGCACGCACTCTCTCGAAAGAACTACGGTTGTACACACTTCATCGTTGGTCGAGATCACGCCGGTGTCGGTTCATTCTACGATACCTACGCCGCTCAGCGGATCTTCGATGGGATCGACCCTGCCGAGCTTGGCATCGAGATCTTGAGATTTGAGCACAGCTTCTACTGCACCCGCTGTGAACAGGTAGTCTCTCTGCGAACCTGCCCCCACGGCGGAAGCGAGCATCTCACGCTCTCAGGAACCAAAGTGCGCGAACTTCTCCGTCAAGGTCAAGAGCTACCGAAGGAGTTCTCGCGTCCAGAGGTGGCAGAGGTCCTTCGTCGTGCGTATCAGAGCTAGATCGAGGAAGTGTCTCGCAGCTTCACCACGAGGCATCTAACTCATGGAGCGAGAGGTCTGCAACCTCATAGATGAGGGAAATGGCCGTCAAATTGTTAGCCTACAGCCCTGAGACGATCGCGACGCTAGGCGATGTCAGAGATGAACGTCGAGCCTCGATTACACCAGAACCGAGGATCCGAGACACCCTTCCGAGAGGCGGAGCTCCAACCCAATATGGTCGAGTCCAACAGTTTGAGGACGACTATCGCCCGGCTCTCAGACAGATCGCCATACCCAACCAAAAGGGCGGCCTTCACGCCGGAGAAGAGTCGACTCCGGAGCACACTACAGCTCAAGTGCGTCTTCCAAGCCGAGCTCTGAGCTTAGGTAGCCCTCTCTCGATCAAGTACGTTGCAGCTCCGACCGGACTACGGTGGGGTGTACCTATTGACAACGCCGAAGGCGACCTTGCCACAAGCTGCGTCCCATCAGCCGCTGAGCAGTCATCATCTTGTTGATTCACGAGCCCAGCACACGCATCAGATTCTTCACCTATCGAGAGGTTCCTCAACCGGGTCATACCTGATAGCGAACGTAGAGAACACAGAGACTCAGTTCCTCCGAGACTTCAACAAATAGGCTGTTCAGAGAGGATTTATGATCCGCGCAACCGGACTTCACAAAACTCGGAAGACCACAGAAGCCTCTTCCGGAAACTGAAAGACTTAGGCGATCAGGTTTGAACCGGAGCAACGATGACATCCACAGAAACCGAAGTCACTACGACGATCGAAAGAAGACCTACGGGACTACCGCCACGGTCGACATCTGATCAAATCGGCATTAGGCAGGAGCCTCAGTCATCGCACGACTAGATTTCGCACATGAGCCGTCAGAGCACTCTCTTACGCGAGTACCGGCGAACGACCTCCAAATCCTGGCATGTCCGAAAACCCTTTCGGTAAACAAACGCTGTAAGAGAGGCAGACCTGCTCTGCGAAGGTCTCACTCTCATGCTCGTCCACGATGAGAGCTCACAGCGGAGAGCTGTGGAGTTCTCCATATGTCTGTTCGTAGTCTCGCCAGCAGCTACGAAACTGCAGCTAGAGAAGTAGCGTAGGTGGTCACCTGCAGAGCCTGAGGGTGTCAAAGAAACGCTCACCAACAGCGTGCTCTTACCGAACTGGAGTGGGAGCGATCATCGAGAATACTGCGGAGTGATCTCCACGAACACTGAGACAGGGAGACCTATAGTCGTGACGTCATGGGGATCAGGTGGTTACAGCACTCCGCAGGATGCGCTCAGAGGTAGAATCACCTGATATCGTTGAGCCGCACCTGGACCCCGGTGCCGTTGAGGTCGTTACGTGCCTCTTACCAGCCCTCAGTACCTCGAGGTGATCTGAAGTGGAACCGCATTGGAGCTCTCTGCACCAACGTGGACCACGACTAAGAGGATGCCAACTCCTACCTTGGGGGTGATGACATCTAGGGTCGTTGGAGATGCGTACGCAACGGTTGCTGGGAGTCCTCCAATGGTGACAGAGACACCACAGTGAGCCATCTCGAGAGCTCCATAACAGGTCGCTCCTGCTTTGGTGAGATCTCTCCCAGAGATGGTGATGAACGATGAGGTGT
>JAJYZP010000054.1 GCA_021799875.1 Actinomycetes bacterium | reverse complement strand
GGAAGTCGTCCCTTGCTTTCGACACGATCTTTGCTGAGGGGCAGCGTCGCTATGTCGAGTCACTGTCGGCGTATGCTCGCCAGTTTCTTGGTCTCATGGAGAAGCCGGATGTCGACTTTATCGATGGCCTGTCTCCGGCGATCTCGATCGACCAAAAGTCAACCTCGAAAAATCCCCGTTCGACCGTCGCTACTGTGACCGAGGTCTACGACTACCTTCGATTGCTGTACGCTCGAATTGGACATCCGCACTGCCCGAACTGTGGTCGGCCCGTTGCTCGCCAGACCCCTCAGGAGATCGTCGACCAGGTAGCAGCTATGCCGGTAGGCACACGTTTTCTCCTCCTCGCTCCCGTGGTCTCAGGTCGTAAAGGCGAATATCACTCGCTCCTCGACGACTTGGCAAAGAAGGGTTTTGCACGTGTCCTCGTCGACGGACAGCTCGTTGACTTGAGTGAACGCTCGACGGTAAACCTGCAGCGCTATGAGGTTCACACCATCTCGGTCGTCGTCGATCGTCTGGTGGTCCGAGACGGGCAGGGCCGTCGCCTAACCGAATCGATTGAAACGGCGCTGAGTCTGTCAAACGGTGTCGTGGAGATTCAGACCTTAGCTGAAGACGGCACCTTCGGCGATCGACTCTCGTTTTCAGAGTCGTTGGCATGTCTGGAATGTGGCATCTCCTTGGGTGACCTGGAGCCGCGCAACTTCTCCTTCAACTCGCCCTACGGAGCTTGTACGACCTGCGACGGCTTGGGTACGCGCTACGAGGTTGACCCCGATCTCGTCGTTCCAGATCCGTCTCGGTCCCTCTTGCAAGGCGCTATTGCTCCGTGGTCAAGCGGGCGAACGTCATACTTCGATCGACTTGTCTCTTCGGTAGCGAAGGAGTACAAGATTCCGATGAACAAGCCGTGGTCCTCTCTCTCTCCGGAGGCGGTCCAGATTCTACTCCATGGCGCTGGAGAGAGTATCGTCGTCGCCTATACCAGTCGCTTTGGCTCGAAGCGAAGCTTCTCGATGAACTTTGAAGGTGTAATTCCATACCTTCAACGTCGCCATGGCGAGAGTGAGACCGATGCTGCTCGAATCGCAATCGAAGGATACATGCGCGAGGTTCCCTGTTCTGCGTGCCACGGTGCGCGCCTGAAGCCGGAATCGCTTGCGGTCACGATTGCTGGGCGCTCCATCTATGACCTTTGCTCGGTAGCTATAGAAGAGTCCTTCTCTCTGTTGTCGAATCTCGATCTTACTGAACGTGAGTGGTCGATAGCTCGACAGGTGGTGAAGGAGATCATCGGTCGACTGCGCTTTCTCAACGATGTGGGGCTCGGATACATTACGCTTTCTCGGGCCTCGGGAACACTTTCGGGAGGGGAAGCACAGCGGATTCGTCTCGCCTCTCAGATCGGATCAGGGCTCGCCGGGGTTCTCTACGTGCTTGATGAGCCATCCATAGGACTTCATCAGCGTGACAACGAACGACTGATTCAGACGCTGGTACGCCTGCGCGATCAGGGAAACACGGTCGTCGTTGTGGAGCACGACGAGGACACCATTCGTGCTGCCGACTACGTGGTCGATATCGGCCCTGGTGCCGGTGAACTTGGAGGTAACGTCGTCTACGCAGGACCAGTAAGCGGACTACGAAAGAGTCGTACCTCGATCACTGGTCAGTATCTCTCCGGAAGAATGCGAGTTCCGGTGCCCGAGGTCCGTCGAGAGAAGGTCAGTGGCGAGCTAATCGTCGAAGGTGCTCGCGAGAACAACTTAAAGGGCATAGACGTTAGCTTCCCATTAGGGGTCTTCGTCGCTGTCACCGGGGTCGCTGGCTCAGGTAAGTCGACTCTTGTCAACGAGATCTTGCTGAGAGCGTTGAGGCAGCAGATCTATCGGGCAAAGGAGGTGCCGGGACGCCATCGTCGTGTCGTCAACATGGAGGCGATCGACAAGGTTGTTGATATCGACCAATCACCGATCGGACGAACCCCACGCTCGAATCCGGCCACCTACACTGGCGTGTTCGACCATATCCGCAAGCTCTTTGCGCAGAGCCAAGAGGCGAAGGTTCGGGGTTACCAACCGGGTCGTTTCTCCTTCAATGTCAAGGGCGGCCGGTGTGAGGCGTGTTCGGGAGATGGAACGCTGAAGATAGAGATGAATTTTCTCCCCGATGTGTACGTCACCTGCGAAGTCTGCAAAGGAGCGCGTTATAACCGAGACACGCTCGAGGTGCTCTGGCGTGGGGTCTCGATTGCCGACGTTCTACAGATGCCGATTGCCGACGCCGTCGAGTTTTTTGCCGCTCAGCCTGCGATCACGCGCTACCTAAAGACTCTCGATCAGGTTGGACTCGGCTATGTGCGCATGGGCCAGAGCGCTACCACACTCTCTGGAGGCGAAGCACAGCGGGTAAAGCTCGCAACAGAGCTCGCGAAGCGCCCTACTGGCCATACTCTGTACGTCTTAGATGAACCAACGACGGGACTGCACTTTGAGGACGTTCGAAAGCTCCTCGAGGTACTGCACAGTCTGGTCGATCAGGGTAATACCGTGGTCGTGATCGAACATAACCTCGATGTGATCAAAACTGCAGACCACGTGATCGACTTGGGTCCTGAAGGTGGAGATCGAGGAGGATCGATCGTAGCGCTCGGCACTCCTGAAGAGATAGCGATGCAGCCCGGTAGCTACACCGGAGCCTTTCTCCGTCCTCTGTTAGGACTTGCCCAAGCCGAGAGACCCGTGAGGTGAGTCGACCGTGACGTACGCGTCTCGCAGACTCCACATCGTCTGTTTATTGTCGATGCTGAAGAGCTTCTCGACCTACCCTCAAGGTCTCCGGTAGCGCTGTGATGGAACGTCCATCCCCACAGAGCATCCCAGATGCCCCAGGCTCCTACCAGTTCAGAGATGCTGAAGGGCGAGTTATCTACGTGGGTAAGGCAAAGTCGCTCCGAGCGAGGGTTACGAGCTACTTTCAGCCGTTGCACCTACTGACACCGAAGACGCAAGCCATGGTTCTGAATGCGAGTTCGGTCGAGTGGATAACGGTGAGCAGTGACGTTGAGGCGCTGATCTTGGAGTACAACCTCATCAAGGAGCATCAGCCACGTTATAACGTGCGGCTTCGTGACGACAAGAGTTATCCAATGCTCGCTCTCACGATCTCAGATGAGTGGCCGAGGGTAACTGTGGTCCGAGGCAAGCAACGCAAGGGTGTGCGGTATTTTGGGCCGTATCCCCATGCGTCGGCGGTGCGGGAGACTCTCGACCTTCTGCAGCGCAGTTTCCCACTGCGGAGCTGTTCTGACGCAAAGTTTTCTCGACAGAATCGACTCGGTCGGCCGTGTCTGCTCTACCATATCGAACGGTGCTGTGGTCCCTGCATCGCTGCTGTCGATCGGGAGCGGTACGACGAGATCACCGAGGAAATGTCTCGGTTTTTGCGGGGAGATACCGCCTCGATCGTCGGTCGACTCGATCGGGAGATGCGCGCTGCTGCAGCCGCTCTTGACTTCGAGGTCGCCGCTCGACTCCGGGATCGGCTCGAGGCAGTCCGAAAGGTGGTTGAGCGTCAGGAGATCGTTTCTTCGCCGTCTGACAACTTCGATGTAGTCGGCTACGTCGATGATGAGCTTGAGGCTCGGGCACAGGTCTTCCGGGTGCGCCGGGGGAGGATCGTGGGCCGACGAGGACTCAGTATCGATAAAGTGGAGGACCTCTCGGCATCGGTCCTCATGGAACGGTTTCTTGAACTGCACTACGGCGATGGCATCATGGAGGTACCCCCGAAGATCTACGTCGCCGAGGCTCCATCTGGTCTTGAAACAGTTGAAGGCTGGCTGCGTGGCTTGCGGTCCGGCCCAGTCAAGATCTCTGTCCCTCAGCGAGGCCACAAGCGTCAGCTGATTCAGATGGCAGTAGCGAATGCACGTGAGGAGTTCAAGCGCGAGCGGATGCGACGTGCAACCGATCACAATGCGCGCTCTCAAGCGCTCAACGCACTACAGCAAGCGCTTGGCCTCTCTTCTGCACCGCTTCGAATCGAGTGCTACGACATGAGTCACCTGCAAGGATCGAACTACGTTGGCTCGATGGTTGTGATGGAGGACGCTCTGATCAAGCGGAAGGACTATCGACGGTTCAAAGTCTCGACGCCTAAAAACGATGACTTTGCTGCCATGGAAGAGGTACTGCGGCGACGCCTTCAACGACTTCTTGACGAGGAGAAGCTCCCTATCGAGGAGCGATCGAAGCGATTTGCGTATCGCCCGAACCTTATTGTCGTCGATGGTGGCCAGGGTCAGCTCTCTGTTGCAGTTAAGGTTCGGGAGGAGTTGGGTCTCACTGATCAGATCGAGCTCGCAGGGCTAGCGAAGGAGTTTGAGGAGATCTACCTTCCGTACCAACACGTTCCCCTTCGGCTGCCTCGTCAGTCCCCGGCACTCTATCTCTTACAGACGCTACGAGATGAGGCCCACCGCTTCGCAATCACCTTTCACCGTTCATTGCGATCGAAATCCGTTGGAGCGCTTGCACTCGATGAGGTCGTTGGGATCGGACCAAAGCGTCGGGCTCAGCTCTTGAAGCACTTCGGTGGGGTTCGTAACTTGAGAGCGGCGAGCCTTGAAGCGCTTGTCAAGAGTGGAGTGGTCAGTGCGACACTTGCGGAAGAGGTGTACCAGGCGTTGCACCCTAGCTCAGATCTGCCCACTCTGAGGGAGGGTCCAGGAGGGGAGAGCGTTTTACTCGAGGGATCGTAAGGCTAAGGTGGTGCCCATGTCAGATAACGCAACCCCGCGCGATGGAACGACGAGCGATGAGCATGTTTTCGCCGACGACGAAGGTGCGACCCGAAGTGTCTCAATCGAGGAGTTCAACTCCGCTGGAAGGGAGCTTTGGGAGTCCCACGCTGGCTGGTGGCAGGAGAACTTCTCCGAGGGGGTAGACCCGGAATATACCGAGCAGATTCTTCCGCTTATTGCTGCGAGGGTTCTCAATGCTGGTGCCGTGCTGGAGATTGGCGTCGGAGAGGGTCAAGTCCTTCGGACTGTTGGAGCCCACAGCTCCACCTCTTCTCTGCGGGTTGGTATCGATCCATCGTTCGCACAGTGTCGTGTTGCGCAGCAGCGCTCGAGCGGTGAGTACATCGCTCGAGCTGAGGCGAAGTGTCTACCTTTCGCGTCTGATACCTTTGACCTCGTCATCGCCTGCCTCGTGTTCGAGCATATTGTCGAGGTCGACGAAGCGATCGTGGAGGTTGCTCGTGTGCTTCGGCCGGGGGGCCGCTTTCTGTTCCTGTTGAATCATCCGCTTCTTCAGACCCCAAATAGTGGCTGGATCGATGATCAGATTCTTATGGAGCAGTACTGGAGGATAGGAAACTATCTGAGTGAAGATGTGACAGTCGAAGAGGTGCACAAGGGCGTATTCATACCCTTTGTCCATCGGCCACTCTCGCGTTATGTGAATGCCCTTGCCGATGTCGGCCTCTACCTGCGTCACATGGACGAGCCTGCACCTCCCCAGGGTTTTCTCGCGCAAGCATGGGAATATCAAGAGGCAGCCCAGATCCCTCGCTTGTTGGCCCTGGAGCTCGAGAAGGCGACGAGAGTCGAACGATGACCGATCTCACTATCGTGGCCGGACTGTCGGGGGCTGGGAGATCCTCGCTCGCCGGGGTGCTCGAGGACCTTGGATGGTTTGTGATCGATAACATGCCCCCTGCACTCGTGCCGAAGGTGGTCGAGCTTGGCGAGGGTCGCGGTGAGGACTCGCCGATGGCGCTCGTGATCGGCCGGGAGATAGCGCTTGCGCATGAGGAGCTGCGGTCGACGATTGAGAACCTTAAGGCTCAACTTCCGGGGCTCACCCTGGTCTTCTTAGATGCATCGGACGAGACCCTTCTGCAACGGTATGAGGGTACGAAACGGCGACACCCAGTAACCGGTGGAGGAGGGGTTTTAGAGTCCGTCCATGCAGAGCGCGAGCTTCTCGCTGGCATCAAGGACATGGCGGATATCGTGATCGACTCGACCGACCTCACGGTCCATCAGTTGCGAGAGCGGGTAGTAGAGGTCTTTGGTAACCTGAGCGGCTCATCGAAGATGCGAGCGATCATCTCATCGTTCGGCTACAAGTATGGTCTTCCTCGGGATTCAGACCTTGTTCTTGACTGTCGCTTCCTTCCGAATCCTCACTGGGACCCGTTGTTACGTCCTCTCTCGGGGCTAGACGCTCCAGTTCGGGATTACCTCCTAGAGTCGGAGATTACACGTCACTACCTCGAAGAACTTCGTCGCTTCCTCGAGTTTTTGGTGCCGCAGTTTGAGCGAGATGGTCGGTCGTATCTCTCGATCTCGATCGGATGCACGGGAGGTCGACATCGCTCAGTCTTCCTTGCGGAGGAGCTGAGTTCCCTGCTCCGAGATCTCTCTCTGTCGACCACGATTCGGCATCGAGACATCGATCGATGATCAGCCAGGACACGATGTTCGGTTCGGTCGTCGTGATCGGGGGAGGGCATGGGCTGAGCTCCACGCTCGAAGCAGTAGTCGGGGAGAGTGCTCGGGTGACAGCCCTCGTTGGAGTTGCCGATGACGGTGGTTCATCAGGTCGGCTTCGCTCACTCTATGGACTCGTTCCCCCCGGAGATCTTCGCCGATGTCTCAGTGTGCTGCTCGAACCATCCGCCCAGGTCGGTGATCTCTTGGAGCACCGCTTCCCGAGCGGGGAGTTTGAGGGTCACGCAATCGGTAATCTCCTTCTCGTCGCAGCGATGCAGCACTTTCAGACGTCACCAACCACAGCTCTCTCCGTGCTTGGCGAGATATTTCGAAGCAGAGGCGAGGTTGTGCCTCTCGCGAACGAGCCGATGACACTCTGCGCGCAACTGCTTGATGGCACTCGCGTTCGTGGTCAGGTCGGTATCCACCTTACGCGTGATATCGATCGCGTCTGGGTTGAACCTGGCGGACTCGAAGTTGACCCAGCTGTCAGCGCTGCAATTCTCGAGGCGGATCTGATCGTGGTAGGTCCGGGGTCGCTCTTTACATCCGTATTGGCCGCACTGGTTCATCCAGGCGTTTTGGACCTGCTCCGTGCGGCCGCAGCTCCGAAGGTCTTCGTGGCAAACTTACGAGAGCAGCGACAAGAGACCATCGGTCTCACTGCGTTGGATCAGGTTAGAGCCCTGGAGCGTCATGGGTTTATACCCGACACGATTGTACTCGATCGCTGTTCGGCGGGCTTTGGGGAGTTGGAGGGTTTCGGCGGGAGGGTCCTAGCGGAAGAGGTTGCGCTAGCGGATAGCTCCCATGCCGTGCACGACCCGGAACGTTTACGTAAGGTGCTCGCAGTAGCTGCCGGTGCGGTCACGCCGCTGGATCGATAGGCGCATCGGGACTCGTCTCCTTGCGTCGAAGCTGCTCAGACGAGAACCTCATATCGCGTTGGGAAGATATCGTTCTGAGCGCCGTTATTTCTTTACAGAATGCACTAATGTTGTCGGAATGTTTCGGCTCGTAATGGCACGGGCATTTATGGACCGACAGATGAAGGGTGATCGAGATGTTGAGGGTCGCAATTAATGGTTTTGGTCGAATCGGGCGTAACTTTTTGCGAGTTGCTCTTGAGCGAGAGACGCCAATCGAGGTCGTTGCCATCAACGACCTTGCGGCGCCGGAGACCAATGCGCATCTGCTTCGTTTTGACTCCACACATGGTCGCCTGGGGTGCGATGTCGAACTCGCTAACGGGACGATGACCGTCGGTGCACACCGTATGAAGGTTCTCGCTCAGACCGATCCCACGGCACTCCCTTGGGCGGATCTCGGAGTCGACGTCGTGGTCGAAAGCACTGGGAGGTTTACCGACGGGGCCAAGGCTCGCAGCCATCTGGAGGCAGGGGCACAACGCGTGGTGATCTCGGCGCCGGCGACCAATGTAGATGGAACTTTTGTGATCGGCGTCAACGACAGTGAGTTTGACCCAGAGAGACACTTCATACTCTCTAACGCGTCGTGCACTACGAACTGCTTCGTCCCGATGATGCGGGTACTCGAGGATGCTTTTGGTGTCCAGGGTGGGTTGATGTCCACGATTCACGCCTACACCAACGATCAAAACCTCCTCGATCTCACGCATAACGATCTTCGACGTGCGAGAGCGGCAGCGGTCAACATTGTGCCTGCGGCTACCGGCGCCGCTCGTGCTACCGCATTGGTGATGCCGGAGATGAAGGGGCGACTCGATGGCTCGGCTCTTCGGGTGCCGGTTCAAGATGGTTCGATCACTGACGTCTCGATAGTCGTCAAAGCAACGGTGACAGCCCAGGACGTGAATGCAGCGTTTCGACGGGCAGCCGAGAGCGGCCCACTTTCAAGTGTGTTGGTGTACTCAGAGGACCCGCTCGTCTCGAGCGATATCGTCGGTTCACCGGCATCGTGTACCTTTGATGCGCCCCTGACGATGACGATGGATCTTGGAAATGGATCGACGCTGGTCAAAGCGTTCGGGTGGTACGACAACGAGTGGGGCTATTCGAATCGTCTCGTTGACCTCGTTGAGCTCGTTGGATCGCCTCGTTAGGAGCTGAGCGTGCTGACGCATATGGCGGCGATGAGACTGTCGATGAGCTGTAGCGGTTGCTCAGCCGACCTGAGTACAGACCTATGTGATAAGCCGAAGGACGGAGAACGATGAAGCTTCCAGTACTCGAAGATCTAGGAGATGTGGCTGGTAAGAAGATCTTGGTACGTGCGGATCTCAACGTCCCGCTCGTGGGTGAGGACGGGGAGCGCACGGTAGCGGACGAGTTTCGTATCGAAGCGACAATGCCGACCTTGCAGTGGCTCGTCGATCGGGGCGCACACGTAACGGTCTGCTCTCACCTCGGTCGTCCTACTATCGAGACGCAGGAAGAGTTCTCGATGGCGCCAATACAACGACTTCTGCACCAGCGTCTGCCTGAGATTGAGGTCCTTGAGAATCTTCGCTTCAATCCCGGTGAAGTTGCGAACGACCACACCTTTACCGAGGAGCTCGCTCGGGGCTTTGATGCGGTGGTGCTCGATGCATTCGGAGCGTCGCACCGAAAGCATGCCTCGATCGTGACCCTTCCCGGTCTCTTGCCGAGCGTGGCCGGGCGGAATTTGGAGTTGGAAGTCGAGGCCCTCTCTCGCCTGCTCGAAGACCCAGTCTCACCCTACGTAGCGCTGATCGGAGGAGCGAAGGTATCGGACAAGCTTGCCTTGCTGCGCTCGCTCACAACGAAGGTCGACACCGTGCTGGTCGGTGGGGCCATGGCCTTCACTTTCCTCTCTGCGCAAGGGGTTGAAGTAGGCGCGAGCCTCGTCGAGCCAGAGCTTCGAGATGAGTGTGAGCGACTCCTGCAGAGTAAGAAGATCGTCCTACCGCTCGACTTCCTCACCCTGTCAAGTTCTGCAAGCTTTGGACCCGGGGACCACGACGGTGAGGTCGTCCTCTCGGAGGGTTCTGTGCGAGAGGGATATCGAGGACTCGATATCGGACCTAGGAGCGTGGCACTCTTTGCGTCATATTTGTTAGATGCGAAGACGATCTTTTGGAACGGTCCGATGGGCGTCTACGAGGATCCTCGATTTGCGGCAGGAACTCTTGGGGTTTCACGAGCAGTGGCAGACTCAGACGCCTACAGCGTGGTGGGTGGCGGAGATAGTGCAGCGGCCTTGCGACAGGAGGGTCTTGAAGAGACCGTTTCACACCTCTCCACCGGCGGTGGTGCATCGCTTCAGTTCTTGGAGGAGAATGGCCACTTGGTCGGCATTGATGCTCTCCTTGAAGGTCGGCGACGATAAGTGAGCGCTAAGGGACCGGAAGACTACGCGGCCAAGCCGAATCCTCGCAATGGCCGTACTCGCTTGATCTCTGCAAATTGGAAGATGAACCTCAATCATCTCGAGGCCATCGCAGCGGTGCAGAAGCTCTTCTACCTGCTTCGGCCGGCCGACTACCGCTACGCTGAGATCTCACTTCACCCTCCCTTCACAGACCTTCGATCGCTACAACTTCTCATCGAAACCGACAGGATGCCTCTCGTACTCGGGGCGCAGAATACGTATCCGGAATCCTCTGGCGCCTTCACAGGAGAGGTATCTCCGTCCATGTTGTCGAGATTGAACGTTAAGTATGTGATCGTCGGTCACTCCGAGCGTCGGGAGCTCTTCGGTGAGAGCGATGCGTTCATTGCACGGAAGGTGCGCGCGGTGCTCGATGCCTCGATGCTGCCAATTCTGTGCGTAGGTGAAGGAGAGGAGGAGCGTCAAGCAGGCAGGACAGGAGAGGTTCTCTCTGATCAGGTTGAGCGAGCGCTCGTCTCCGTCAAGGCAGAAGAGTTAGGAAAGGTCGTGGTCGCCTACGAGCCGAAGTGGGCGATTGGTACTGGGAACTCAGCTACGGCTACGGATGCTGCAGACGCCGCTTCGGTTATTCGCGCAACTCTCACTGAACGCTTTCGTGCCGAGGTCGCAAACGAGGTCCGTGTCCAGTACGGCGGCTCGGTCAATGCGGGTAATGCCCGTGCTTTTCTCGAGTTGCCGGAGCTTGATGGTCTCCTCGTCGGAGGTGCTAGCCTGGATCCAGAGGCTTTCGCTCGGGTGATACAAGCATAGACGCTGGACCTAGAGTGTGCATTGGTAGAGGGCTCAAGCCATTGAAAGGGGTTTGTCGGTGCTGACAGCGGTTCTTGTCGTGATCCAGGTGCTCTCGTGTTTGGGGATTGTGGTTTTTGTTCTACTCCACTCGGGGAAGGGCGGTGGACTCTCTGACATGCTCGGTGGATCGGTGAACGCAACTGCGGCGGGTTCGACGGTGGCGGAGCGCAATCTCGACCGTATCACGGTCATCCTCGCAGTCGTCTTTACCTTCTCCTCAGTAGCTCTTGCTCTTCGGCTGCACTAGCTTTAACACCACAGCTCACACCGTAGCCTTTGAACTCGATGCGGGAGAGTAGGCCCCGCTCACAGCGATGGCGGTAGATCGCGAGTTTTTGCTCCGTCGGTGTCGATCGCGTGCGTTGGTTGTGAGGAAGCGGTGGTACCGAGGTGCTCGCCAAGCTCTGTGACTTTCGGTCAAGTTTCTTTGGAGAGAAATCTGTGGCCCTCGTTGCGCCATGGAGATCGTTTGGGGCGCTGTTGGGATTGGATATGGATCTCCGTCTTCCTCGAGAAGATGAAACGATCAGGGTGAGCCCTTTACCAGTAACGTCGTCGGAGAGTAGAAGAGACCGAAGATCAGGGAGCGACGACAGAGTCTTGAGCCTGGTCGACCTCCTGGAGCGTGCTCCATCCCGTAGCGATCACACGTCGTAAACCGGCAGTCTTTGTGATTAACTCTTGGGTGAGCATCCGAGGTTAGCTTGAGCTTGCAGGCTCGTCGAGTGCTTGAGTAAGCTGTTCGAGTACCTTTTCGAGTAACGCTGTCTCAGTGGCGAAGTTCAGTCGCACATACTCATTGCTTCCGGGAAGATAATCTTGACCGTCTCCAAGAGCCACACGCGCCTTGCGATAGAGGTAGGTCCAGAGCGACTCTGTTGTTTTTAGAGCCTTAACCTTGAACCATGCAAGATAGGTTGCTTCGGGAGTTGCATACTCGATCTCTGGACGAGTGAGGCTCCACGACCGGGTTAACTCCCGGTTGTAGGAGAGCGTCTTCTTCGTGCTCTCGAGCCAAGCTGCACCCTCTTCGAAAGCTACCGCTCCGCCTAAGAGGCCCAGGATAGAGGGGTGAGCGAGCAGCATGGGTGATACCACGTTGCCGCGGCCTATCCTCATACCCGTCGGAATGTGCAGGGCAGCAGCTGCGAGGCCGGCGATATTGAACGTCTTTGATGCCGAGAGCAGCGTGATGGTCTTCGCCGCTACATCATCAGAGATCGTTCGGACAGGTAGGTGTTGATATGGTGCGTAACAGAGGTCACGATGAATTTCGTCACTGACGATGATCATCTCGTTTCGGAGCGCGAGGGAGGTTATCTCTTGGAGTTCCGCTTTCGTGAAGACCCGACCTGTTGGATTATGCGGTTGACAGAGAAGGAGAGCCCCACCTCGGGCAGCTGTCATGGCCCGTTCTAGATCGTTAAAGTCGACCTCATACCGACCTTCTCGCATGAGGAGTTCGCTGGTAACGAGTTTCAGCGAGAGCTCACGCGCTACTTGGAAGAATGGTGGATAGGACGGCGTAAGAACGAGGAGTGGATCGCCTGGCTGCAGTTGCGACTGTAAGGAGAGTGCGATGCCTTGAACGACATCTGAGATGACCTGCATTTCTTCGACCGGGTAGCTGGTTGAGTAGTTGCGTTCTGTCCATGCATTGAGCGCATCTACGTAGCGAGCCTGTAGAGCATCGGAGCTGTAGCCAAGATCGGAGGCTTGGGTTGCGCGGATGATGGCCTCTTGGATACAGGGTGCGAGTGGGAGATCCATGTCGGCAACCCAAGCGGGAGCGATATCGTGCGCGTATCGGTGCCACTTTTTCGACAGTGCCCGACGCTGGCGGATGGTAGCTAGAAGTTCGTCCATAGGTTCTCGCATTCCTTACAGCGATCTGTTGTGAGATCGTTCTCTAGGATCATGTACGTTAGTGCCTGCTGAGGCAGTCAAGCACTCTCACTGGAGATTGCCCATGTCGTGTCGATGGGTACGGTGGACTCCAGGTATCTCCTTGAACTGCTCCTGTGCCTGATTCACGGTAAGTCGGTCAAGGTTCTGATGATGATTGGGAGGATCGCCTGAGCTTCCTCGGTGAATCGATATCGATAAGGATGGACTGTAGCTCGTTGCTGTAGGACACTGATGCGGGCTTGTCGTCTGATGTAACGTCAGATCACTTTGACAGAGCAGCGTCGCTTTTGAAGAATCGTGCACCGTTGTGGTCGGTAGGGGCGGGCGAGAGGCTTGAGATTGCGTCGTCAGATCCGTTTCGCTCGGCGCTTCTCTCGCGCTCCTCTACAGTGAGCGCCGTAGACCTCGGTGACGGCGTATCCGCAACCTCACTGAGGCCTTCTCCGGTTGTCAGAGACCAGAGACGTACTCGCTGATCTCGGATCCCCAACACGCTCTGCGTGTCAGGAACCTCAAGAACGGACTATCTCTCTGAGTATTTCGGTAGTAATAGAAGTGGTGGTGGCGGTAACGGGCTCTTCAGCATTTAGCGGGGTCTAGGCCTCTCAGCTAGCCCTGTCGTAGATGGATCTGAGACAAGAGCACCTGTGGCTTCTTTAGGTGTGAAACAAAAGAAAGTCCTGCCAAGTGCCCCTGTCTTGGTCGTTCCTAGCGCGATCTGTAAAGACCCGGTTGAGAACGGTGTAGGTAGATCAAGAGGCAACTCAGTTGTGGCGGAACGACTCGGCACCCTCGCCGGCTCATGGGCCAGCATCCAGCGTGGCTTGAGCCGAATGCGGATCTTTACTCTCCAATAAGCCTAAGTTGGTGACTCTATCGACTCTAGCATGTCTTCTTTGGTCTACTTCGTATCTGCTGAACCCTTGGACCAGTCCGCTTGAGTCTTTGGACCAGCGCTGAATTCTTAGGACCATTCCTGTTTGAGTTCTAGGACTTCCCTCAGAGATGGCTCGTTGTTGTCTCTTTCATCGTAGCTCTACTCGATGTCGTCAGCCGATCGTCGAGTTTGATGATCACCCA
>JAJYZP010000176.1 GCA_021799875.1 Actinomycetes bacterium | reverse complement strand
ACGTCAGCTCACTGGAGTATCCGAGATCGCGGTATTTGGGAAGATCGAGCACTTCCGAGGTCGGCCTCAAATGACGAATCCTTCCGTCGATATTTTGGGGGATCGATCTCTGAGAGTCGTGCCGGTATATCCCCAGAGCGAGAAGGTCGGTCTGACGACTTCGGAGATTGCACGCTTTGTGCGTGAAGCGATCGACCGGACCGGGGAGCTCATCGATCCGTTGACCGATGGCGATCGGCAAGAGCTTGGTCTCATCGATCGGACGAGCGCTTTTCGGCAGATTCACTTCCCATCCTCGATGGACGAGGTGGAGCGGGCTCGCCAGCGCCTTGCATTCGACGAACTCTTGCGCTTACAGACCGTCCTGGTGGGAAGAAAACTTCAGTTTGAGCGAGAGGCACGTGGTATCGCGCACGAGACGGCTCCGTTTCAAGGCTCGGGAGGCGATCTCATCCAGGGTTTCCTTGCAACTCTCCCATATCCATTGACACAGGCTCAGAATCGGGCGATATCAGAGATAGCGCTCGATATGGCCACGAGCCGGCCGATGCACAGGCTTCTGCAGGGAGATGTCGGTGCTGGAAAGACGCTGGTAGCCCTCGTTGCCATGCTCTTTGCAGTTCAAAGTGGGCATCAGGCGGCGCTCTTAGCTCCGACCGAAGTGCTGGCGGAGCAGCACTTCCTTGGGCTGAGCGGTTACTTGCGCGATTCGGTTAGCTCCGATGGAGCATCGTACTCGCTCTTTCAAGGGCAGAGTCGTGCGATTCGCGTCGAGCTGCTAACTGGAAAGATGCCTCTCCCTCGTCGGCGCTCAGTGCTCGAGGGTCTGCGACATGGTCACATCGATCTCGTGGTTGGTACTCATGCGCTCTTGGGTGAAGGTGTCGAGTTCGCCTCGCTCGGTCTTGCGGTCGTGGATGAGCAGCATCGTTTTGGCGTAGAGCAACGCTCGATCTTGCGAGAGCGCGCTCGGGAGCGGAGCGGGTCAGACCCGGACCTGCTCGTGATGACGGCAACGCCGATTCCGAGAACGGCTGCTATGACGGTCTATGGCGATCTTGATCTCTCTGTGCTGGATGAGCTGCCACCCGGTAGAACGCCGATTAAGACTCGTTGGTGTCGTGATAACAAGGAGACCTTACAGGCGTTTCGTCACGTTCATGAAGAGGTTCAGGCGGGCCATCAGGCGTATGTAATCTGTCCATTGGTGGAGGAATCTGAGAAGATTGATATTCGGTCTGCGATAGCAGAGTACGAACGTCTTGGCCAAGAAGAGCTAGCTGGACTGCGTCTCGGGCTCATGCATGGTCAGCTTCCTGCGTCAGACAAGGAGCGGACGATGGAGGCATTCCGGAATCGGGAGATCGATGTATTGATCTCTACGACGGTCGTTGAAGTTGGTGTGGACGTGCCTAACGCCACGGTAATGGTCATTGAAGATGCCGATCGCTTCGGTATCGCTCAGCTCCATCAGCTGCGAGGACGGGTAGGTCGTTCTTCGGCGCCCTCGTACTGCTATCTCCTCTCGGAAGACCCAACCCCTGAGGCGCAGGAGCGCTTGTCGGCCATGGTGGAGAGCAACGATGGTTTTCACCTTGCCGAGCGCGACTTGGCGCTTCGGGGAGAAGGCACCATTCTTGGTAATCGTCAGCGAGGACGAAGTGATCTCAAGCTTGCCTCGCTTGTCACTGATCTACCCCTGATTCGAACAGCTCGATCCCATGCGGAGCGAATCGTTCGAACCTCCTTTGATGGCCTTGCCCTGTCCCTGTTTCGAGAAGAGATCGAAGCGTTCTTCGACGACGATGACGTTCGGTTCCTCTTCCGGGGCTAAGGAAGGTCGACATCGCTAAGGGCTAGCTTCGATCTGCGAGAGCGAAGGTCGTAGACCGCAATCCGAAGCCAACCGACCGGAGCTAGGTGGTTGCTGGGAGTCCGCGACGACCCGCTCGCTCTCTTATTGCGAAGGTATGAGTGGAGAAGCTTCGTTCGGTACTCGTCCATTCGTGATGTTTGAGAAGCTAGAGTAGAGCGGAATGAAGGTACTGTCGGGACGAGACAACGGTCGGCGAATTGAGGCGCCCGCTGGACGTGCAGTAAGGCCGACTTCGGCTCGAGTGCGACGGTCACTGTTCGACATGGTGGAGTCGAGATTTGATCTCCGTGAGTGTGTGGTCTTCGACCTCTTCGCCGGTACCGGTGCGCTTGGCATTGAGGCGCTCTCTCGAGGGGCTCCTCAGGCGGTCTTTGTCGACATTCGGCCGGAATCTATCAATGTAATTCGTAGAAATCTCGCTACCTTGCGTCTTGAGGCGCGGGCAAGCGTGACTCGTATGGACGTCTTACAGTACGTGCAGCGTCCGTGGGGTCCTCTTGATTCCAATCAGCTCCGACTGATCTTCTGCGATCCACCATATGACTTTGATCGCTGGGAAGAGGTGCTTGCGCATGTTCCAGAGGGTGTGGTGATAGTGGAATCGAATCGGGAGATTCACGTTGCGCCGCGATGGGAGTGTTTGAAGATGAAGAGCTACGGTGACACGGTCGTCCAACTTCTTCACGCACAGGCTCGCGAGGAGTTGATCTCGGAGGAAGGGCGAGCATGAGCGTCACGAAAGGCCCGATTCGGGCACTCTTCCCGGGGTCCTTCGACCCTTTCCATAATGGACACTTAGAGGTCGTACAGCGAGCATCTCAGCTCTTTGACACGGTCGTGGTGGCGGCTACGAGGAATCCGCAGAAGGCTTCACCGATGTTTGACCTGACCGAGCGAAAACTCTTGATTGAGCGATCGGTCGATCACCTT
>JAJYZP010000175.1 GCA_021799875.1 Actinomycetes bacterium | reverse complement strand
GACTGGTTCAGGTGAGCAGGAGGAAGCGTCTGAGGTGCAAGAGAGATCGATCCCACCTGGTAGGCACCGATGTCACAGCCAGCACCGGGCAGAAGCCGAAGGACTCCTCGTTGATCGGTGAGTGGAATGGTGACCGATGACGAGTTCAGCGTTATGGAACCACCGCTACAGAGAGTCGAGCTTGAAGGAATCACATCGTAAGCGGGAGAGGACGACGTGATTGCCATGGTCTGGGTGGGACCACCGTTGTTGGCGAGGGAACCAAGGAGAGGATTAGTGCTTTGAAGGCTGTGATTGATTGCACTAAAACCACATGACGTACCGCTTTCAAGGTTGTAGCCAGCATCGGTGATAGAGCCACCGCAGTCCCCACCGGAGACCTGATCTGCGACGATAGAAGCGGCGATGGTAAACGAGTCGGCGCTGAGGATGCCGCCGACGTTGTCAGTGCCACCAGAAGCACTGTTCCCAGAGATCGTGTCGTTCGTAGCGGTGAGGGTGCCGTTGTAGTTGAAGATGCCGCCACCGTTGTCGAAGCCACCAAAAGCACTGTTCCCCGAGATCGTGTCGTTCGTGGCGGTGACGCTGCCGTTGTTGTAGATGCCGCCGGCGTTGAAGCTTTCGGTTCCACCAGGAGCACTGTTCCCCGAGATCGTATCGTTCGTGGCGGTGAGGGTGCCGCCGTTGAAGATGCCGCCGCCGTTCAAGCCTACACGAGAAGCACTGTTCTCCGAGATCGTGTCGTTCGTGGCGGTGAGGGTGCCGAAGTTGAGGATGCCACCGCCGTTGATGGTGCTCGTAGAATTCCCATACTGTATGGTCACCCCAGAGATGGTCACTACTGGAGTGGTAGTGGTGGAGGTGGTGATCTCAAAGACCGATCCTGCTACCTGATCACTCGTTGACGTACCACCAATGAAGGTCTGGTCTGCTCCAGCACCCATGATGGTCATCGATGCGGTGATCTTGATGGTGCCTGTCTTCAAGTTGGTATTTGTGCTGTGTGCTCCAGTGTCATAGGTACCAGCACCAACCATGATGGTATCGCCAGTGGTTCCATTTGCAAGGGTAATGGCGTGGGTCAACGAACACGGAGCAATCGCAGAACATGTCGTTTCACTACCACCTGGAGTAACGTAGAGCGTCGTTCCAGTTGTCGTAGTTGTGGTTGACGATGCAGAGGCGACACTTGGTAGTAGCGACAGTGTTGCTGCACTGAGCAGGGAGAGCGCTCCCAAGAGGACCAATCCCTTTGACCGAACGGCCCTGAACCCTCTACGACACATATGAGCATCCATCACTACAAGAACCACGCTTTCACCTTGTGAGGTACTCCCAGCTCTTTAGGAACTACCACCACTGTTGACCAACAGCAATGCTGACTACCACTACCACCACCACCACCACCAAGGGAGCATCGAGCACCTTGCCTGGAACCTGCAATGATAACTAGACAGGTTGCATCACGATACAGATCTCTCACTAGGTACCACGAGTACGAGAACCATCTCACGACCTGGGAACTTTCGTCACGCTACCACGGTGGAGGTAGAACTGTCAAGTGATACGCTCCAGGAGTAGTGGAGACTCCTAATCGTGAGAGACGGAGTTGAAGTGGCACCCTCAAGAGGTACTCACCCGAAGTTCGTGACCGAGTGAGAAGCCCGCAGGTTTTGGTCCGGTCCTAATGCGAGCCGGAGCCTCGGTTTCTTTGGCAAGATTACCCGCAGGCGCCGACAGCGGCGGCTCCTGCGTCTGCGTTATTGCGGATCTCGTCGTGGTTGTTCCGGTAGTAGCTGATCGGCTGGGGACCCTGTGGGCGAGGCGGACCGTCGTCCACGAGTCCCCGAGCCGCTATGCGGCCTTCAACTGCGGGGCCAGCCATCCTCTCTGGCGGGTGGCACCTTTGATCGCCTGGCGCTGCTCGATTACCGATAGAGCCCCAAACTCGGCGGGAGTCAGATAGCCAAGGGAACTGTGGCGGCGATTGGCGTGGTATTGTTCCCGGGCGTGATCAAGGATCACCTGGGCTTCTGTGACATCTAAGAAGAGTTCCCCGTTCAGGTACTCATCCCGTACGCGGCCGTTTAGAGATTCGATCACCCCATGTTGCCATGGCGATCCCGGCTCTATGAAGAGCAGCTCCACCCCCATCTCGGCGGTCCAGGCCGCCAGGGCGTCAGCGATGAATTCAGGCCCGTTGTCTGTCCTGAGCTGTCTTGGCACTCCGTGCTCGGCTACCAGGTCATCGAGGGTGGCAATGACCCCGGCTGCGTCGATGAACTTGGCGGCTTTGGCAGCCAGCCAACGCCGGTCGTACTCGTCCACCACGTTCAAGAGTTTGAGTACCCGCTTGTCTTCGCTCTGGTCGAATTGGAAGTCCATGGCCCAGGTGACATTGGCATAGAGCGGTCGATGCCACCCTGACAGGAGCACTCTCGGTTTGCGGCGCTTCTTCTTGTAGAGGACCTTGAGCCCCGCCTCTCTCCAGAGTTTTTGCACGTAGTTCTTGGAGACCTGGTATCCCTGGCTCACCATCTCTGCCAAGGCCCGCCTGTACCCGCAGCGGGGATTGGCGAGCGCATATGCCTTCAGCCATGCCAGGTGCTCCTCTCTCTCGTCAGGGGGTGCTTTTGGGACGTAACGCTGGGTGGAGCGGTGCTGGCCGATGAGCTTGCAGGCTCTGGTTTCGGATACCCCGAACTGGCGCATGAGCATCTCGACTGTGCGTCGGTGCCGGCCCGGAGTCAGATTTTTCCCGCAGCGATCTCTTTCAGCATGGTGTTGTCCAAGGTGAGATCGGCCACGATAGTCTT
>JAJYZP010000174.1 GCA_021799875.1 Actinomycetes bacterium | reverse complement strand
CGCCCAAACCTCTATCTGTGAGACATCCGCTCGAGGTCGGTCAGGATCATGAGCGGCTAACTCCTCAAGGCGGCCGCGAAGATCTGCACTATAACGCTCGAGCGCATCCGGTTTACGCAAAAGAGCAGCTACAAACTCGAGGGTCATCGCTAACCTTGCCGTATCAGAGGTCTCATCAGAGGCAGCGCTAGCTCGACCGAACGCAGCTAAGCGCTCCCGAAGAGGCAGTGACTGATCGTTGAGCACGGCCCCGTACTCCGGCGTCGGCGCCGCCTCGATAGCGCTTAAGAGTAGATCTTCCTTGCTTGTGAAGTGAGCGTAGATAGCACCTTTCGTCACCTCTGCAGCCTTTGCGATGTCTTCGAGTGAGGTCGCTGCGTACCCTTGCTCGCGAAACAGTCTCTCGGCTTCAGCTATCAACCGAGCACGGGTTCTTGCCTTCGATTCGGATCTCGTCATCCTGGTCACGACCTTATTCTACGTCTCGATTCGCTGAGCTTACTTGACATACTAATGGTTTTCAAATACCATTAGTATGTCAAGTAACGATTTGAGGTTAGGAGAGAGACGATGAGCTCGAAGGAGAACATTGGACGACGAGTGATCGAGCGTGCTGCAGTACGATGGTTTCAGTGGAGAGGGGATCCGGTTGCACGCCTCCTCAAGTCCGAGACGAAGGCAAACCCCTATCCTCTCTACGACGAGATGCGTCGTAGAGCTCTTCTTCGTAGTCCACTTGGAACCTGGACCACGGCTAACTACGACACAGCTTCTACGGTCCTTCGAGATCGAAGATGGAGCTCCTCACCGAAACACCAAAAAGGCTACCAGCCGAAAAACTATCCTTCTGGGGACCCACGTTCCGAACTGCCGACTGCTGATCTACTAACTATGGATCCCCCTGACCACACGCGTCTACGACGACTACTCTCGGGCACCTTCAGCCCAAAAGCCATAGATTCGCTCGAGCCTTGGATCCGTGAGACCGTCGATCGACTCCTCGTGCAGGTAGATCCTCTCCAGGAGTTTGATCTCGTTGAAACCCTCGCCTACCCACTACCGTTGGCCGTCATCTGTCGCCTTCTTGGGGTTCCCGCTCAAGACCGAGAGAGGCTTCGTGCCTGGGGACAGAGGCTAGCCACGACTCTCGAACCAACATCTGCACCAGACGCAGAGATCCGAACCCGGTCATCGGAGTTAGCTCTCGCCTCCTATCTTCGTGATCTCATTCACACAAGAAGATCGGATCCGGACGAATCGCTGCTCTCCAGCCTCATCGCAGCAGAGGAGAATGGAGAGACCCTCTCCATGGACGAGTTGGTCTCGACGGCGTCTCTTCTGCTCGTGGCTGGATTCGAAACAACCACCAACCTTATCGGTAACGGAACGGTTGAACTTGTCACCAGACCAAGCCTCTGGCAGCAACTTGTGACAGATCCCGGGGGTATCCCGGGAGCGATCGAAGAGATCCTCCGCTTCGAGAGTCCCGTGCAGATAACTTCACGTACCGCAACGGAAGATCTGGAGCTTGCTGGGGAGACCATTCGCCAAGGAGAATCGATCGTCGTTGCGATAGGGGGAGCTAATAGAGACCCAGCCACCTTCGAACGGCCCAACGAGCTTGACCTAGCTCGTGCAAACGCATCTGGACACCTGGCGTTCTCCTTAGGAGCACATCACTGTCTCGGTGCCGCTCTCGCTCGACTCGAAGCCAAGATCGTCTTCGAAGAGCTTACCCATCGCTTCCCTCGCCTCCACATCGCTGCTCCACCCTCTCGTAGGCCCCTCTTAGTGTTGCGCGGCTACGAGCATGTCGGCGTCAGCGCCGCTCATGAACCACCGCACTAGCCAATCCAAGGTCACTACGCACGCCACCAATCTCTCTAACTAACTGCAGGCCTCAGCTTGAAGGCAGCACCACCGACCGCACATGGTTACCGAGGAGTCTCCCCAAAAAAAGCACTGATCTCGAAACCGATGCGACCTGTTCTCAGGAAGTGAGCGTGAACTGTTTCAGAGCCTGATTCCTACCACTGCGAGATCATTGAGGCACTGCAGTCTGGCTGAGCCTTGACTGTGAGAGGTCGATGTCGAGCTACGTACATCCGAGCAGCGAACACCAGTGGAGCCGATCGACAGAGCAGTGCACTACGGCCACCAGCTCATCCGAAGGACGCGTCTGCATAGGCACCGACCACCCTGCGATACAAAGTCCGAAATTCTCGTCGACCGAAGATCACAGACCGACAAGAGGTACCTGTCGCTGGACTCTCTGCTCGTCCTCCTCGTCGCATGTGATCAAGGACAGGGGACGCTTGAAGATTGGGACTGCAGCGCACGATTCCATTGGGCCAACACCGCAGGAGGAACGACGGTAAAACCTGGGTACCCATCTCTTGGCGACCAGACTTCAATCGAGCGGGCGTGATAGCTCAACCCTGCGTCAATCGTGCTACAGCTGAGTCTCGTCCCATTGGTTTGAAAATAGACCAAGGGCCGAAGTCCCTGGGAGATGAGGCTCTGGATCTCGGTAATCAAAGGACCCGACAGTACCGTCGATGCGAGCGTGGGACTGAGATCGTTGTTGCCCAGTATGCAGGTCGGTCCACCCGTTGCGCCAGATCGTGCGCACTCTCGAGCAATAGCATCGAGAACGCTCACGTCGGGTTGACCCGGCGTGGCAGGATCGTAGAGAGCGTTCATAGCGAAGGTCACGGGTGTCTCTCTCCAGTTCGCATAGTCACTTAACGCATTCTTGAGGCAAGCTACCTGGGCCCCTACACTCCATCCAGCTGCACGAAGATCCCTCTGTGAAAGGAGCGCACC
>JAJYZP010000173.1 GCA_021799875.1 Actinomycetes bacterium | reverse complement strand
CCCCGCCCTTGCGGACGGGGCTTCTGGCTCCGCCGCTTGGTTAGGGTTACCTGGCTGCGTATTTCGGTGAATCCGATCACCTGTTTCGGTTCAATCCGATCACCTGTTTCGGTTCATTCCGATCGCGAGTAGTCGCAAGCCGCGGAGTGGCCGACGTTGGTAGTCACTTGTCCCCGATGATCACCTCCTTCGTGTGTCTTGTATCTCGGTGCGTCACTAAACAGATGTCTCAGACTGTGCCGGCTGCTCCTTGTTGACGAAGCTGTCATTTCGTCTAAGAGACTCGCCGCTTAGATCTATGCGATGGGCATTATGGAGTAGACGATCGAGTATTGCGTCGGCAATAGTCTCATCGCTGATCGCTGCGTGCCAGTCTGCCACAGGGAGTTGTGATGCCACAATCGTGGATCGCAACTGGTGGCGGTCTTCGATGATCTCAAGGAAGTCGCTAGCTTGTTTCACGTCGAGGGGACGCAGAAACAGGTCATCGATGACGAGGATTTCGACGCGTGCATACGATGCCATCAACTTGGGGAGTCTCCCGTCCACTCGTGCGATTGAGAGTTCTTCGAATAGGCGTGGTGCACGTAGGTAGAGTGCAGAGTGCCCGTGGCGGATCGCGCTGTTCGCGAGTGCACAGGCGAGGTACGTCTTGCCGACGCCGGTGGCGCCTACTACAACTACGTTGTGATGCTCGTTGACCCAGTGCGACTCTCCAAGCGATAGGACCATCGATCGCTTAAGCCCGCGTGAGGTCTTGAAGTCGATGTTCTCAATGACCGCGTTCGTGCGCAACTTAGCCAAGGAGAGTAAACGACGAAGCCTGCGGTTCTTGCGCTCTAGGATCTCTTGGTCGACAAGCAGGCCGAGTCGCTCTTCGAAGGGAAGCGCATCGTAGGTAGCGCTTGTGCGTTGCTCTTGGAGCGAAGTTGCCATGACGTCGAGCTTGAGTTCACGCAGTCCGTCAATCGTTGGATTCGTTAACATTGGGTTAGTTCCTTTCATTGGTAGTAGTTAGCACCACGGATGTTTTCGTGGTGGCGGTGGTGATCTTGAACATCGTCTGTAGGAAGGGGTTGGCAATCGAGGTTCTTCTCCAGGATCGACTTGATGGAGCTATAGGAGTAAGAACCGATAGCGATCGCTCTTTTGCACGCGGCTTCGATGCGAGCTTCGTCGTAGTGCTTAGCGAGACGGATGACGCCAAGGATCGAGCGGTAGCCGTGCTCTGGGTGGGGACGCAGCTCAATGAGCTTGGTAGCGAAGGCCGCGGTTGAAGGTCCGGTCTTGTTCGCCCAGGCGATCATGCGACTAGGCGTCCACTCAGCGTGTCTGCGATGGGATTCGGGCATGTGAGCAGTAAGCGTCGTGAACCCATTTCGCTTGTAAGAGCGCACGTGAGAGGCCACACGCTTGGATTTGAAGAAGACTTCTACTGTGTAGGCAGACGTGCGCACATCGAGGTATTGGCCCACGAGCTGATATGGAACTGAGTACCTATGACGATCTGTCTCGATGTGGTAGTCGATGTTGCACTTGACTACCTTCCAACGCCCGAGCTCATAGCGGGTCAGTGGCAACGCAGTGAGCGCCGGCCGGTCTATCTGTTCGAACATCGAGCGTCTCGATCCGTCGAGCTTCTTGAACGGCTTGTTGTTTATCACCTCAAGACACTCTTTGATCGCGGCGTTTAACTCTTGGAGAGATGTGAAGTGCCTCTTTCGGAGCTTGGCGATAATCCATCGTTCACAAAGCAGCACACTTGCTTCTGCCTTGGCCTTATCACGCGGCTTATAAGCACGAGCGGGGATGATCGCAATCGAATAGTGCGTTGCCATCTCCTCGTAGGTCCGGTTGAGCTCTGCCTCGTAGCGATTAGCCTTGGTGACACCCGAGCGAAGATTGTCGGGAACTGCGATCTGAGCTACACCACCCATGAACTCGAACGTGTTCACGTGAGCGGTGATCCAGGCGTCAAGGTCCTGAGAAGCGCTCGCCTCTGCGTAGATGTAACCTGACGCGCCGAGCGCTGCGACGAAGAGCTCTGCATCCATCACTACCTCGTCACTATCTGGGTCATAGATCGAGATGGTCTGCCCTGCATAGTCGACGAAGAGTTTTTCGCCTGCACGGTGCTCTTGGCGCATCACGAGGTCGAGTGTCTTGGACCAGTTGCGGTAGAGCTGACAGAACTGAGTGTACCCATAGCCATCGACGTGTTCTTCGCGGTATTCCTCCCACAAGAGCCACTTGGTAACCCCGGGCTTTTTCAACTCGGTATGTATGTACTTCCAATCCGGTAGTGCTCGCCTAGTCGAAGCAACTCGACGTGGTGAGAACAGTTTGTGTTCGAGTAGAGCGTCGTCGAGATCATTGGGCAGTGGCCAGCCAACGCCGGCTAACGATGCCCGCTTGATGTAGTCGTTGACCGTTGTCAAAGGAACATGGAGCGCATCGCTCACTTGGCGACGGCTCATGTTGCCCTCATTGACAAGACGGAGAACCTCTCGGATCTTTCTCATAGGACTGCGGGGACGTGACATCTCTTCCTCCTCTCGCACCCAACGTGGGTGATCTAAGAGGAAGTTGCCCTGTCAGCTCAACGCGGTGGTGGACCCTCTCTCACCTCGACATCGCGATCGGATTGAACCGAAATGGGTGATCGGATTGAACCGAAATGGGTGATCGGATTGAACCGAAACAGGTGATCGGATTGAACCGAAACAGGTGATCGGAATGGAGCGAAATACTCACACGAGACCCCAATATCCGCAGAGGCCGGTCGCAGGTATCGAATCGTCACGTTCATTTAGTCTCATGACCAAGTACCGACGCGGAGCACTGACGCAGCCAATCTTGGCCCGCTGTCGTCAGATCATGTCCGAGACTTGCGAGGACTCTGGCGCAACACTCACC
>JAJYZP010000172.1 GCA_021799875.1 Actinomycetes bacterium | reverse complement strand
AAGGTGGCACTGTAGGACTGGTTCAGGTGAGCAGGAGGAAGCGTCTGAGGTGCAAGAGAGATCGATCCCACCTGGTAGGCACCGATGTCACAGCCAGCACCGGGCAGAAGCCGAAGGACTCCTTGTTGATCGGTATGTGGGATGGTGATCGGTGACGAGTTCAGCGTTATGGGACCACCACTACAGAGAGCCGAGCTTGAAGGAATCACATCGTAAGCGGGAGAGGACGAAGTGATTGCAATGGTCTGTGTGGGACCACCGTTGTTGGCGAGAGCTGGGAGAGTGATGGACTGATTCGATAGTGAGGTTGAAGTTGAGCTAAAGCCACAGGAGTCGTCACTCGAGAGGTTGTAGCCAGCGTCAGAGATAGTGCCACCGCAGTCTCTACCGGAGACCTGATCTGCGACGATAGAAGCGGCGAGCATAAACGGACCGCCACCACTCAAGTTAAAGATGCCGCCAGCGTTGTAGGGGCCGCCAGAAGCACTGTTACCAGAGATCGTGTCGTTCGTGGCGGTGAGCGTGTCGATGTTGGAGATGCCGCCGGCGTTGGATGCGCCGCTGTCAGAAGCACTGTTACCAGAGATCGTGTCGTTCGTGGCGGTCAAATATCCAAGGTTGGAAATTCCGCCGCTACTCCCTCCCGCTCCGCCGTGCGCTCTGTTCCCCGAGATCGTGTCGTTGATGGCAGTGAAGGTTCCATTCGGGTTGTTAGTACCGCCATAGTTGGTAATCCCACCACCGTTATAGTTGTCGCTAGAAGCTGTGTTCGCAGAGATCGTGTCGTTGATGGCAGTGAAGGTTCCAGTATTGTAAATGCCGCCGCCACTGTTCTGCGGGGCCCAGGCGGTGTTCTCCGAGATCGTGTCGTTGATGGCAGTTACGGTTCCGGCATTGTAGATCCCACCACCGTTGTTGTTGTAGTAGTTCGTAGCGTTCCCGTACTGCACGGTCACCCCAGAGATGGTTACAACCGGAGGTGCTGTCGGGTTGTAAACCTGGAAGACCGATCCTGCTACTTGATCACTCGTTGAAGTACCACCAATGAAGGTCTTGTCTGCTCCAGCACCCACGATGGTCATCGATGCGGTGATATTGATGGGGCCTTTTATCAAGTTCGCATTTGTGCTAGCTGTTCCAGTGTCATAGGTACCAGCACCAACCATGACGGTATCGCCGGAGGCTCTATTCGCAAGGGCAATGGCCTGGGTCAAAGAACACGGAGCAGTTACAGAACACGTGGTTCCACTTCCACTTGGAGTAACGTACAGCGTCGTTCCAGTTGTGGTTGACGATGCAGAGGCAACACCTGGGAGCAGCGACAGCGTCGCTGCTCCAAAGAGTGAGAGCGCTCCTAAGAGGACCACTCCCTTTGAACTATGAGCTCTCAACCCTCTACGACGTAAACGACCTTCCATCACCACAAGAACCACGCTTTCCTCCCCATTTACCACTGTCCTAAGAGGAAACACTACTAGTGTCTTTTCGATACCTCAGAAACACACCTAGCTTGAGAACTCACGGCCGTGCCAGGTTACAAACCTCTGGACGCTGCTCATCGAATGCGCTCAAACCCACTCCAGCCTTGCAAGAACTTCGGCAATGCCTATCAGCTACCTGCAAATGGTAGCACGCACGAGCCAGCCAACTCAACCCCAGTTTCCACCAGCGAACTGAGTGGGTCATCGAGAGGATCTGCCACTACGCATCAGCACAGTAACGATGAGTCCACAGTCACCGCTCTCCTAGCCAATGGTTCTCCGAACCGTACAATGACCGTAGTTTCATTGCCAGGGCCTTAGCCTCGCGATCCCCTAGATCACTTCCCCTCAAGACATCGAAGAGCACCGTGTAACGGAGTAGAACGGGACGAGTCAACCAGATATATTGACCGTCAGCGTTCTTCGAACCCGAATACGAAGCTGTCCACCTACCCCTCGACCAGCCGACGAATCAGATCTACACTCTCGCTTGGGGTTCTCCGAGTGATAGTCCTACACGAAAGCCTGTCGCTTAGTACTGGCGACTAGCGTCTTCTTCGAGACGTTGGGTCTAGGAGTCGGCAACCACTATGAAACCGTTACGGCCGATATGGCGTCGAGCACCCTTGATCCAGAGGTTGGTAAAGCGACTACACGACAGCGGAGTTGAACCGCTACCACTCCAAGAGAGAAGAACACTATGACACAGCAACCATCACACTCACTCGGCGGCACCTTCACAATCGGAACAGACCTCACGGTTCACAGACTCGGCTTCGGGGCAATGCGAATTACCGGCGACGGAATCTGGGGTGAACCAAAAGATCGCAACGTTGCGCGCCAAGTCATTCGAGCTGTCATCGAACTCGGCGTTGACTTCATCGACACTGCCGACTCCTACGGACCGTACGTTTCCGAAGAGATCATCGGCGAAGTGCTCACCTCCTCAGATCACCACGTGAAGATAGCCACGAAGGCAGGCCTGGTGCGCACGGGCCCCAATCAGTGGCTGCCAGTTGGACGACCTGAGTACCTACGACAAGAAGCCGAAATGAGCCTCAGGCGACTGAAGCGTGAACGAATCGACCTCTACCAGCTCCACCGAATCGATCCAAAGGTCGACCTAGCCGATCAGATCGGTGTCTTCGCAGACCTCCAAAAGGAAGGCAAAATCGACAAGATCGGCCTCTCTGAAGTAACGGTAGAAGAGATCGACGAAGCGTCAAAGTACGCCACGATTGACTCCGTACAGAACCTCTACAACCTCGCAAACAGGTCAGCCGAACGGGTACTCACCTACTGCGAAGAGCACTCTATCGCTTTCATTCCGTGGTTCCCAATTCAGACCGGTGCTCTGTCACAAAGCACCGGCGTTGTCGGCGAGATCGCAGAACGACTCCAAGCAACGCCATCGCAAGTTGCCCTGGCATGGCTCCT
>JAJYZP010000171.1 GCA_021799875.1 Actinomycetes bacterium | reverse complement strand
GAACTGCGTGGTGCCTCGAACGACTCGGTTCTGGGCGAGTGCTTGTGATGAGGCATAGACGCTCCGAGCAGCCTCCCAGAGTTTTCGCATCTCAAAGGAGGGTTGACCGGTAAGGACTAACAGGTTGTTCTTGCGCACTATGGACTCAAAGAGCCGAGAGATCTCATCAGGTGGCAGTTTGGAGTCGGGAGGAACGATAGCAAGCACCCGGTAGCTTTTCACGGCTTCAGCGATCTCGTCGATACGAGGAAGCGCCAATACTCGTTGGTATGCGGCCTTGCGCTTGGGCTCAAACATCTCTTGCAAGCGATGTGCGACGAGTTCTTGGACCTTGGGTTCGGGGGCGTCATCGGCGAGCCCTTTGAGCATCTTCGTGAGATTCTCCAACTTGTCAAAGTAGACCCGTCCGCTCTCTGAGCGATGGAGGTACCAACAGCTCCCCAACATAGCTTCAAGGGCGTCTTGGTAAAACGAGAGATCCGCATTGGGAGTTGCAAGACACTCCAACGCTTCAGATTTCGTGAGACCTTTGACGGGGTTGACCGCAGTGGAGAGGCTGGAGACTAACAGCAAACTCCCGAGCTGAGATGCGGCGTCGTTGCCGTTGTTGGCGTCGAGCACCTGCGCATGTGCGCTCCCATCCGTTGCGTAGAGATCTCGTGCGACGGCTTCGTCGAGCTTTGAGATGGAGATGAGCTTCTCTCGTACCTCATCGATCGCTAGATCAAAGTGCTGGGGACCAATGAGCAACACGTCATTGGCGTTACTGTTCCACACAGATCGGATAAGCCGAGAAGCAAGCTCCATGAGCCCACGAGTCTGTTGGAACTCCTTGTTCTCTTTAAACAAGGCGAAGATGTGCTTCATCTGCGGATGGAAGGGGTAGGTCTGGATGATCTCAGACGCAAGCTGCTCTGGCGTCTTTTGCTGCTCGATAGTCTTTGACCTCTGAGCAGCTTCAATAGCTTTGGCAAAGCTTTCGGCGATGTGTCCAACCTGAGCCTCGTCGGGCAATTTGGCGAAGAGACGTTTCTTCAAAATTGCATAGGTCTCGTCGCCAGAGAGATCCACCGGGGTGATATTGAACTCCACCCGGCTCAGCTCTTTACGGGCATCGTCGAGAGCGGAGTTGATGATGTTCGTACCCTCGGCATGAGATGCCTCAAGCTCTGAGACAACGACACAGACGTTATCCAACCCCTGGATACACGAGAGCAGGTTCGCAAAGGCCCGACCCGCAACATCTGCGACGGTACCTTGTCCAACTGGCTGGGTTCGGTAGTACTCAAAGTAGGTGGGCATCTCATCTAAGAGGATGAGAACCGGCTCGCCAACGGAGCTAAACAGCGATCGCCAACTCTCCTCCCCAGGTGCTTGGACCCCACCTTCAAAGAAGGCGGCCTTGCCAAGCTGGGCAGCGATACGGCCCCAAAAGAAGTCCGCAGGTTGTTCTCGTCCATTGAAAAAACAGACCAGAGCAGATCCAAAGGGATAGCGGTTTGCGGCTTCGGGGAAGAACTGCTCTCGTAGATGCGGGTGGCGGGCGAGATAGGCCATCGTTCGAATGAGATGGGTCTTGCCACCTCCCATAGCTTGTTTGAGCCGAAAAACGGACCGGCCACCTTGTGCACCAGAGAGTCGCTTAAAGCCCTCTCGGACGAGCTCAGCCATACCCGCAGTGAGGTAGGACTGGGACAAGAAGCGCTCGCCGTCAACTTCGGAGAGTGACTCCTCGTCAACTCGTTCAATGGAGTCCGAGATGCGGATGTTCTCCGCTCCTTCGTTCAAGACGCATAGGTCCCTAACCGTTGGGAGCACTTTTCCTCCAAATCAATAACTGACTCCGAACCGAACGAGTCAATAAGTCCTAAGCATTATCTTGCAACTCTCCGCAACACTCCGCACCAAAAATTTATGACATGCCGATGCACCTAACGAGTCATAAATCAAACTAATGGTGCACAAGGCCCTTCACCTAGCTTACGAAGTGCAACTGCCCTCCATAAGGCTAAATTGGTTCGAGCTTGCCGGTCGCTCCGCATCTCGCCCGCAACGACGAAACATCAAGAGCGAACCAAGAGTCGAAGAGCGGTCGTAATTGGAACACAATTCAAACGAAGGATATGAGACTCACTCATGTGCTCGAGACCACAATCCTATGAAATGATCTTGCGCAAAGCTTGTGAGCTTCGCCAAGCAAAAGAGTCGTTGCGCTCGTGAATCCATCAGGGCGAGATAGACACTGATAGGCAGGCTGATCTCATTACATCGGCGAAGGATCGGAAACACCGTTGATAGATCCCTCAAGAACTGGTCCATCGCCTTGTTGACCGAGAGACTTCTCGTTCAGTGATCGACTAGCGGGAGGCTCGGAAGCATCTCTCTACCAGCTCAGCGCCGCGAGCTTTAAGGCGTGATAGCGGTCTCCGCCACAAGGCTGCTGCGCTCTAGAATCGGCCGCGACATCGCCATACAGTCACTATGGAGATAGCGCAGCCCGGCGACAAACATAGCGTTGGCCCGAGCAGCGGTTTAGGGCCGATAGCTCCGCTTCCGTCGCCACCCCGGATCAGTCGCACCGCCCCACAAGCCAGCGAACTCGGAGCCGGCCACCCGAGAAAGTCAACCCACGTACACGACCGTGTTGGCGGCCTCGACAGCCCAGAACTGCTCATCGCCTCCCATGCGGTCCAAGCGAGCAACGACCTCCTCGATCGCAGGCCCTCTCCAAAGAACGCGCATTGCATGGTCAAGACCGAAGCGATGAGCTCGCTCTGCTCGGGCAACTGATCGTCCCGCCGGGTCACTACGTTAGAGGGTAGTTCGACCTCGACCGCCAGCTCGGCCGCCTCGCCAACCACGACCGTCCCGATCTCTTCGGGGACAAGACCAGCCCGCGGTAGCCGGGTGTCAAGGTCGG
>JAJYZP010000170.1 GCA_021799875.1 Actinomycetes bacterium | reverse complement strand
AGGTGGTACAGCGAGCATCTCAGCTCTTTGACACGGTCGTGGTGGCGGCTACGAGGAATCCGCAGAAGGCTTCACCGATGTTTGACCTGACCGAGCGAAAACTCTTGATTGAGCGATCGGTCGATCACCTTGAGAACGTCGAGGTCGTTTCTCTCTCAACGCTCGTCGTGAACTTGGCTCGCGAACTTGAGGTAACGATCATTGTACGAGGATTGCGGGCAATCTCGGATTTCGAGTCTGAGCTGCAGATGGCCCAGATGAATCATCAACTCTCTGGGATCGATACCATCTTCATCCCGACCTCTGCCGAGCACTCTTTCTTGGCCTCGCGGTTACTGCGTGAGGTTGCGTCCTATGGTGGAAATATTCGTTCGATGGTTCCGAAGATCGTTGCCGAGAGGCTCTTGGAGAAGTTTGGGGGTTCCTAGGTGGCGGTTAGTGGATTTCGTGAGGAATCGTATGCTGACGATTCTCACGTAGAGAGTTCTTTCGATTCGCTACAGACTCCGAGAGTCGAGGAGGTCTTGGCCGATCTGGGGGCAATGGTTGCAACTGCCAAGAGCATGCCGCTCTCGTCGTCGGTGCTGCTCCCCAGAGAGGAGCTACTGTCGCTGATCGACCTGGCGATATCGCTCCTTCCAAAAGAGTTGCGTGATGCTAAGTGGATGCTTCGAGAGCGGCAAGAGTATCTTGATCGAGTGAAGCTCGAAGCAGATGAGATTATCGAAGCTGCGCGAGCTCGAGCTGAGTCGCTGGTCTCTAAGACAGACATCGTCCGTCAGGCGACATCGCAAGCGAACCATATCGTGCAGGGTGCTCGAGAGGAGGCCTCGAAGCTTCGACTGGAGGCAAGCGACTATGCTGACCAACGGCTAGCTTCGCTCGAGATTGCGTTGGTCAGCACGTTGAAGTCGGTACGCGCAGGTCGGGATCTGCTTGCCCACACCACCGATCGTCACGTCGAGGACTCTGACGAGACGCAACGACGAGCCGAGGATGTCTTCTTCGATCAAGATCACTGAGATCGAAGGTTCACGGTGTCGAGTAGGTAAGGAGGAGACCATGGGTTCGAAGGATTTCTCGCTCTCGGTCTTCAAGCTTCTTCGTGAGTCTGGTACGCCAGTTTCGTTTCATCGGGAAGGAACGTCGTCAGAGATCTTTATTCGATTCTCTCGAGTAGAGAGTGATCAGATGATCGAGATAGACGGAGTCCTTGAATCCGCTCATCCTGGTGTCTTGGTCTCTGGCACCATACGCAGCGTCTCTCACGGAGAGTGTGCTCGCTGCCTTGACGACGCTTTTAACGTCATAACCGCTGAGGTACGTGAGCTCTTTGAGGTCGATGCAACGGAAGAGAGCGGAAGCTATAGCTTTGATGGCGAGGTTATCGATTTGACCGAGATGATCAAAGATGCGCTCGTGCTGGAGCTGCCCCTCGTGCCGCTCTGTTCGCCCGACTGTCCTGGACTCTGTCCTACCTGCGGATCCTCCTTGAAAGAGGGTCCGTGTGGTTGTGATCGATCACCGAGAGACGAGCGATGGGCAGTACTCGACGAGCTTGACGAAGCAGTTCAGCGCAAAGGCGAGTAGTCTGTTTCTCTTGTGATCTGTAGAGATCGTGATCTGTGTGGAGACTGTTGAGATGGCTGTACCAAAGCGAAAGACCTCAAAGGCAAAAGGTGCCAGTCGTAAGGCGAGTGCCTGGACACTTGATATACCGAGTGCAAGTAGCTGTCCATCGTGTGGCAGCGCGAAGCGCCCACATCACATCTGTCCGAGCTGTGGGTATTACAAGGGTCGTCAAGCTGTAGAGGTAGAATAGAGAGCCTTGAAACCAATAGCTGTTGATCTCATGGGTGGGGACAAGGCCCCTGAGGTCGTGGCGGAGGCGCTTCGAATTGTCGCCTCTGAGCACTCGATTCCGATCATTGCCGTTGGGACGCGTCAGGCCTTGGATCTCGTGACCGATCTTGGTCTCGCCGGCTACGTGGAGGCCACCGAGGTGATCGCAATGGATGACGACCCGGCCTCGTCGATACGTCGTAAGCGAGACTCTTCGCTAGTTCGCTGTGCTGAGATCGTCAAAGAGGGTCAAGCATCTGGCCTCTTCTCAGCGGGTAACACTGGCGCCGCTATGGCGGCTGCTCTAACCAAGATGGGAAGGATCCGGGGCGTCAAGCGTCCCGCTATTGCGACTACGATTCCTGTTCCGGGATCGACGCCAACGGTCTTGCTTGACTCGGGTGCGAACGCCGAGTGCACCCCGGAGTGGTTAGTACAGTTTGCGGTCATGGGCTCCATTTTCTCGACCGATCGCTTCGGAATCGAGGTGCCGAAAGTGGGCCTACTGTCGATCGGGGAGGAGTCGAGCAAGGGGAACCTCCTGGTTAAGACTACGAACGCTCTGCTCGCTAACGACCCTCGAATTCACTTCATCGGTAATGTTGAAGGACGTGACGTCATGACACGAGAGGTTGATGTCGTAGTCACCGACGGGTTCAGCGGTAACGTCGTTCTCAAGACGCTCGAGGGTGGTTTGCAGGTCTTCGCGAAGGCAGTGCTGGAACATTTGATGAAAGGTGACGACGGCCCCGAGGTCTTCGAACGTGTCTATCCGAAGCTCGAGCCCTTGGTCAAGGAGCTGTCGGCCGATACCTACGGTGGTGCTGCGCTTCTCGGTGTTCAAGGACTCTGCATGATCGGCCATGGCTCCTCTACTCCGCTTGCAATCGTCAATGCGCTCGTCGCGGCAGCATCATTAGTTGAGATGGACTTGGTTCACGCCCTCGAGGACTCACTTGGGGGAGGGGCCACACGAGAGGAAGTAGGACAGTATGCCTGAGGCAGTGACTCGAGCTGAGATCTTTGAGACGATTCGAGGACACTTGGCCGATATCTTTGAGATCGATCCAGACAAAATCACTGAGAGT
>JAJYZP010000169.1 GCA_021799875.1 Actinomycetes bacterium | reverse complement strand
TGCTGGAATCTCTCGAGGGCAAGCGCGGCTTCCCTAGAATTAAGCCTCCGTACTTTCCGGCAGTGATAGGGCTGTACGGAGAGCCCACGATCGTGAACAACGTTGAGACCATGTCGAACCTACCGTGGATAGTTCTCAACGGGGGAGCCGCCTTTGCTGCCCTGGGGGTCGGCCGATCAACTGGGACCCGACTCTTTGCGCTCTCTGGGCATGTCAATAGACCTGGAAACTACGAGCTCGAAATGGCGAAGAGTACGTTCAGAGACCTCATTGAAGATCCAAAGCTTGGAGGCGGTGTCCGCTTCGGTCGCAAGGTCAAAGCGATTATTCCGGGAGGAGTCTCTGCTCCCTGGTTCGGTCCTGATCAGTTAGACCTGCCGTTGTCTCAAGACGATGTAGCGAAGGCCGGCTCAATGCTCGGATCTGGCTCCATCGTTGTGATGGACGACACCACCTGTATGGTTCGGGCTGCGTGGCGAATCTCACGGTTCTTCAAAAGGGAGTCGTGTGGACAGTGCACACCGTGTCGTGAAGGGTCGAACTGGATCGAGAAGATCATGGAACGGATCGAAGCTGGAGCTGGCCGAGAGGAAGATCTTGATCTCTTGTGGGATCTCTGCGACAACATCGTTCCCGGCGTTAGCTGGCCTCCGGCGCAAACGACGATCTGCGTACTAGGACCGTCTATCCCCTCGTCGGTCGCTGTTGGTATCACAATGTTTCGAGATGAGTTTTTAATGCACGTGAAAGAGGGAGGATGTCCCTTTGACTGACCAGAGAGAGCCAGTATCGATCATCATCGATGGATCGACGGTCGATGCGGATCGGGGCGACCTTATCATTACGGCTGCGGAACGCTACGGCATTCATATCCCTCGCTTCTGCTATCACCCTCGCATGAGGCCGGTCGCCTTCTGTCGTATGTGTCTCGTAGAGGTAAAAGGTCCTCGTGGTTTCTCATTGCAACCGGCTTGCTTCGTTAACGTCGCACCGGATATGGAGATAGTTACCAACTCTGAGAAGGTCAAGAAGGCTCAAGATGGGGTATTGGAGTACCTACTCGCTAATCACCCTCTCGACTGTCCCGTCTGTGACAAAGGTGGCGAGTGCCCGCTCCAAGACCAGACCCTCTCTTTCGGTCCGAGCGAGACGCGCTTTATCGAAGAAAAGCGTCACTATGCGAAACCAATACCGATCTCTGAGCTCATCCTGCTCGATCGGGAGCGATGCATACAGTGCGATCGTTGCACGCGCTTTGCCGATGAAGTGGCCGGAGAGCCCTTGATTGAATTCATCGGAAGAGGGGCGAATATCGAGGTCGCCACATTCCCGGATCTGCCGTTTCGCTCGTACTTCTCGGGCAACGTTGTTCAGATCTGTCCGGTTGGTGCGCTCACGGCGACGCCCTATCGCTTTAAGGCTCGTCCTTGGGATCTTGAACAGGTTGAATCGACGTGCACCATGTGTGCTCTGGGCTGTCGAACGGTGGTCCAGTCCTCCCAAAATCAACTGACGCGATATCTTGGCGTCGATATTGAGAGTGTGAACCACTCCTGGCTCTGTGATAAAGGACGCTTCAGTTTTGAAGCTATCAATTCAGAGCAGCGTCTCACGTCTCCGATGGTGCGTAAGGGAGAGGGCTTCGTTGAGACCGGTTGGGCCGAGTCGCTTGCGAAAGTTGCCAAGGCAGTACGCGCCTCGCTCGAGGGGGTCGGCCCCGAGTCGGTTGCAGCGATCGGTGGATCGCATTGGACCAATGAAGATCTGTACGCTTGGGTGAAGTTGCTCAAAGGTACCTTCGGCACCGACTCTGTGGACTGCCAGCTTGGTGATGGTCTCGATCCCGAGATCGTTGTTGGCGCCGCAAAGGCGACGATCAACGAGGCACTGGCTTCGAAGCTCTTGATCGTGGTTGCCGGAGATCTGCGGGAAGAGCTTCCAGTACTGTGGGTGAGACTGCGTGACGCGGTCCTCAATCACGGACTCAAGGTCATTGAGGTCAGTTCCCGAGCAACCTCGGTTACACCTCTGGCAGCAAAGTCGATTCGATATAACCCTGGTCACCTCAGAGAGGCCCTTCAAAGTATCTCCTTTGCTGAACTAGCAACAGAGATCGGGCTCGATGAGATTGATCCTGAAGGTCGCAGTGTCACCGTTCTCGCCGGCCGTGGAAACCTCGCTGAGAACCAGGCTAACGTGTCGCTAGCTTTGACCGAGTTCCTCCGGTCTCGACCGCAGATGCGAGTACTCCTGGGCCTTCGCCGATCGAACGTCGTTGGGGCGACCATGATCGGTCTGTCGCCAGGTCGGCTTCCAGGACAAGAGCTCACGGCTCAGTCGACTGCGCTTGTTGCGAGGTGGCAACGTGTTCCGGAGGGTCGCGGTCGTACGGCTAGCGAGATTCTTGAAGCTTGTCGTCGTGGCGAGATCGGGGTCCTCTTTTTGCTCGGTGCCGATCCGCTGGGAGATATGAGCGATACTGAAGAGATTCGAAGCGCTCTCGATAGCGTCGATCTCGTTGTGAGTCTCGACGGCTTCGTAACGTCGACCCACCCTCTCGTTGATGTCGTGCTCCCCGTCGCACTGGCTAGCGAGTACGAGGGTACGACCACCAATATCGAGGGACGTGTCTCCTTTCTTGGTCAGAAGCTTCTTCCTCCAGGACTAGCGCGTCCAGCTTGGGATATCGCAGCCGAGCTCGCAGAGTACTGTGGGACTACGCTAGGGGTAAGCGATGCACGGGAGCTCTGGGAGGAGCTTACGGAGGTCTCACTCACGCATCGGGGGGTTCATCGATCCGTTGTCGAACGAGAGAGTGAAGGGGTTGTAGTCCCACTCGCTCGTGCGGCCGTCACACCCACGGCAAGGCCTCGTCGTTTGGATCCGATTGCCACACCAGGAATCTCTTCGGTGGAGACTCAGGCTCCGAAACATGCTGCAACTGTCGTCAAGGATGACATTGATGTAG
>JAJYZP010000053.1 GCA_021799875.1 Actinomycetes bacterium | reverse complement strand
CGAGCGCCGAACCATTCAAGGTGTGCACGAGGGAAGTACCCTCTCCATCTTCACGACGATAGCGAATACTCGCTCGTCGAGCCTGATAATCAGAACACCACGAAACCGAGGAGACCTCGAGCCACTTACCGGTTCCAGGTGAGTATGCCTCGAGATCATAAGTCTGCGCCGCGCTCCCTCCGAGATCACCAGTACAAAGGGCGAGTACCCGGTAAGAGATCCCTAACGCCCGCAAGATCCCCTCGGCCCGCCCCAACATGTCCTCAAAGACCTCGGAAACTTGCGCCTCAGAGCACAGAGCAACGAGTTCGACCTTGTCAAACTCGTGCAAACGCAGGAGACCCCGAGTATCTCGTCCAGCCGAGCCCGCTTCTCTGCGAAAACAAGCGGTCGAAGCCGTAAAGCGAATTGGAAGCTCAGACTCGGGGATAATTTCATCGCGAAAGAACGAGGTCAGAGGAACCTCAGCGGTCGGTATGGCATAGAGGTCGTCGGACTCAATGGTGTAGGCATCTTCAGCAAACTTCGGGAGATGCCCTGTCGAGAGCATCGTCTCTCGCCTAACCAACGTCGGTGGGCGGAGTTCTTCGTAGAGATCACTATGAGAATCGAGCGCAAAAGAGGTCAACGCCCGCAGAAGTCGAGATCCCATCGCACGATACAGAGCAAACATAGACCCCGAAAGCTTTGCAGCACGAGTCATCTCCAAGATGCCAAGCTCGGCACCGATCTCCCAGTGAGGAACCGTCTGATAGGGAGGAAAGACCGGGAGTTGAAACTCCTCTGGACTTTGAACGCCCTGAGTCGGGCTGTAGTAGCGTAGGACGATATTGTCTTCCTCACCCGTTCCAACGGGAACGTCGTTCGAAGGCAGATTAGGAAGAACCAGATGGAGTTGGTTTCGCTCCGCCTCCAACAGAGCGACTTCGGCTTCGAGTTCTGCGACCTTTTCACCGAGAGCCCTCGACTGGTTACGCAAGGTTTCAGCCCGTTGCGTATCCCCTGAGCGCATCACTTCTCCGACCGACTTCGAGAGCGTATTCACTTCCGCACGAAGAAGGTCACGCTCGGCAGCCACTGCTCGGCACTGCTGATCGACCTCAAAAAGTCTGTCGATATCTGCCTTCTTGACGCCTCGTCGCTCGAGTAGTTCGGTCACAGCGTCTCGTCTATCCCGTAGGGCCTTCAGATCTATCATGGTGACTATAGGCTAGCTTGATATCATGGCTGCAATTGAAGTAGATCGCCTCACAATGAGTTACGGCAAGGTCAAAGCGGTCGACGAATTGAGTTTTTCCGTTGCCGCTGGGTCGATTCTCGTTATGCTCGGGCCCAACGGCGCTGGAAAGTCTTCCACGATCGAAGCGCTCGAAGGGTACCGACGACCGCAATCTGGAAAGCTGACCGTTGTCGGTCTCGATCCAGTTCGTCAACAACGAGAACTGGGTCACGTCATCGGTGTCATGTTGCAACAGGGAGGTGTCAATCCGCGCATGACGCCTGACGCCGCCCTCAAACTCTACAGCGGTTACTACCAAACGCCACGGGATCCAGAAGAGATCTTGGAGGCGGTCGAACTCCAGCACGTCCGAAGTACTTCATTCCGACGACTCTCTGGCGGTGAACGCCAGCGGCTCTCACTCGGACTCGCAATTATTGGTCGACCACAAGTGGCATTCCTCGACGAACCCACAGCAGGAGTCGATCCTGCTGGGCGTCAGGTCATCGGCGCGCTGATCTCTAACCTCGCCAACGACGGCACGACGGTAGTCCTCACAACTCACGAGCTCTTCGAGGCAGAACGACTCGCAGATCAGATCATCATTCTCTCGAAGGGCAAAAAGCTCTACGACGGAACGCTCAACGATCTCAAGGCCGCACACGGTAAGGCACAGATCACGTTCTCGACCAAGGAGCCTCTCGATCTCGAGGAGTTGCATCGCTCTACCGGCCTCAACGGAACTGAGACAGGACGGCAGAGCTACGCAATTATGGAAGAGCCAGATGCCCAGCGCTTCGCCTCGTTGACCTCGTATCTCGCAGCAAACGCCATTGAGTACTTTGACCTCTCCGATTCTGCGCGCTCCCTCGAAGAGATCTACCTCGAACTCACAGGTTCGACACCACAGCCATCGCCGTCGATCGGCACTACCGAAAAGGAGTCTTCGCTGTGAAGGCATACCTCGCCCAGGCGCGCTCAGAGATCCGAATGAGCCTCACTCAAGGAGAGTCTCTCCTTGTAACCGTCGGCATTCCAGTTCTCTTGCTCTTGGGGTTTACTGCGGTGAAGGTTCTTCCGCTACCACACGGTGTTACGCAACGCGTACAGTTCCTCTTACCTGGTACGTTGGCACTCGCAGTAATGGCAACCGGCATGGTCGCACAAGGCATCGCGACGGGTGTCGATCGCACCTATGGCGTTCTCAAACGTCTCGGCGCAACACCACTTGGGAAGTCCGGACTCCTCGCAGCAAAGATCACTGCAATTGTCGTCGTCGAGATCGTTCAAGTGGTCATCATGCTCCTCGTTGGCCTTGCACTCGGTTGGAGCCCTACGGGTAATATCTTCCTCTTCGTGATCGCACTCCTACTTGCGACGGTTGCATTCAGTGGAGTGGGCATGTTACTAGCTGGAACTCTGAAATCCGAGGTCCTCATCGGCCTTGCAAACGGAATCTACCTCGTGCTTCTCTTCCTCGGAGGCATGATTTTTCCAGTGACATCGCTTCCTAGCTTTCTCCAGAGCGTCGCCAAGGCTCTTCCTGCACTTGCTTCATCACAGATATTTTTTCATAGCCTCGGTATCGGAGGATCAGCCCCGGGGTACGAGTGGGTCGTTCTTGCCGTCTGGGCCATCGGAGCTCCAGCACTTGCGATTCGATACTTCAAGTGGCAGTAGGCAAGCGCAAGTGAACAGCATTAGGTAACCGGCTGTATCGACGCTGAGTCTGAATTTCTCCTAATTCTTGACTGAGCGAATAACATGAGAGCATGTGGAGACAGTGGAGATCGTGGAGTATTAGCCCGAAGAACTTTCAACGATTAGCGTTCGTGACGCTCGTCGCCATGTCCATCATTATCGTTACTGGAGGAGCGGTCCGACTCACCCAGTCTGGACTTGGGTGTCCGACTTGGCCGAACTGCACAGCGCACCACCTAGCTGCTAGTTTTAGCTTCCATCCAATGGTCGAGTTCGTAAATCGGTTGATCACGATCTTTTGCTCGGGGATCATCATCCTGATCGCCCTCGCCGCTTTCGTTCGAAAACCATTTCGGCGAGATCTCGCAAAGTTAGCATTCGGCCTCATCGGTGGGCTGATTGCAGAGATCGTACTTGGCGGCATCACCGTTCTTGAGAAGCTCGTTCCACCGTTCGTGATGGCCCACTTCATGTTGGCTCTCATCGTGGCTTGGAACGCTCTCGTACTCTACCGTAGAGCGTCGACCCCAGAACCCATTCGACACCGAAGAGTCACGATTGAATCGGTCTGGGTCGTTCGTATCCTCCTCGCCAATCTTGCCGCAGTCATCTTTATGGGTACGGTTGTGACTGGTACCGGCCCACATAGCGGTAGCCCCATCGCAAAGCGGCTGCCATTCCAACTGCGAGCTGTAGCTGAGCTGCACGCAGATCTCGTACTGTTTTTGATCGGACTCACTCTCGCCACGGTCTTTCTCCTCCATCAAGGAAGAGCTCCCGCAGACGTGCAACGCACCGCACGGTTCCTTCTCGTTGCCGAGGCTGCTCAGGCTGCAATTGGTTATACCCAGTACTTTACGAACCTCCCCGCCCTCCTTGTTGGTTTCCACATTGCCGGCGCAACGCTTCTCTGGCTGACCGCTCTCTGGCTCTATCTCTCGCTCTTCTCGCGATTCAATCCTGCAGCCCTTGACTCACCAGTCGAGTTCACTTTGGATCAGGAGCTCGACACAGATCAAGAGGAGGGCGTATCAGCGAGCGAAGGTCTGCAATCGTCTCCGATTCAGCGACGATGATGATGACGCACTATGACAGGGCGGCTCATGTCCGAAAGCCCTAGTGGGGTACTCGAAAGAGAAGAGGCCATTGAGGCCCTTACCGATCCACCGTGGACCGTGACGGTATGGAACGATCCGGTTAACCTCATGACCTACGTCACGTTTGTACTCCAAAAAGTTTTTGGGTACAGCAAAGAGAAGGCGACGCGACTCATGCTCCAGGTTCATCATGAAGGCCGATCCGTCGTAGCGCACGGAACGAAGGATGAGGCTGAAGGCTACGTCTCGAAGCTGCATAGCTATGGACTCTGGGCAACTATTCAACAAGATGGATGACCAGAGCGTGCGTCAACCATTCCGCCGGACACGGGCGGATAAGATCCGAAACAAGCTTACCGCAGAAGAACGTGCAGTCATTGCCCAGATTTTCTCCGACTCTTCCGATCTCATTATGGGAGGGTCCGAACGACTCTGGAGACTGTTCCCGCCTCGCTACAACGATCCAGCCCGGCAGGCCGCATACGAGCTTGAGAAGGAGACGACCGCAGAAGAACGAGTGGAGCTCGTTACCAATTTTGTTCTGTGTCGCACCTTGCTTGTCGATTCCGATCTCTTCGATGAGAAAGAAGCTGATCTGCTCCTTCGATCTCTGAGCAAGTTACGTCTCTTTTTCGCGAGCCTCCTAGAGATTGATGCAGACGACTTTGAACTTCCTCACGATGCTCCGGCAGAGGTTCGCCTGACCTTCGATATCTACAACTACACTGGCTGGCTGTTGATGCATCTCATCGAAGCAATGGATCCAACCCAAGCCACCGAGCAGTAGCGCCCCGTCGACCCACGACCAACTCGAAAGGTGATTCTACGATGACAGCACAGCATCAAAAAGGTCGGAACCTAACTTTAATCTCCAACGCAGCACCATCTTCCGAGGTCCATCGGACTCTCGAGGCGGAGGGTTTTGCGATCACGCACTTGACACCTTCTCACGAGGTCTCGGTGCACTCGACTCCGATGACGGTTGTACTCACCGATAGCGAAGGCTTCGTGGCGACAGCGCTTCACAGTCAGAAAGACGCTCCATCAACTGTGATCCTCTGCGCTCCAGACCGATCCGGGACCCCGTCACTAATGGAATCACTCCACTTCAGCGCCTCTTTCGAGGACAGCGAATGGTTTCTACGCTTCACCGCAGATCTCCCCCTCTCGCTTCCACAACACCCAGAAGTTCGAGTGGCGGGACCTCTCTCTATCGTCGATCTACCTCAGGAAGCATCAGATTCGCAAGCGATCGCCTGGGTCAACATTGCAATGGAAGATCACGTAGTTGTGGCTCGCACCCACGTCAATGGAGTCAACCTGATCATCTGCGGCCTACCCATCTCCCACCTTACGGAGGCCAATCGAGCACTCGTTCATGCTCTCGTATCCACCACACTGCCTCAAGCGGCGCGCCGACGACGTTCGTCCAACTCCACCCTCGGCCTCGCAGTTGTTGGATACGGTCCCTACGGTGGGATGGGATACTTTCACGGATCTGCCGCCAACGCAACAGAGGGTCTCACCTTCGTTGCCGCTGTTGACCCAAGCGACGAGCGACGCCAACAAGCAAGTAACGACTTTCCGGCTATCGCGACCTACGATAGCGTCGAGAAACTCGCACACGATGACGCCGTTGATATCGTTGTCATCGCAACACCTCCATCGTCACACTTCGAACTCGCGATGGCGATGCTACAAGCCTCGAAGCACGTGGTGGTGGAGAAGCCCCTCTGTCTCACGACCGCCGAAGCAGAGGAGCTCATTAGAACTGCCGAGGAGCGCGAACTCGTCCTTACCGTTAACCAAAATCGGAGATGGGACCAAGACTATCGAACGATCAAATATCTCGTTGAGACCGGCGTGCTCGGCGAAGTGTTCAACATCGAGACCTTCGTCGGAGGGTTTGAGCACCCATGTCGTGCTTGGCATTCGGATGAGTCGGTCTCAGGTGGCATCGCTTACGACTGGGGTGCCCACCATATCGACTGGATTCTTCAGCTCTACGGCTCAGCACCGCTCTCAGTCCACGCACATGGTCACAAGCGTAAGTGGTTCGAGGTCACCAATCTCGATCAGATACGGATCAATATGACCTTCAGTGAAGGGCGCGAAGCCACCTTTTTTCAAAGCGAGATCGCAGCCTTCCGAAAGCCAAAGTTCTATATTCAAGGCACCAAGGGGACCTTGGTCGGTGAGTACAGGCCGATAACCATCGAGAGTGTACGCCCAGTAGACGGGTATACCCACGAAACCTTCCACCACGCCGAAGCACCGGCCCACCTCACGCTTGGTATCTACGAAGGCGAGCGAGGCGTCTCGGTAGCCGAGGTTCCCCTCTTAGAGCCTGATAGAAACGGGCTGCACCGGAACTTGGCCGATCACCTGCTTCTCGGAACCAAGCTCGAGGTCGACGTTCGAGAAGTTGCGAACGTCATTACGATTCTTGAGAAGGCTCACCATCTTTCGAAAACCGGTCTCGACGACGATGAGCGGCTATGAGTCGCGCTTCGGAGGGCGAGAAGGTACAGTTCGGGGTCGTCGGCCTCGGTAGCTACGTTGCCCGTGTCGCAGTCATCCCTGCACTGCGTCGTTCTCCATACGCCGAACTCGTCGCAATCTCCACGACCACAGGTCCTCGAGACGATTTCGAGCTCCATGGAGACGAACGACTTCTCTTCGGGGTAGAGGAGATCTTGTCTGACGATTCAGTCGAGGCGCTCTACCTCCCACTTCCTAACGATCTGCACCTAGAATTTATCGAGCGATCCCTCGAAGCAGGCAAGCACGTTCTCTGCGAAAAGCCCATAACGACTACTGCAGCGGAGCTTGCAGCCCTCAACGAGGTAGTTCACAGCTCGCAATTCATTGTTGCCGAGGCGTTTATGACTGCATACCACAGAAGGGTCAACGAGGTCATTGCCATGGCTCAAGCGAACCGATTCGGCGAGGTGATCTCAATCTCATCGAGCTTCACCGGTCAACTCGAACCGTTGGAGGGGTATCGAACGGTCGCTGCTCGCGGGGGAGGATCTCTCTGGGATATCGGGATCTACGCGCTCTATCCGGTTCTGGAGATCTTTGGACCCACTCCTCAACGGGTAGCGGTCTCGTCTATCGACCGCTTTCTTCCTCCAATCGATACCACGTTTGAAGCGCTCTTAAGCTACGAGGACGGTCGAAGCGCTCACATTCGAACTTCGTTTACGGCCGGTGAATCGCAACGTCTTGAGATCGTAGGGACCGAAGCGATCGCGACGGTCGAGCGAGCCTCAACCCCACTGTTCACCGATCGAACCATTGAGATCACCACTCGCTCCGGAGACCGCGAGCTCGTGACAGTCGATGGCTGCGATCCGTACCAGGCTATGGTCGATGAAGTTGCGCTTGCGTTTCGATCAGCTCAAGAACCCAGATGGAGCCACACTCGCTCTGTGCACATGAACGAGCTTCTGCAGCGCCTCAGCACTGAGCTCGATGCTGTTCGGAATCACTGATGACTTCTCAGCGTTAAGAAAGTCGTGCATTCAACCGACTTCGCAACCTCCGATGGAGTGCGACTCCACTACCTTCACTGGGATGGCGCTGGAAGAGCAATCATTATGGTTCACGGCCTCGCCTCGAACGCAGAGCTCTGGGGGCAGATGGCTGACACACTCGCCCTTAGGGGCTACAAGTGCGCGGCGCTAGATCAGCGAGGTCACGGACTGTCCGATCGACCCACCAGTGGATACGACTACGATCGAATCACAACGGACCTCGATGAGTTCCTTACCATGCTCTCCATTGTCGATCTCGGATGGAAAGATCCAATCCTCGTCGGACAGTCGTGGGGCTGCTCCGTCGTTGAATCCTACGCCCAGCGCTTCCCAGAGAAGATCTCCGGCCTCGTGCTCGTCGACGGCGGGTACTCAGTCATGAAGCGTGCCTTCCCCACATGGGAGCTGTGCACCGCTTCGCTCACACCTCCTCGACTTATCGGAGTATCGCTTCGAGAGGTCGAAGAGTTCCTCCGGACATCTCACCCCGACTGGCCCGAGCGCGCCATACAAGCAACCATGAGCAATCTGGAAGCAGACGAACACGGACACGCCCGAGCCCGTCTTCGCTTCGAGGCACACATGGAGATCCTGCACGAGCTCTGGAACTTCAATACCGTTGAGGTGGCACAGAAGGTCTCTACGCCTACCGTATTCATGACCGCGCTGAATGACACGATGGGTGGCAGTAGGAGCAAACGAGACAACGTCCAAGAGATCCAGTCTGCCCTCGGTGGACCTTCATCTGCTCACTTCATCGAGGGTGATCACGACCTCCATGCACAATTTCCAGAAAAACTCACTGAACTGCTACTCCAAGAGATGAACCAGGGGGTTCTACGATGACAATGCCACTCGGCAAGATCTGTATCATGGGGTCAGGAGAGACCGCACCAACGATGGTCAAGGTTCATCGTCGGCTCCTCGACAACCTACCGCCAACTCGGACCGCTGTCCTTCTCGATACGCCCTTCGGCTTCCAAGAGAACGCCGATGAGCTTGCAGCGAAGGCTCTCGAGTACTTTAAAACGTCGCTCCAGAGCGAGTTTCAAGTCGCAAGCCTACGCAGCGCTGAGCTTGCTTCGAGTTACGAGCGAGAGCGCTTCCTCAATAGCGTCAACCGAGCGGACTATATCTTCGCCGGGCCCGGGAGTCCGACCTACGCACTCGACAACTGGCGTGCTATCGAGCTTGGGAAACTGCTCAAGGAGCGAGTCCAACTCGGAGCCACGGTGACATTCTCTTCTGCAGCGGCACTGACGCTGGGCGCATCCACGCTTCCCGTCTACGAGGTGTATAAGGTCGGAAGTAAGCCCTACTGGAACGAAGGCCTCAACCTTCTCGAACTGCTCGACATCGACGCAGCCGTAATCCCCCACTACAACAACCAAGAGGGTGGCCATCATGACACCCGCTTCTGCTACATGGGTGAGCATCGACTCAGCTATCTAGAAACATTGTTGCCACAGGGTCGATACATACTCGGGATCGACGAACACACCGGAATCATCATCGATCCGCAGACGCGAACTGTGTCGGTCGTCGGAAACGGTTCGCTCACACTTCGTAAAGACGGTCGGTCACTCGTCTACGAGTCGGGCACTGAGCTCTCACTCGAAGATCTCGTAGCTCCTCCGTGGACGGCAGAGAGAACCGAAGCAGCCCCAACTGCAACACCAGCGAGTTCCATCTCGCCTGTAGGGTCCTTCGAACCATCCTCGGGTTCCTCTCCTCTCTCTGAGGAGATCCAGGAACTTGCTCGCCGCTTTGACGCCGCCCTTACGGAGCAGCGGGCCTCAGACGCTGTCGAGGCTATCCTCGATCTCGATGACCTGCTCACCGCATGGTCCGCTGATACCTTGCAGTCCGACGACCTCACAACGGGCCGTAAGATCCTCAGATCGATGATCCTGCGCCTCGGAGACGCGGCCCTCATCGGACTTCGAGATCCCAAGGAGATCATCGCTCCGCTCGTGGAAGGCGTGTTAGAGCTACGTCGATCGGTCCGCAACGACAAAGACTACAAGCGGTCAGACGAGATACGAGACCTCTTGGTCGCGAATCGTATCGAAGTAAAAGATACGCCCGACGGTACGCTGTGGGAACTCATCGAAGCGTAGTAGCTCGCCAGCTACTAGAGTTGGAACAGTCCAGCCCCCATCGTCTAGCGGCCTAGGACATCGCCCTTTCACGGCGGCGGCACGGGTTCGAATCCCGTTGGGGGTGCTCTCGGTGAATCGGCCTGGGTCTGCCGGAGGCTTTGTTCCTTGGAGACAAGGATAAAACATGGCAAAAGTGAGACCCGGACGATAAGGTATCTCCCTCAGCTGAAGGAACGAGCGACCAAGATGGTGCTCGATCTACGTGCTTGAGATCTCAGTGACGTGAACGTGATTTCACGTGTAGCTCATCAACTTGGCATAGGTACCAAGTCGTTGCGTACCTATGCGAGGAAGGCCGAAGTAGATGCAGTTAATCGGCCCGGTCTCACCACCGAGGAGAGAAATGAGCTGAAGAGGCCGCACAAAGAGAATCGTGAACTCAAGCGAGCCAACGACATCTTGCAAGCAGCAGCAGTTTTCTTCGGAGCGGAGCTCGACCTCAGATAGAAGAAGTAGCTGCAAACAGACACCCCGGCCCATAGCGACGGTGAGTCCGGTAGGCAGGGGTGGATCTACAGGAGTACGTCTGTAGCCAGTGCCAGATGGAACTCTCCACCTCCTACGACAGAGAGAGCCGTCCGCCGTCGCACCGAGCAAAGTGAAACGTTCAGTTGGGTCCCCAGCTCGAGGCGACCACGAAGAAGAATTACTCCGTTTACGGCAAGCGCAAGCTGATGAAGGTGGCCAAACGCAAGGGCCTGGAGGTCGGACGCGACCAAGTGGTAGGGCGTCTCATGAAACGCCAAGGGATTCGGGGTGTAAGCACAGCAAAGAATCGTTTCATTACCCACGCGAACGCTAGTCACCTGCGCTCACCAGACCCTGTGAACGAAGAGCCCAGCGCCACTCGTCCCGATCAACTATGCGTCGCAGACTTTACCTACTGCTCCACTGAGGCGCCCCAAGGAAGATAGACACCCGCTAAGCCCACCTACGATGGTGGCAGGAAGGATGTCATCTTGGGAGCAACCAGAAGGAAGTTCACCCTCGAGTCCAAGACTGAAGCAGCCCATCGGGTCATCGACTCCGGAAGGAGCGTTGCTGAGGTCGCAAGAGAGCTGTCTCTTGGACAGGACTCGCTCTATCGCTGGGTGAGAGACGAACGTCGGCGCTGAGAAGCAGCGTCGCCTTCAGGCGAGGAACCGCTCACTCCGGCCGAACGCCAGGCGCTCATTCGCCTTCGGCGGGAGCTTTCTGAGCTGCGCAAGGACAACGATTTCCTGGGAAAAGCGGCAGCGTACTTCGCAGCGAAGCCACCAAGCAAGAGAGATTTGCATTGATGGAAGCGGAGTGCGCGAACTTCGAAATCTGCCGAATGGCGAGACTGCTCAAGGTCTCCCGTGCTGGGTATTACCTCTGGCTCGTTCGAAGGGAGAGTCCATCGACCGCCGAACAGCGTAGAAGGGACCTCTCGGTCAGGATCCTGGCGTTCCACAAGGACTCGAACGGCACCTATGGAGCCCGGCGAATCACTTCGGACCTCTCCGACCTGGGTGAATCTGTGAGCCACAACACCGTAGCTTCACAGATGAGAGAGCTTGGGATAGAAGGCATCTCTCCAAGAACCTTCAAGGTGGTAACGACCATACAGGATCCAGGTGCCACCTATCCGCCGGACCTGGTGGAACGCAAGTTCGAGCAGGGCAGACTCAACGCGGTGGTGACATCGGACATTACCTACCTGAAGATTGGATTAGGCTTTGCCTACCTCTGTGCAATGAGGGACGAATGTTGTGGTCGGGTGCTGGGGTTCTCATCACCTGCGAACCAAATTCGTCACCGACGCCCTGAGATCTGCCATCGCAATCAGAAACGGTGCACTGTCCGGTGTGCTTCTGCACACAGATCGGGGTGCTCAATTCGCCGACCGCAAGGTCGCAGCTCTGTGTGAGGCAGCTGGTATGCAGCAGTCCATGGGACGAACTGGCTCTTGTTATGATCATCCGACCGCGGAGTCGCATCGGTCCATCTTCAAGCACGAGTACTTCTACCGCCGCACCTTCAAGACTCTCGACGATCTTCGCCGCGGTATTTCGAGCTACATGAACTTCTACAACACCAAACGCCGATACTCGAAGATTGGGAGCGTCTCACCGATCAACTACGAGCTATCGTTAGTAAGAGCCGCTCAGGCGGCCTAGGAATGTGTCCACTTTTCGTGGGCCACCTCACAGCCACTAAGCACCTTCGCGCCTACCTCGACGATGCTTATCAAGAGCATCCGGACACCCATACCTTTATCTCAAACTTTATGGTTCCGCCACTGTCTTGGCAAGGACGCATCCTCGATAATCCAGAAGCACCTTCACACATACCACAACTCGTCTCACGCCTCAACGACGTGAAAAGAGATTGGGTAACGGAACATCGAGGCACACACGAAATCGATCTCGATAATTTAGCGAATATCATCGGAAAACGCCGCCTCGACGAGTCGCCCATCGCCATCTTTTCCCACAGAACCCCCTTCGATCCGTACGATGACTGGATTGATGGGCCGAATCTACCATATCCGTCAGTTCTACCGAGCTATTCAGTCTATTCAGTCTATTCAAACGAACCATATTGTCTTATACTCCAAGAGCTCCACTATCAAATGATAACCCTCAAACAGAAAGACCTGGTGAAGCTCGTAGTCTTCGACCTCGACGATACCCTTTGGCGAGGAAACACTTCCGACATGAGGTTAGGACCATGGGAGGGTCGACCTCAGTCGATCATAGAGGCCATCAAGGTCTTAAAATCACGTGGCATACTCGTCGCTATTTCCTCTAACAACGACTACTCTTTCATCTCATCGCAATGGGCTAACTTAACCTCCTCTCTAGCAGATGTTCCCTTATCCCTTCCTTTACGACTGGATGATTTCGATGACGTACAAATTTCGTTCGAACCGAAACCATACCATATGACCCGTATCCCAGAGAAGTTCAATCTCCTTCCTAAGAGCGTCGTATTTGTGGACGATAATCCTCTTCACAGAGAGGCTATCTCAGCTCAGTACCCGACAATTCGGCTACTAGGGCCGAACCTCATTACGTCCGAAAAGAGCTGCCTTACAGCCCATTCATGCAACAACCCTTCCACTCTGATATTGGTAACTCGCGCGCCGCTAGTTTTCAGGTTCGCAAACATCTAAAGGGCACTGGGACCGATGAGGATCGCCGAACATTCTTGACCAACCTCGGACTTCAGCTGTCAAGCTCTATTATTTCTGATCTCGAGAGCTCGAATGGAGAACGAGCATTAGATCTTCTCAACAAGACGAACCAATGGAGCCTAAATGGCAAAAAGCTCGATATTTTCTCGCTCTCCAGACTGATGCAGACGGCGAATTTAATTGTGGGCTCCGCCAGTGACAATTCAGGGGATCATGGACTCGTTGTCGCAGCAATGTTTGACTTTCCAACGTTTACCATCAGCCATATGGCCATCTCCTGTAGAGTTATAGGACTAGGACTCGAGGACGCATTTCTAGCTCAGTTCAGAATTAGCAACACCTCATACTTAAAACTTGATTTCCTCGCAACCGAGAGAAATAACGCGACCCAAGCGTATCTCCCTGGTCTTCATGCCAGCGAGAACAGCGAGGGGGAATTGCTCATAGAGCTACTGCGTGTTCCTGACCATGCTCAGATTAGCGGCATCGAGTTTCAAAAGATAGTCTCTCCAGCATCTGACAGACTCTCTAAAGTCGGTTGATTCGTGGAGAGTCGCATGAGTAAAGATTTTTGAGTGCTTATTATAGTCAAACTCGAACGCTTTAGCATGAGGAGCAACGGAGCTTGCTGCCGAGGAACCGGCTCGCAGAACCGTATCGGACAATCGAGTTGCAAGGAAGTAATAGATCACACGTCGAAGCCTCATTATGTACACAGGATGATGGGTTCTACGACGCGTCTACAGAGAGAAACACCGCATTCAGGAGATTAGTTCTGCATGTAATCATCCAAAGAGCACGGAGAAGCTCCCCAAGAGGGGTAAGTTCAATTTAAACATGCGCACCGCAAGAGGGTCGATTCTTGCGACATAACGCCTGAGTACACTCCTCAAGCACCAACGATGCGAGAACTCATCACCTCACCGCGACCAGAAAGGCATGCACCTTATTATGGGATCGGGGTGCAATTTTAAAGCTTTGCCCACTCACGATCTAAGAAGATTACTCCATCTATTCATGGACAGGTAATTTCATTCTAACACAGACACCCTGGTGTAGAATAGCCCAGCCCTACCAGCCTCCGAGCCGCAACCCACTCTAAAACGCTATCGATACTCGAGAGACACGAGTCCGTCACACGCCTTACTCGTTCGCCTCCGGATGACACCGCTCATCAAAACGACCGTGATCATGCTTGACCATTTACTGTGCTCCCTGGGGTTAGGACTGGAGCGACAAGAGGGTGCGGACTCGTTGTGACGTTAGATTCCTCGTGAGATCAATACCGAAACGCTCAGCAACGTTCCAAGCCCTAGAAGAGAGCGACTTTCGCAAGCCGAGATCCCCGACTACGCTCTCGAGCGCAGTTGTGAGATCATCGATATCGCAATCTCGCCAGACCGATCCAAGGAAAATTCCACCGTCATCCAGGGTCGTAGCGGCTAATTCGGAGCTATGAACTAGAAGGGAATTCGTTTCATCGCAGAACAGTCGATGACCACCACGATCCGGAGCAATCGTGGGCACACCAAAGGAGAGGGCCTCCAGGAAGGGGAGTCCAAACCCTTCGCCTCTCGTAGGAAGAATGAAGACGTCTGCGAGAAGATAGAGCGCGTCCATGGC
>JAJYZP010000168.1 GCA_021799875.1 Actinomycetes bacterium | reverse complement strand
GCTTCCGAGTATCTTCTCTGGACTAGTAGTGGTCTTCGCTGAGTCGATTGCCGATTTCGGTACAGCCGCGGTCATTGCACCGAACGCACATTTTCCCATCGCAACGTACAACCTCTATGTCGCCCTTTCCTCCTACCCCGCAAATTTCCCAGTGGCCGCAGTTATCGGCTGGATGTTGATAGCGGTAGTGGCGGTCGCCTTGGCGTTGCAACATCGTTTTACGAGACGGCGGTCTTTTGCCACACTGGGTGGACGTACTCGAGTGTCGTCCCCTCGACGTATTGGTAGAGGGTCGATGACCCTTGTGACTGCTGGACTCGTCTTCTTCTTCCTCGTTGCCCTCGGTATCCCGATTCTCGGAGCGATCACTTCTTCGCTACTCAAGCCGCTCTCGTCGTTGTCGTGGTCGAACTTCACTACCTCGGCGTATAGCGGAATCTTTGGGTTGAATGGGCTTGGGACCTCGATAGATTTCTCGGCCAAGTTAGCCGTTATCAATGCGTTTGTGACTCTCGTTCTCGCCGCCGTGATTGCGCGGCGACTGAGCGCACGGCGTCTTGGGGTTGTATCGAAGCTCTTGGACCTGACTGTTATTACGGCAATTGCTCTGCCTGGCCTAGTCTTGGCTGCGGGTTATATCTTCGCGTACAATCTCCCGTTTCTCTCCACGCTTGGTCTACACCTCTATGGATCGGTGACGGTCTTAGCGATGGCGTATCTTGCCGGTGCCTTGCCTTCTTCGAGTCGCGTGCTGTCCGGTCCGATGGCTCAAGTTCAAGGGTCCCTGCTCGAGGCTGCTCGAGTGAATGGCTCGACGCTGGCGGCTTCGTGGCGGCGCACCGTCTTGCCGCTTCTCGCTCCGAGTCTCGTCTGGGCGTGGCTGCTGACCTTCGCTGGTACGTTCTTAGAGCTCCCAGCCTCAGAGCTTTTGGCACCTGCGGGTAAGACACCCGTTGCAGTTGCGATCGTACAGGTATTGAATAAGTCGAACTTCTACCAAGGTACCGCTCTCTCGATGGTGGCTCTATTGATCGATCTGGGTGTCATCGTCGTCGTGTTGGGGGCCTTCCGGTTGTTTGCGCCGCGAGGCTGGAGAAAGATTGGGGGCAGGGTTCTATGAGTGAATCGCGTGCAACGCTTGGTCATGCACCTTCGATTGAGATCGCGTCTCTTACGAAGGTCTATGCAGAGCCCAACTATGCGCTCAAGGACGTGTCGCTGAGTGTGGAGCCGGGGATGTTCGTTGTGCTGCTCGGTCCATCTGGAAGCGGCAAATCGACCCTGTTGCGTACGGTCGCTGGACTTGAGCGGCCAACCGGAGGGTCGATTAGCTTTGATGGTCGAGTGGTGAGTTCGGCAGTTGTGCACGTTCCGGTGGAGCGCCGTGAGCTCTCGATGGTCTTTCAAGACTACGCGCTGTGGCCTCACATGACGGTGTTGGACAATGTGAGCTTCGCCCTGAAACGTCTTGGTTTGAAGTCTTCGGATCGACGTGCGAGCGCCCAGGAGATGCTCGAACGAATGGGCCTCGGGCGTCTATGTGGTCAGTATCCAAGTTCGCTGTCGGGAGGAGAGCAGCAGCGTGTAGCACTTGCTCGGGCGCTCGTTGCTCATCCCGGACTTCTGCTCTTCGATGAACCGCTCTCGAATCTTGATACCGACCTTCGGGAGCGATTGAGAGTGGAGATCGCAACGTTGACTAGAGAGACCGGTGCGACGACGATCTACATCACCCATGATCAGGCGGAGGCATTTGCACTAGCTGACCGTATTGGTGTCTTGGAGAAGGGCCGGCTCGTTCAGTTCGGCACCCCGGAAGAGATCTATCGATCTCCCGCAACCCCCTTCGTGGCTCGCTTTACCGGTCTTGCCGGAGAGTTACCGTGCGTTGTTGAGCATATGGACGCTACGACCGGAAGTGCTTGCTTGTGGTTCGATGATGCAAAGCTCGATGCGCGAGCTGGCGGAGCTCTTGCCAGAGGCGATGAGGCGCGACTACTGGTGCGATCGGCCTCGACCGCTCTCGTGAGTCCGAACGAGAGAGAGCGCTCGGACGGTGGCTTGATTGGGCATCTTCGTGGTGTCGTGCGAGATGTCGCCTTTCGTGGTCGTGGCTATGACCACCTGGTTGAGGTTGGCGGTGGGAAGACGCTGGCCGGTGTTTTTCATCTCGAGCGTCACGAGCGAGGTGCAGAGGTGTTGGTTGGACTCGATGCCGATGGCTGTCTCGTTTTCCCAAACTCGAGTGGCGCGGACTCTCCTTCGACTGAAGCGTCGGTTGTTGAGGACCTGTCGGTGCTCAGCGGCTCTGCCGCTCGTTGATTTGGTGGCTCCGACGAAAAGACGCGGGACCAAGAGCTAACGGCGAGCCGAGTTTCGACCTTGGTAATGCAATGAGGTGGCCGGGAGCCAAGGCTGGTCCGTGGTGGGGTAATCCGGTAGTTGAACGGTGGTGTCACGTTGGATCTGACCCGCACCGGTGATCTCGTTGGGTGTAGAACCCTCGTCCAGTGTGGCGCACGGGGTGATAGGGCCTGTTGATAGGTCGACCCTCTTGGTACGTGGTCGGATCATTGGATGGACAGCCGATGGTCTCAAGGAGCTGTCAGAGCCCTGATTATTGCTTGGCGATCGCATCCTCTCTTTGATGCAGCGTTTGCAAGCAATGGGCGGAACCGGTGCCGTTGCGGGCCTGTGCTGAGAAGAGTTCTGAACTGTGGAGATCGACGTTGACGGTCTCTGACCTTCGGTGGCACTTTGCTCGATGTGACGCAATGACCCTGGATGTGGACGATCTTGATCGATGTCTTTAGGTATCGAGTCAGAGAGGCTTACCTATGATTTGACGCGGTTCTTGGGAAATTTTCGAACTATGTGCGGGAGCTTCGGATACACCCGCTAGATTACTTAGTCCCAAGCGATTGGGCCTCTTGCCTCTGAGTGAGTGAACGATGAAGAAGTGATTCGTTCCACCCACCCAAGCAGTGGAGCTCCTTGAAAACGGAATAGGGATT
>JAJYZP010000052.1 GCA_021799875.1 Actinomycetes bacterium | reverse complement strand
ACCGAGCTGAGACCGTACCGACACGTTTCACAGCGTTACCCAGATATCGACGACTACTCACCTCGAAGAGTGACGAGAGTAAGCCGCATTGCTAAGTTCCCGTATTGCAGCGATACCGTTGGTTGTTAATTAAGTAGCTAACGACACCGCTGCTCTCTACCTACCTCCGTAATCATCGGCTCGACGATCCAGCCCGGCAGCGACAGTCCGACAACCTACTCCCAAGATCCTCCCTCGTCCGAGTCACAGCACGATCAGAGGCTCAGATCACTCTCACACATACCCAGTAGGGTATGAAAAATACAAGTCCGAAGGGATCAATCGATCGCTAAGCAGAGAAGGCAGGAAACACTATGAAAATAAGATCGCACACGAGAGCATTACTGGCAGGGGCAACCTCCGGAATTGTGGGCACGACGCTCATCGTCGGAGCTGTGTCAGGAGTTGCAAACGCTCAACCTATCAGCGCCAGCTATCGAGTAGCACAAACTTGGAACCACGTAGGTTCGACGCCTCACTTCTCGGGCGTAGACGAGCGTCTCCATAAGGTCTTCGTCAGCAACTTAGCGGCAGGCACTCTAACCGTGCTCAACAGCCAGACCGGAGCGCCCATCACGACGATCACGCTCGGCGGTACCGTCCATACCGTTGTAGTTGACCAACAGAATCAACGAGTCTATGTAACCGACATCGCGCGAGGACTACTTGATGTTATCGATGCTAAAACCGATACCGTGATAGCGGAGATCCCGGTCGCTGCCCATCTCCACGGCCTAGCGGTATCGCAGCGTCTCCACGAGGCATTCGTTACTGACATCTCATTGAGCAAGGTCTACGCGATCAACATCAAGACCGATACCGTCATTGATCCCAACGGAGTCTCCGTAGGCCCGAATCCTTGGGGCGTCTCTGTCAACCCAATCACAAAGATGCTCTACGTCACCAATACCGGAATCAATCCTTACGGTGGAACCGCGACCAATCCGCAGGGTGTCAACCCGGCGGGCAATAGCGTTAGCGTGATCGATCTCAGAACGATGACCGTAGTTTCGACGGTCACCGTAGGTCCACATCCGTGGAACGTCATTGTTGACCGAAGAAACGGTATGGAGTACGTCGGCGTCAGCTCTGCCAACGAAGTTGCTGTCCTCCAGAACGACAAAGTTGTCAAAGATATCCCAGTCGGGTCTTCTCCCCACGGCGTAGTAATTGACTCTTGGAACCACACGCTCTTCGTCAACAACTCCGTGAGCAACACTGTCTCGGTCATCGACACCACAACCAACTCAGTCACCCAGACCATTCCGGTTGGAACTCAACCTCAAGGAATATCGGTAGATCAACGAACTGGTGCGGCATACGTGGTCAATCAAGGTTCGGCCACCGTCTCGGTACTGAAACCCACTAGCTCACAGAAACACGATCACTAGACCCCTAGAGGGTACGAAACCGCGATGAGTACGCCCCGATCCTTCCACGAGGTTTGGGGCGTTTTCATGAGCACGGAGTCTCAGCTTCCACCCTGTCACAGCCTCGGACTACCTTCACTACGAGTCCACCAACAAGGAGGACAGAGAAAAGGGGAACCGTGCAACACAACAAGCTACGTACGATCGGCATCGTATTCGCACTAGTTGGGACAGGGGCACTCTTCCTTCCTCTCGTCCCACTCGGAACGACACACGTATCACTGAGCGAAGCTCACCGTCTCTGCTCAAGTGGTCTAGGACAGCTCGCCTCGCTCTTCTCTGCGAGATTATCGCACGATTGCAGTGAGATCGGAGACCTCTTCACGCTCTCCTGGCTCTCCATTGTTGGAGGAATCGGTGTCACTATTTACTCCTACCTCCGACCCACAGGGCCGAAAGCACCATCCAATCTCTAATCCCTGACCCATCGGACCTGAGCTTGCGGCGGCGATCAGGAGACTCCCACGTCTGCGATATCGCTACCTCTGACACCGAGTTAGCGGTCAAGCTCGTCCCTGTTCTACTCGCCAAGCCCTGCGGCGCGTCGAAGACGAGACCAACTACCGCACGATCTCCCGGCCAGGGAAGGTGTTGCCAACGCTAACCCGTCAAGATATCAGTGGTCGGAGCGGAACCTCACTCCCTGATAGAGCCGTACGACGCAGAAGCAAAACGAGGCGTCGCGCCGACAAGACCACAAGACCGCCACAAAATTGCCGGCGGAGTGATGTAAGGCTTTGGACGCCTACCGATCGTAACCTCAAAGCTGCTGTACCTGGGAGCTACAGCACACGACCGAACGTTGCTCGGCGGACAACGTAGACTACTATCACTACGTAGAGATCCAACACTGAGCGAACGCCGCGTCACCGTTCTTGGTAGCCCACACACTACCCATACCGTTAAAGGAAGTGATGAATCCAAGAAAGACCGAACGGAGGGAGAGGATTCGCTCCCCGCGACCGTACCTCAAGACTCGAGTTCCGGCGGGACGTGGGGCCATGGAGCAACCGAACGCCACAAGTGACGGTGAGACGCTCCTGAGTCCCAGATTCTGGATCTTCCTTGTCCTCACTGGAGTGGGTGCTGGTCTCTTCGGAGACCTCATGATGTTCGTGCTCTTTACGGTCGAGCACTTTGCGTACCACTACAACTCGGGAAACTTTCTCACCGCAGTCGGAAAGACCTCTGCACTTCATCGGATTGCCATGCTCTCCATCGCAGGCATCTTCGGGGGCATCGCGTGGTACGTGCTCAACAAGTACACCAAGGGCCAGAAATCTGAGGTCGATGACGTAGTCTGGGAACGATCCGGGGAGCTCGGTCCGCCCAAAAGCATCGGAACTTCGCTTATTCAAGAGGTAGTTATCGGGCTTGGCGCCTCTATTGGACGAGAAGCTGCGCCGAAACTTCTTGGAGCACTCTCGGGTAGTCTCCTAGGCAAGTGGGCCAAGCTCAACCCAAGTCAACGACGCCTCCTCATCGCATGCGGCGCCGGATCCGGCCTAGCAGCTGTGTATAACGTTCCACTTGGCGGCGCAATCTTCACCGCTGAAGTCATGCTCGGCGAGCTATCGTTGCCGATCGTTCTTCCGGCCATCGCCTGTTCCGTGATCGCCACCACCGTAGGGTATCTCTATCTTCCAAACCACGCAACCTATCCTGGCGTCCCCAACTACAGCTTTCGCCTCTCCGAGGTACTCTTTGCAATCATTGCCGGACCATTGATCGGACTCTTCTCCGTAGGATTCGTTCGTTTGATTGGTTTCATCAGTCATCATCGCCTTCATGGCCGACTGACGCTCATCGGACCCTTGCTTGCGTTTCTGGTCCTCGGGCTCATCGCTACGAAGTACTACCAGCTCCTTGGTAACGGCAAGGATATGGCCCAGACGGTCCTGACCAACCACCTCAGCACCTTGACTCTCCTCGCAGCTCTGATGCTACTCAAACCGTTGGTCACCTTGCTATCTCTTGGTGGGGGCGCCTCCGGCGGACTTTTTACACCAGCGCTCTCTATCGGCGCGGTGCTCGGAGGCTTTCTTGGTGGGGTCTGGACCATGGCCGTTCCTGGGTCTCCTGTTGGAGCGTATGCCATGATTGGAGCCGCAGCCATGATGGGGGCGAGTCTCCAGGCTCCCCTCTCGGCACTCGTACTCGTCTTCGAACTCACGCAGTCGGGACTCGGAATCGTGGTTCCCATGATTATCGCTACCGTCGTCGCCACCGCCGTCTCCCGACGAGTCGACGGATACTCCATCTACTCAGCTCGCCTCTCTCAAGAGGAGGTAGCAGGTCCCACAGATCCCACTCGTGAAGCCCCAGGTAGCGGGCCCTAGACTCGCCCTTGTAGCTGCGCTCTGCGTCCTCTCCAGAGCCCTCCTTAGCAGTTTGAGCTTCGCCGCATCCCCTAAAGCTCGTTGGCGCCATCGCACGGCACGATACATCCATCCATCTACATGCGGTTCAGTTCGATCGCCCGTTTGACACGACGACGAGCAAGCAGATACGATCTCTGAACTTGAGCCCTGCAACGATGGTTCTCCATATCACTTGTTGAAACGGCGCAAACAAGAACAGAGGGGGGGAAAGACTCTGGGCAAAGAACGTAGCGAGGAGGTCAAAGCGGCTCGCTCTCGATTTCAGCCCACCGGATCGAGACCCTTACTCCGGCAATCATGCGACTCTGACCGATGGAGCATCGATGCACTCCATCTCTGGTTAGCATCGCCCCCCGTCCTTCCAACTGCCATTGCGATCCCGTGCCCGAGATCAGCACTAAGGAGAACGCGAAGGGGCCTACAACACACGCCGAGCGCATCGGTCGGTCGTTCGCTCTCCCCTTCGGCCCACACGGGTTCTCTCGGGTACCGTTTCCTCAGCTCAACGCAGCTCACAGCGGCCGGCGAACGCCTGTTAGCTACAGCGATGCCGTGCGATCTCTGGTTCGAATCTGCCCACCGATCTATGTGCAAGCGAAGCGGGAGAGAGTTCAGACCGTAACCACTTTACCTCACGGCTCCCTTCAATGCTCCACCTACAGCGACCTCAACGTCTCCTCTGCCGAGCGCGTGACTCCAACGCCTCGCCGCTTCCCAACGAGGAGTCTCGTAGGCATACGAGCGTCGGCCAATCCAATCTGAGTCTGCGTCCCATCTGAGCGCGACCTTTATGAAAAGTTGCTAGATCTGCTCGGTGGTGCAGCGATCCTCTCGACCGACCACTTCCTCTGACCGTAAAAACCCTGCAACCCGCCGCAGAGTAAGGAACTAATCCAAGTGCCGAGTCGAAAATTTCGCCATCGTCGTAGCCGGTTAGATACAGTTACTCAGCAATCAAAAAACGTTTCGTTCTTCGTTACCGAATACCACGCTCCAACCCCACCCTGTTCGACGTCATCCAAACGGCGCCGCCCTAGCTAAGCGCCCATAACCATACGCCGAAGATAGTCATACTGCCACGATCAGGTCAAAGCCAAGAGTTGTGCGGACTGAGTCAGTCGCCGACCGAGTCACAGTAGTGTCGATCTCGACGTCGCTGTGACCTTCGATCTCACACTCGCCCCGATTGCATCGACGATGACCTCGAGTCACCGCAGCGCCGGAGACGATCAGTGGAGATCCGAACTCCGATCAGATCCGACCACCTCACAGCTAGACACCACGGTTGTGTCTCGTGCACTCAGCTCTGACCGGTGAGACTCTCCCAAACTCGTTCAAGACTCCGAGGTGCAACGCCGCGATCTTCTAAAGTGTCGAGGAGTCTCGTCAGCATCAAGCCGGCGTTCACGCCGAGCCACCGAAGCGGCTCCGGCTCCCACGCTCTCGGCGACCTCCGAAAGACGACCGCAGCGGCGCTAGCGTCGCTTCGTCCGAGCACTGCATGAGCAGTCACCTTTGCAGCGAGCAGCGATGTGGATACGCCATCGCCACCATAGCCACCAATTCGCCAGAGCGATGTCCCGGATTCCTGAACCACCCGAGGCTGCCAATCCCGTGCGACGCCGAGGGGACCACCCCAGTGACGAACGATGCGTACATCCTGTAGGGCCGGCATTAAAGCTATGAGCTCACGATGGAGCGCTTTGCGAGTTGGACCGTGGGTATCAAAATTTCGGTGAACGCTAGAACCCCTATGGTACGGAGCACCACGCCCGCCAAAGGCGATCCTTCGGTCATGAGTGATCTGTCCGTAGATCACCAGATGGCGATAGTCTGCGAAGCAGAGGCCGAGTTCCGGTGAACCGATCGCCTCGTACTGCCGATCGCTCAATGGTTCGGTCACGATCATCATGGAGTAGAGCGGTAGAAGCTGTCGCTTCCAGCGCTTCAGTTCAGAGGTGTAGCCTTCGGTCGCCACGATAATCGAGGAGGCAGAGAGACGATGCGCACCGACCCGAAGGAAACCATCGCCAACCTCTTCAACCGGAGAGTTCTCGTAGATGACTGCACCTCGAGCCTCCACCGCATCCGCTAGACCTCTCACCAGGCGAGCCGGATCCACCGTCGCACACTGAGACGTGAAGCTCGCCCCGTGCACGTAGGAGACCTTCAAGACGTCATCTGCATCTCGAGCATCCAAAAGTCGTGCTCCTCCACCGATACCTCGCCGTTGCAGATTCGAGAACTCTTCCATGGCACGCTTGACCTGGCTCTGATTTCGCATCAACGAGATGGAGCCGGCCTTGGTATAGTGACACGAGATCCCAAGCTCACTCACCCGCGTACCAACCTCATCGACAACATCAAGCATCTCACGAGCGAACCGCACAGTCGTCTGCTCACCAAAGACCTCTTGCAGTTGACTCCAGCTAGCAGAGAAGTACGGGCTTACCCAACCACCGTTGCGACCACTCGCTCCAAAGCCGGCAAACTCTCTGTCGAGGACTGCGATAGAGAGCGACGGGTCTAGCTCTTGCAGGAAGTATGCAGTCCAAAGGCCGCTGAAGCCGGCACCGACGATCGCGACGTCCACGGAGCGAGACCCCTCAAATGGAGGTCGCCGAAGGGGGAGATCGAGCTGTGAAAGCCAAAAGCTTGGGAGGTTCCACCCTCCAGCCGAAACGTTCATTCCAGCAACGCTACCGCCCTGTAGGTACGACGACTCTCAGCCAACTGAAGGCTCGGGCCTCCCTCGATCTCTTTCGGTCGAACTCCAAAGTGAGCCGAGATCGACCAACTCGCACCAGTCTTCTATGAGCCCGTCAGCTCCGCAGTGCCCGCTACGTCACCCGACCACGCACCGAGGTGCACGGAGTCGGTGGTGACTGGACATTTGGCGTCTCGAGTCGCTTGCAAACTCACCACCATCGCTATTGAGAGTGCCCTAGACTATGACAATGTTCCCCTGTCGTGACCGTGAGTCTTCTCCGCAACTCAGTTTCATGCAGTATCGACGTGAAGCCAAGGCCGCTGTGCAGCGATCTGCGATTCAGTGCATCGCCCGGAGCGCACTTGCGATCGATGACGAGTTCCAGCAGTCCTTCCGCAGAACGTATCCCCCGGCATGAAGATCGCGCTTTTCATAACGTGCATGAACGATCTGGCCTTTCCACAGACACCACAGGCCGTCGTACGCGTGCTTGAACGACTAGGACACCAGGTAGCAGTTCCAGCGGCACAGACCTGTTGCGGTCAAATGCACCTCAATGCCGGCTACCGACGAGAGGGAGTATCACTCGCTCGACACTTCGTTGAGACCTTCGCCGGCTTCGACGCGATCGTCGCTCCCTCGGCATCGTGTGTCGGAACGGTTCGCGAGCTGTATCGATCCTCGGCTGAAGAGATCGATGCGCGTGAACTCCTCCAAGAGATCGAATCGACCGCCGCTCGCATCTACGAATTCTCTGAATTCCTCGTCAATGTTCTCAACGTCACCGACGTTGGAGCAAGCTTCCCACATAAGGTTGCCTATCATCCAACGTGTCACTCCCTGCGAGTACTCCACGTCGGCGACGCACCAATTGCACTGCTGAAAAGCGTCCGAAACCTCAAGCTAGTCGAGCTTGAGGCCGCAGATTCTTGTTGCGGATTCGGAGGAATGTTCGCTCTCAAAAACGCCGAGATCTCAACCGCAATGGGAAGCGACAAACTCTCCAATGTTCTCCATAGCGGTGCTGAGGTTCTCTGCTCTCTCGACAACTCCTGCCTGTCTCACATCGGAGGCATCGCCTCACGTCTCCAAAGCGGTATCCGAGTCATGCATCTCGCAGAGATCCTCGCCCACTCCGAAAGCTCGAGCCATGTCTAGAACCTTTACCTCCACCGAGGCCTTTCCAACTCAAGCGCAAGAGCCACTAAGAGACGCGCAACTACGGACGAATCTTCGTAACGCCACCACCACGATTCGTCGCAAACGCGCACAGGTCGTCGGGGAGCTCCCTGACTGGCAAGCCTTACGAGACCGCGGAGCTGCTCTCAAAGATCACTCATTAGCCAATCTCGACGCATTGCTCGCTGAACTCGAGCACAACGTGACCGAACGCGGTGGTGTCGTCCACTGGGCTCAGACCGCAGCCGACGCAAACGCCATCGTGACTGCTCTCGTGAAAGAGACCGGCGAGAGTTCAGTGGTCAAGATCAAGTCCATGACTACAGCGGAGATTGAGCTCAACACCGCTCTTGAGAACGCCGGAATCGACAGTTACGAGACCGACCTCGCAGAGCTCATTGTCCAACTCGGCGACGACCTTCCCTCGCACATCTTGGTACCCGCAATCCACCGCAACCGATCGCAGATCAAAGAGATCTTTACGACCTCGATGGGACGATCCGGACTTGCCGCTCCAGCCGAACTTACCGACGACCCTGTAGCCCTTGCGAGCGCAGCCCGCGCCCATCTACGAAACCGGTTCTTCTCCGCTCGTGTTGCGGTATCGGGAGCGAACTTTCTCGTAGCAGAGACCGGCTCGCTCGTGATCGTCGAGTCCGAGGGTAACGGTCGCATGTGTCTCACACTGCCTGAGACGCTAATCTCCGTCGTCGGAATCGACAAGGTCATTCCCGACTGGCAGAGTCTCGAGACCTTCCTACAGCTCCTTCCCCGGTCCTCGACCGGTGAACGGATGAATCCGTATACCTCGATCTTCACCGGTGTCACCCAAGGTGACGGACCGCAAAACTTCCACCTTGTCCTCCTCGATAACGGTCGCAGTCAGGCTCTCAGTGACCGGGTCGGGCGGGACGTGCTGCGTTGTATTCGTTGCTCGGCATGCCTGAACGTCTGTCCGGTCTACGAGCGAACCGGCGGACACGCCTACGGCTCTCCGTACCCGGGACCAATCGGAGCGGTACTCGTCCCCCAACTTCGGCGAGGTCGCAGAAGTCCGCTTGAACGGTCACTACCGTACGCTTCCACCCTCTGTGGCGCGTGCTACGAGGTCTGTCCCGTCAAAATTGATATTCCAAAGATCCTGGTACATCTGCGTTCCGAGGTCGTCGATGACACTCGGAACGTGCATCCACTCAACCCAGAACTCCTAGCAATGTCCGCGGTTCGCTCCGTCATGGCGTCTCCAGCGCGCTTCCATAGTGCACGTCGAATCGCTGCCAGCGGATCTCAGTTCGCACGGCGCTTCTCGCTCCGTCGCCTCCCACCTCCGCTCAATGCCTGGACCGATAGCCGAGACCTGCCCATTTCGACCGAAACGTCCTTTCGTGAGTGGTTTCGTAGTACGCACCCCGAGAGCGTTGATCAGACCTCTCCACTGCCAAGGAGCGGTACCACTTCTCCAACCGACAGCGGTGGGTTCTTCCGCATAGCTCGTAGAGCGTCACGTTCCTTCCTCGCCGCACGGATACGAGATCTCCGGGGTGCCCACACAGATACCGCAAACGTGACCTCCCCCACTGTCACGATCGCTTCGGCGCCATCGGCCTCCACGGCATCTTCACCGAAAGCTTCTCAGGGGAGAACTGCGATCCTTGCGAGCATCCAGCAGAGCCTCTCGGCACTGTCGGTCAACGACAACCAGACCACGTACGACACGCTCCCAGATCTCTCGTCATCGTCGCTTCCTCCGATCCGACGATCAGGAACGCTCTCAACTCAAGCTCGTATGGATCAACTCATCGACCGACTAGAAGACTACAAGGCAACGGTCTGGACCGTGACTGACGATGCGCCGCTTCCTCAGATCGTTCGAGAGATCGTCGAGACACTCAACGTTGCAACGCTGGTGATACCTGGTGATCTCGATCGAACGTGGATCGCAGCTGTAAACTCCGAGATCCTCTCCGATCTCGAAGAGATCCCGAGAGATCGGCTCGAGAGCGCCTCGGCAACGCTAAGCGCGTGTGCCCTCGCTATCTCCGAGACCGGGACGATCGTCCTCGATGGTGGTATCGGTCAAGGTCGGAGGATTCTTTCACTCCTACCAGACCATCTCATCGTCGTGGTGCATGGAGACCAGATCTGCGAGGTCGTTCCTGAAGCGGTTTCACTTCTGACACCGACACGACCACAGACCTGGATCTCTGGACCGTCGGCCACCTCCGACATTGAACTCATCAGGGTCGAAGGCGTACACGGTCCAAGACGCCTCGATGTCATCATCGTTCCTCCAACGCAGTGAACGCTCCGAACGACCGCTAGAGACCAAGCCGTCCGAGCCACTATCCCCACTACACACCTACCTCTCGAGACGGCGTCTGGCTTCGATCAGCACCTCGGCCTCCTGCCATGCAGCTTCACAGCCTGGAGTTGGAAGGTACTCACGCAACGACATGGAGTGTCGTACAAGGTTGCGCATCTCCCACCGATCCTGTGGTCCAAGACCGAGAGACCGAAGCTGCACAAGTCCGTTCCCTAACGCGGCGGCCTCCACTGGTCCGGCAAGAACCGGGAGCTCACAGGCATCAGCGGTCAGTTGACAGAGGAGATCGTTGTTGGCACCACCACCTACGATGTGCACCACGTCAATGCCACGATCGGTTAGTGTCCGAAGTAGATGAAGATTGCGTCGGTACGCGAGCGCAAGACTATCAAAAATGCAACGAGCAAACTCCTCAAGACGCTCCGGTGTCCTCCCGCAGGTCTCGCGGGAGAGGCGAGCCAAGCGACCTCGCATATCTCCTTGGCCAAGCAGGAGCGGATCCTCGGCATCGACAACATATGAGAACTGCGGAACGGACTCTGAAGCTTGGGAGAGCTCCGATACCTCGAGCGGTGTCGAGCCAAGGGCCGATTCCGCCAAGACCTGCTGGAGCAGCCAGAATCCCATGACATTGCGGAGATAGCGAACCGTACCGTCGATACCACGCTCGTTGGTAAAGCCAGCTCGCATACCTTCTCGAGAGATCACCGGGCCAGCAAGCTCCAGACCGATCAGCGACCACGTTCCCGACGAGATATACGCGAATCGCTCCGTCGATGCCGGCACCGCAAGAACCGCCGAAGCGGTATCGTGCGAGGCAACTGAGGTCACGAGCATCGATGCCGCAACACCGAGGTTCAGTGCTTCAGGAGCACAGACCTCTCCGATCCGCTCGCCAGCTAGAGAGGGATCCCCCACCAACGAGCGAGGAAGCATCGCCTCTGAGAAGACCTCGTCATCCCACGTGCCGCTCAGACCCATCAGTTGGGTGGTGGATGCGTTCGTTGTCTCCCACGTCATCTCATTCGTCAGAAAGTATGCGAGGAGATCGGGGACGAGCAGCGCACGATCACCGTCAGCAATCCGGTGCTGAGCTAGGTCCTCTTGGAGCTGAAAGATCGTGTTGAAGGAGTGGGCGGTGACCCCATTCCGACAGTAGAGCTCCCACTCTCCTACTCGCTGCAACGTTGCGGCAGCCACGTCTATCGTACGTGGATCACGGTGGTGGAAAGGGAAGCCCTTCAAACGACCCTCCCGATCGATTAGACCATAGTCCACCGCCCAAGAGTCGATACCGACCGACACCGATTGAACACCTCGTTCTGACTCGATCCGCTGTGCAACTGCCAGACCTTCGACCACAGATCCATAGAGCGAGAGTACGTTCCAAAGCAGATGACCCTGGAGCCAGATACCACCATTGACGAAACGAGAGACCGGTTCTAGACGAAGGTGCTCACCCTCAACGGCAACGACAAAGACACGACCGCTCGATGCTCCTAGGTCAACACTGATGACGGACTTCGTCACGCCTCCATCCCTTTCTCTCAAGCACGCACTTCAACGAGTCCGACGTATCGCACTACGACCCTCGCCGCACCGTCAGCTGATCACCACCGATTCCACGGCATCGCTCCCTACCTGCACTCACTACCGTTTAGTTCTCCCAACATCGAGACAGCACCTTCGAGCACAGCGCTCCCTGTCCAGCCCACTCACCACTCTCGCCAGAGACCACGGTAGGTTCTCAACTCTCACCTCGGTTCGTCTCACAGACACCGTCCACGAGCTCCTCGTTCCATAACGCAGTCGCTCACCCATGTCCTCAGCGCAGAAATGCCGTCGCTACCCCGGAGTCGACCGGAATATGTGCCCCCGTCGTAAGCGCCAGGTCACCGCCTAACAGCGCAAAGATTGCATCTGCAATACTCTCGGGAAGTACCTCGTGTTTGAGGAGCGTTCGTCCGGCGTAGAACGCCCCGAGCTCCTCTTCCGCAACACCATAGACCGCAGCACGTTGAGCACCCCAACCGCTGGAGAAGATCTTTGATCCCCGCACAACGCCATCGGGATTGACACCGTTGACTCGGATTCCAAGCTCACCGAGCTCGGCAGCGAGCAGACGCACCTGATGAGCCTGATTGGCCTTAGTCGCACCGTACGCAACGTTGTTTGGCCCTGCCACCACAGAGTTCTTCGACACAACGTACACAAGATCGCCACCCATTTTCTGCGTAGCCATCACTCGCACTGCGGCCTGAGCACAGAGGAACGAACCCTTGGCCATCACGTCATGCTGGCGATCCCAGTCATCTTCTGAGGTCTCAAGGAGTGGTTTTGAGATCGAGAGTCCCGCATTATTGACCAAAATGTCGATGCCGCCGAACGCAAGGACCGCCTCGTTGACGGCAGTCTCCACGCTGGCTTTGACCGAGACATCGATCGCAATCGCTCGCGCTCGATCCACTCCGCCGATCTCCGTTGCACTCTTCTCGGCAGCGACTAGATCGAGATCAGCGAGAACTACGTGAGCGCCTTCGCGAGCCAAACGAGCAGCAGTGGCAGCACCAATGCCAGATCCCGCCCCCGTGACGAGAGCGATCTTCGACTCCAAGGCCTTCGGTGGTGGCAACCGGCGCAACTTGTCCTCTTCTAACTGCCAGTACTCGATTCGAAACTTCTCCGACTCCGCAATCGGTGCATAGGTAGAGATAGCCTCGGCTCCAGCCATCACGTTGATGGCGTTGATGAAGAACTCACCGGCAACCCGTGCGGTCTGGGCATCTTTACCGAAGGTAAACATGCCGACTCCAGGGATCAAGATGACCGCAGGATCAGCCCCTCGCATCGCGGGCGAGTCCGGGCTCGCGTGAGTCTCGTAGTATGAGCGATATGCCGAGCGATACTGCTCATGAAGCTCCCGCAGACGCTCCTCAACCTGGTGCAGTGGGGCGTCTGGACCTAGGTCTAAGACAAGTGGGCGAACCTTCGTTCTGAGAAAGTGGTCCGGGCACGAGCTTCCACGCGCACTCAGCTCGCTGTGACGCTCACGCGAGAGGAAATCGAGCACAACAGGAGCGTCGCTAAAGTGTCCCACTTGGCGACGATCGGTCGAAGCGAGCGATCGGAGGAGCGGAAAGAGCGCAGCGGCGCGCTCGCGCCGTCGCAACAGATCGAGAGGTCGAAGGTTCTCAACGACTGCACCAAAGGGATCGGATCGACCATGGGTTGCAATGTAGCGCTCGGCGGTGCGAATGATCTCCAGTGAGTTGTTCTGACACTCCTCACTCGTCTCTCCCCACGCAGTGATTCCATGTCCTCCGAGAATGACCCCGATTGCATTGGGAAACCGCTCCCGTACTGCGCTGATCTCTAGGCCAAGTTGAAATCCTGGCCGTCGCCATGGAACCCACTTTACCCTCTCGCCAAAGATCGTCTCAGTTAGTTCCTCGCCGTCAACTGCCGTTGCTATCGCAATGCCAGAGTCGGGGTGAAGGTGATCCACGTGACGGCAGGGCAGGAGGCCGTGCATGGCAGTATCGATTGATGGCGCAGCACCACCTTTCCCAAAGAGACAGAAATCAAACGCCGCCACCATCTCATCTTCAAAATCCTCGCCTCGATAGGTCTGACGCAACCCCCGAAGCGCATCGACCCGAAGCACCGCCAGCCCGGCTTCGGTGAGAGTACCGAGATCCCCACCGGATCCTTTGACCCACATAACCTCGGTCAAGCTTCCCGTCGAGGGATCAACGACGTTGGCCTTCACTGACGCATTTCCGCCTGCATAGTTCGTCGTTGTAGGATCACTCCCAAGGACGTGCGCCCGAGCAAGGAGCTCAGCAACTTCAACAGGACTCTCGTACAGACTCGCCACCGCTACGCTCCCCATCCCGCTTGTGTGCCGCCAATCCGTTCCGCTTCGATCTTTTTTTGATAACCTGAGCGTTGATAGGCTCCGATAGGGTCAGGGTCCAACCCCATTTCGACTCGGAGCTCTGCAAGGAGGGGTCGGACATCGGTGCTGAAAGCATCGATGAAGATCTCGTTCGCTCCGAGCACATCTCCTTCGAGCTGTCTTGTAGCGAGCTCCTCCCGGTCGACGAGGAGTGCCTTCGCCGTCGCCTCTTGAACGTTGAGCACAGAGCGAATCTCGGCCTGCACCTTCGGCTCGATGTTGTGGCACTGGTCTAACATAAATGCAACACCGCCATCAGAGGTGACGACCCCTGCGTCGACGAGCTCGAACATGATGCGGAAGAGCTGATACGGGTCGGCCGCTCCCACCATCAGATCGTCATCGCCATAGAAGCGCGAGTTGAAGTGAAACCCGCCGAGGCGACCAGCACGCAACAGTCCCGCCACCAAAAACTCGATATTCGTTGCAAGTGCATGGTGTCCAGTGTCCACGAGGACCTTTGCACGCTCACCAAGCGCTAGGCACTGCAGTAACGAGGTTCCCCAGTCC
>JAJYZP010000167.1 GCA_021799875.1 Actinomycetes bacterium | reverse complement strand
ACGCAGCGTGGCGAGGGCGCCAGGGCATAAGGGTGCCGGAACGCTGCGGTTTCGCGTCTCGGCGGGTGCGACTGCATAGGGCGCCGTGGCGCTTGCTCTCTGTCAAGGGACATTTAAACCTGCACACTGGCGGACACGTTAATTGCACGGCAGCGGACAGAAGTTTTGCACGGCAGTGGGCGTAAGGGAGCGGGTTTCGCTCGTAGTTCTTCAGTACCTGATGATGCTTGAGAGGTTCGTTACAGTGGCTTCACCCCCGTTCCTGCTAGTGCCTGGGTGAGGCGTATCGACTCACCTTTGGTTTCGAGAAGATGTGCATGGTGTGCTAGTCGATCAACCAGGGCAGCTGCAAGGGACTTTGGCTCAATGACCTGATCAAATGAGCCCAGTGCAAAGTTAGAGGTCACAATCAGCGACGTCACCTCATAACAAGCGTTCACGACCCGATACATTGCTTCGGAGTCCCTTGGGGTGAGTGGAAGGATCCCGAGGTCATCCAAAATCACGAGGTCAAGTCGTTGCAAGCGCAGAAGGAACGATTTGAGTGTATCGGTCTCTCTCCCAAGGGCGACTGCGTCAAAGAGCACCTCGGGCTCAAACCATGCAACACGCATCCCCGCTTCAATCGCCTCAGATGCCAGCACCTCCGCCAAGTAGCTCTTGCCGGTTCCTGGTGGTCCTACAATAACGACGTTCTCTTTGTTCTTGACCCAAGACAGCGTGGCAAGTCCATTGATGGTGTGGGTTGCAACAGAAGAGAGTGCATGATCAAAGCCAGCAAGGCTTCTGTTCCCCGGCAGGTTTGCTGTTGCACGTCGGACCTGGAGCGTTGAGGCGCTGCGGCCTTGGATCTCAAGTTCCAAGAGCACTCGAATGAGTTCAAGAGGATCCCAGCGCTGTGCCTTTGCGGTGAGTGCAAGCTCACCAAAGCCACGTCGAATATGTGGAAGGCGAAGACGCTTTGCCATCTCTTCTATCTCGGGTCCAAGCATCTCAGTGGCGGTCATGAGACCGCCTTGAGCGCAGACCATTGCTTCGTTGAGGAACCATAGCTCTCTACGTCAGCCGGCGTTGCCTGAGTGCTAGTAGCAGCTGCTCGCTTTGTCATGGAGCGACGCAGTGTCGCAATGGTGCTCTCAGAGAAGCTACTTCGGGCGAGGGACTCAGTAAGAACACTGACAGCAATTGATCTCTCTGTCTTGTCGACCAGGATTGCCATTGATGCCTCGATGCCCGATGCCCCAGCCCCACACGCTCGCTCAAGCCAGAGAGATGCCTTGTCACAGAGTCCAAGGAATCGTGCTTGGGTTGCATTCGTTGGAATGGGATGGCGAAGAAGTGGTCCACTTGGGTGATTGTGAGCTTTGTGCTCTGGAGAGATCACAAAGGAGTGCGCAACACCCACCTTATGGCGAGCGATCTCGGTGAGTCGATGATCTTTCTTGCCCACAATGATGATCTCATCTTGTGCTCGTCGGACGTAGACGACCTGTCCACGAAACTCCGCAGCCACGGAGTAGCCAACGTTCATGAATCGCACGATGGGCGTCTTGGGCTCTACCTTGCGCATGACCCCAAACGCTTGGGTGAAAGGTGTCTTAGGGAGTGGATGGAACCCACTTCGTTCTACAGCGAGCTCAAGTGCGGGTATCTTCCCACTCGTGGAATGGACTCGCTGGTTGATCAGTGCATCAAAACCTGTAATGGCGACATCGAGGTCACCATGGGTCTTGTACCCTTCGACAAGATTGGTCGTCTTTGGACAAAGGTGCTCTTTGGCAATGCGGACCGATGCCTCAACTCCTCCCTTTGACGCTGGATCATAGGGAACACACGTCCGAAGCGTAAAGCCGTAGTGGGATGCAAAACGTGCCATCTGTGCATTGATGACCGCCACCTTAGCAATATGTCGCTGCGTTGCAGTCTTGGCGTTATCGGTCAACACATACGTTGGAACCCCTCCAGTTGCCCTAAAGCAGGTGTCGAGTGCTCCCATGACGTTCGGGAGAGTCTGGTCTGGGATTGCCAGTGTAACTTTGAACTTCGAATAGGGGAGGTAGTAGTGAAAGAGTGTGGTCTTTCGCCCCGAAATGACCGGACCGTCTGAGAAGTCGTACTGCGCCCACTTGGAGGGCTCAGGTATCCATGGCCAAAAGGTACGAGCATGAGCCCTCGTCCATACCTCTTTTGCATGTGCAACCTATCTTCGGGTGCTGCGCTCGGTGCCTCTGTAGCCGTGTGCGACAAGCCGACCGTGGACGACGTTTGCTCGTATCTGGGCATCGGACGCCTCGATGAGTTCTCCAATAATGCCAATGCAGTCATCATCGAGCTGTCGTGGTACCCCACGTCGTTGGCCTCTTGTGCCAAGAACACCCGTAGTCCGTTTCGCCACGAGTGATTTCACGGTATTCGGTGCACACCCAACTGCTCGGGCTGCTTGGTTGTATGACCGATAAAGGTCGTATGCTTCGAGTATCTCCATTGCTTGGTTGCTATCCTTCATTTTGGAGTCCCTTTCTGTCACTGGGTGTAGGTGAATACCTCCAGTCTGACAAGAAAGGGACTTCGCTGTCTCTTGTTCTATACAGCGATCACAGCAAAGCCTCATGACAACGCCTCACCCCAAGCTCCCAAGCACCGCAACTGCCGTGCAGAAATGGTGTCCGCCTCCGTGCAATTATTTGTCCGCATCTATGCAGTATTGCATGTCCGTTGACACACTGAGGGGTCCCCAATAGCTGATCCACTGTCTCTGTGAGTTCTGCCCTTGGTTTCAGTTGTTGAGATTACTCCTCCTGAGGGGCCCACAGTTTTTGGTCCAGTCCTAATGCGAGCCGGAGCCTCGGGTTCTTTGGCAAGATTACCCTCAGGCGCCGACAGCAGCGGTTCCTGCGTCTGCGTTATTGCGGATCTCGTCGTGGTTGTTCCGGTAGTAGCTGATCGGCTGGCGCTGCTCGATAACCAATAGAGCCCCAAACTCGGCGGGAGTCAGATAGCCAAGGGAACTGTGGCGGCGATTGGCGTGGTATTGTTCCCGGGCGTGATCAAGGATCACCTGGGCTTCTGTG
>JAJYZP010000166.1 GCA_021799875.1 Actinomycetes bacterium | reverse complement strand
GCAAGGCCCCTTGCTTGCGCTGCAAGTACGTAGTCTTCTCCGATCGTGGTGATCATGACGTTGCGCATCTGGAGCATCCATCCGGCCATGGAGGTGAGCACGATAGTGAGAGCGGGAAGGATTGAGTGCCCAAAGGCGCTGGAGAGGAAGGCCCAGTTGAATCCGATCTGAAGGCCGTTGCTGAATCCTTGCTGGGCGGGGAAGAGGTGAATCTTCAGCGCAAAAAGCCAGACCAAGACCAGTGCGAGGAAGAAGTACGGTGTTGCCTGGAGAAAGCTCAGTGCCGGAAGAATCTGGTCGAACTTGCCGCCTCGCCTCCAGGCTGCGAGGATGCCGAGTCCCGTTCCGAGAACCCAACTAATGATGGTGGCAGATCCAACCAGAATAATCGTCCAAGGAAGCGCGTTCTTGATGATATCGATTACGGGAACCGGGTACTGGAGAGGATCGATTCCAAAGTTACCGTGCACAATCTGTCCGAGGTAAGCGATGTACTGGTGCAGTAGTGAGCCAGTGTGACCAATGCCGAAGAGCACGTCGAGGGCGTGCTGTGCCTGAGGCTTGAGCGAAGGGTACTTCGACATCATGGTCTCTACGACGTTGCCGGGCATGAGCCTCGGAATAAAGAAGTTGACCGTAACCGCAGCGAAGAGAGCGATGACGTAGAAACCGAGACGCCTGGCTAGGAAACGCATAGTGAGATCACCTCCGAAGTGTCCAGGTTCAATTCATCCTGCGAGCACAAGTTCACTGGTCGCACCCGCAGCTCTGTCGTAGCATCAAGGTGGTTGGGAGGACCGTTGACAGTGGGATCGTCCGCTTTGGGCTTTGGAGGGCTTGGAGCAAGACTTGGACTGCAGTGGTCCCGAGCTGCTGTACCGGTTGATGCACGGTCGTGAGCGTTGGTGATACGTGACGGGCCACTGAGATATCGTCGAAACCGGTGACAGCGACGTCACGAGGTACTCTTAGCCCAGATCGCTTGAGAGCGTGAATAGCCCCGATTGCAGCTTGGTCGTTGGCGCAAGCGATTGCCTGCGGCAAGGGGGCCCCCGTTGCGACGCGACGCTCAATAACCTGCACTGCCCCCGACGAGGTGTAGTCCGAGAACCACAGAGGGTCGTCTTCAACGACCGCACCGCACTCGAGTGCTCCACGAACGAAACCCTCGCGACGTGCTTGGGAGTCTGGGGAGGCTGCAAAACCGGAGAGAAAGGCGAGTCGGGTGCGAGCGTGTTCGAGGACGAGATGGTGCGCTATCCGGCTCATTGCCTCGGCGTTATCCACGCGTACGGTGAAGGCACTTCGGGCTCTTCCGTTACCTGCGAGGAGCACGGTTGGCACTCGGCGGGCGATGACGGGTACCTCCCGGTCGGATAGGGTCCGGTCGAGAAGAACCAGACCATCGCACATCGAGATCATTCGATCGACCGTCTCGGCCTGCCGATCGCTCTCCACGCCTCCGAGGAGCAAGGAGTATCCCTGTTCACTGGCGGCTCGCTCTGCTCCTCGTATGACTGAGTCGGTGAAGAGGAGGCTCTCCTGGACGATCTCGAGAAAGTCCTCGCTCTGGGTGCGGACGAAGAGTAGGCCGATCACTCGCTTGGAGCCCGACGAAAGACCTCGGGCTGCGTTGTTAGGAACGAACTGGAGCTCTTTGACGCTCTGCAGTACGAGCGCCCTTGTGGAGTCCTTGAGGTGGCTGTGTCCGTTGAGAACTCGTGACACGGTAGCGATGGAGACACCGGCGAGCTTGGCAACGTCGTAGATGGTGGAGTTCGACGGCGACGAATCAGTCTCCATAGCCTCTCACCTCCCCCTAACTCGGACTACTCGATGTCACACCCCCGTGAGCGTCGAGCACGGTGTATCTCTACACCAAATATTGACCGTACTGTAATGCAGCGTTAACTGTAAGCGCTTTCGGTTACTGTAGCAGTAGCTGAAAATTAGTTCAACCTATGCTGGGGAAATACTCAGGAAAGCTTGTAAGCGCTTCCAGGTATGGTTGTGCTAGCGTGAATTCTCAAGAGTGATCCAGATGGAGAGTGAGACTTGCGCTGCGGCTGAATTGGTCTCGGTGCTTGCGCTGGGCCATAGTGAATCAGGTATACGCAGTGTCGAGATGTGTGAAAGGTGGACAACGATGTCCGGTAATGGCATGAGAGAGTTCCCCCCAGGATTTGTGTGGGGCGCAGCAACCGCTTCGTATCAGATCGAAGGAGCTGTGACCGAAGACGGTCGAGGCCCGTCGATCTGGGACACCTTCTCTCACACTCCCGGAAAGGTGCGACACGGCGACACCGGCGACGTAGCTTGCGATCACTTTCACCGCCTCGATGAGGATCTCGATTTGATTGCCGAACTCGGGATCGACTCCTATCGCTTCTCGATAGCTTGGCCTCGGATACAGCCCGACGGGAAGGGTCCGGCCAACTCAGCTGGCCTCGACTTCTACCGGCGTTTGGTTGGTGGGTTGCGAGATCGCGGTATCAAGCCCGCGGCGACGCTCTACCACTGGGATCTCCCGCAGGCGCTCGAGGACGCAGGGGGCTGGCGGGTAAGAGATACCTCTTACCGTTTCGCGGAGTACGCTGCGCTGTGCGTAGAGAGTCTCGGCGACCAAGTGGGAATGTGGATCACTCTCAATGAACCGTGGTGTTCGTCGTGGCTCGGCCATGCCTATGGATACCATGCTCCGGGGCATCGAGATCTGGGTGCTGCTCTAGCGGCCAATCACCACCTGCTGCTTGGTCATGGACTCGCAGTCGAGGCACTACGAGCTTCCACCTCGGCTCCGGTCGGCATCACCTTGAACCTTGCCAACGTACGATCGGCAAGTCAACACGAGGACGACCTCAGAGCGGCCCGGCTCGTTGACGGAGTATCCAATCGGCTCTTCTTGGATCCGATCTTTCGAGCGCAGTATCCAGTAGATATGGTGGAGCACTTTGAAGGTCAAATGCCGACCATTGAAGAGGGTGACCTCACGGAGATCTCCCGCACCTTGGACTTTTTGGGAATCAACTACTACCAGCCGACGCTGGTTGGAAGTAGAGATCGAATTGCAGAGCATC
>JAJYZP010000165.1 GCA_021799875.1 Actinomycetes bacterium | reverse complement strand
GCTTTCGGTTTTCGTACCCAGCTAGCTGACGACTCGCTTGTAGAGTCCTCTGATGGAGATCGCTCCGAAGACGAGCGCGAACACAACGAGGGCGATATAGATGTAGGGGAGTCCCATATGGGGAACTCCGGTCGTGAGTCCGGCACGTAGACCCTCGTTGATGTAGACCAGCGGATTGATTAGCACGACGTCTTTCAACCAAAGGATCGGTGTCAGTGATGCCCATGGGTAGTACACCGCTCCAAGGAAGGTGAGCGGTAGGACGATGATGGCAAAGATCAGCGCAACCTGAGTCGGTGGAATGAGCGTCCCGATCATGAGGCCCAGAGTCCCAGAGACGATAGCGGCGAGAGGGACGAGCGTGAGCACGATGAGCCAGTTGAAGTGGAGGTGGACCGGAGTGGCCGGTACGAACATGACGATAGGGAAGACCACGGCACCAGCAAAGATGGCTTGCAGAGCTCCGGAGAGAATCTTCTCGATCGCTAGTCCCCAGATCGGCATTGGAGCGAGCGCTCTATCTTCGATCTCTTTGGTGTAACCGAACTCTTGGACCAGCGGCAGCGCTACCGCCTGAATTGCTTGAAAGATAATCGATATTCCGACGACCCCCGCAACCAAAAGCGTGGAAAACTCTGCGCTCTTAGCGCCACCACCGCCGACTCCTTGACCGATCTTGGGGAAGACGTAGGTGAAGACGAAAACGAAGAGGAGAGGCTGCATGATGACTCGAATCACGAAGAACCAGAGCGTCTTGCGAAGGACCGCAAGATCGCGCCCCAGCAGCGTCAGAATGACTCGTGCGTAGCGGCCGATATCTCGAGTTGTACTTAGTGGTTGCGCCTCGGTGGCTATCTCCTGAATCAATCTCGTAGCTCCCTTCCGGTGAGGTTGATAAAGACGGTCTCAAGCGTGGGCTCTTCGAGCGCTATGTCGGAGATTGCGACACCGAGCGTCTCTGCGGCCAGGAAAACTCTTGCTGCAGCACCGGAAACGTGCGATCCAATGAGGCGAATACCAGAGTGTGTGAGGGAGAGTTTGGTCTCTGACTCGCCAGAGAACTCGGTCTGTAGCTTCTCAAAGAGAGGGTTTGGATCCCCCGTAACAGCTACGGTCATGGTCGTCGTCGCCCCAACCGAGGCCTTGAGCTCCTCGGGTGTGCCGATCGCAAGGATCTGACCATGATCCATAATTGCGATTCGGTCGCAGAGCTGATCGGCCTCCTCCATGTAGTGCGTGGTGAGAAGAATCGACTGGCCACTCTCGTTCAGTGATCGCAGAATATCCCAGAGAGCGAGCCGGCTCTGTGGGTCGAGACCGGAGGTTGGCTCGTCGAGGACCAAGACCGTGGGGTTGTGCATGATTGCTCGTGCGACCATGAGCCTCTGAGCCATGCCGCCCGAGAGTGCGGCGACCGGTGCCTTTGCGCGCTCTGCGAGCTTGAACTGCTCGAGCAGTTCCGCTGAGCGAGCTTTGGCTACCGCTTTGGACATCGCGAAGTAGCGGCCGTGGAAGTAAAGATTCTGCTCTACTGAGAGCGCACGGTCGAGCGTGTTGGACTGCGGTACAACGCCAAGGCGGAGTTTCGCCTCTGCAGGATGGGTCACGACATCGACCCCGCCCACGAGCGCCTGACCAGAGGTTGGAATGACTCGTGTCGTAATCATTCCTCCAGTTGTGGTCTTGCCGGCACCGTTGGGTCCCAGGAGGCCAAAGATCTCTCCTTGGCGTACGTCGAGATCGATATCGGCAACTGCAACGTTTGCACCGTACTCTTTACGTAGTTTGCGTACGGTGACGGCGGCTGGGGAGCTCACGTCTGTCATCTTTCACTCCATCTCGTACCTTGCGGCAGACCACTACAACAACGTTTCAACTTGTGATATCGCTCTGTCTTTGGTGTTTGTATTCTACACCTATACGGAGCGTTATCGAGAAGTGGTGATGGAAGAGGGGATAGGCAACTAGGCCGTCCTGCGACGTGCCGGTTCGATCAGCGAGAGGTTGGAGGCTAGACCTTGACGCAGTGAAGGAAGCCTCGATTGAGGTGGCGCCGTGGCGGTGGCTGGTGCAGCCGCTTAGACCCTGACTCCGTCTCGCTCTACTGCCTGGAGGTGCGAGTAAATCGAGTGACTCGTGCGTGACGGTCGTACTCTGTGCAGCGTTGCGGTGGCGGGGCGTAGCCCCGGGGTAGGCGAGGCCAACGAACGTCTCAGGGATTGTTGTCTTGCAGAGGTAGCGAGCGTACTGGTGTTGGGTCGTTTGGGAGCTATCGCTGGGGTAGAGTTGATCTATCGCCACGATGAGAGGTTGACTGCCGTGGGAATTGCTGACATTGACTACACCTCGCTCGACGCTCTGACATCGACCTATCCCATGGTGGTCGTTGAGTTCTGGGCGACGTGGTGCGATACCTGTCGTAGCTTTGCCTCACAGTATGAGGACGCTGCAGATTTGAATCCAGATATTCGCTTTGTCCGAGCGGAGATCGGCCAGGAACAGGAGCTTGCTGAGCGCTTCGGGATCGATTCCGTCCCTACCCTGCTTGGTTATCGCGACGGTTTCATGGTCTTCCAGCGTCCGGGTGCTCCGAATCGGGCGCAGTTCGATAAGCTCCTCGACAAGCTGCGATCATCGTCGATCGATGAGATCCTGCGAGCAGAGTTCGGCCTCGAAGCACCACAGGGCCGAGGCTTGAAGCGGCTTTTTCGAAGAAGCTGAGGTTGCTTGCGATATGGAGCGGAGCTTTCGGCAGGCGTGGCGAATTCGGCTCGAAGGCGCAAAACTCCTTGAGGGGTTCGAGGCGACCCTGCCATCGAAAACTTGGGCGCCCCTCGGCCATGGATAATGGCCGATCGGAAACCATGAGAACTTGCTAGCTGACATTGTCTGGAAAACCACAGCTCTTGTGCCGGTCAAATTGCCGGATCTGCGGCGCATCTATGATACCCTGTAGGGTATGTGTAGAGCTGTTAAGTGTTCAACCTGTTCAAAGACCACCTGGGCTGGCTGTGGTCAGCACGTAGAGGCGGTTATGAGTGCTGTACCAGCGGGTGATCGCTGCACCTGTAGCAAGGATA
>JAJYZP010000051.1 GCA_021799875.1 Actinomycetes bacterium | reverse complement strand
ATGGCCGCACGATCGTATCGCTCGGTCACAACGGTCAGACTCTGGCTTACACGCTCGAGTTCTAGAGGTGACAAAACGGTCTGCAGCCATGACCTAAAGTCTGACAAGGAGATACCACCGACCTTCGCCACGAGATCAGCTTCGTAACCCGCCCCCAGAATCCGAGAGAACGCCTTGAATAAGGCAGAAGGATTCTTGCGCTCAGAGAATTCAAAGATTGAAAGCAGACGTGGCCTTCTCGGAGGCAAACTTCCTCGAATCCGTTCAACCTCCGCTTGATTCTGTCGCCTTATCCCCGGTGCAACGACTTCCACTCCTTCGGCCGACCCGAGCGATGAGACAAAGATATCTCGGTCATACTCCGAAAAGCACCAAACTTCGTCGACGCCTCGGAGTAACCTCGAGATAGCACCTGGAATAGGCGATGCCTCATACGTGCTCCGTACCACCGTCACCCCGGCGCGTACACGACTCATGACCTGATCCAACCAGCCGAGTGGCACGTCAACGATCGCCAAGTCAACCGAGAGGTTGCATACGCGCTCGAAAGAGATCCGGGGAACGTCCTGAGTAGACTCCGAATTGCGTCCAGTCACCGATACCTCAATGAGATCACATCCAAATCTAGAGAGTGCTTCAGCATCAAGCAGCGACTTCGTGGCAACCGCGAAGCCCGACTCACCTTCAAAAATTCCAAAATGTACAGCTCGCTTGCGGCTCAAGACCTCTACTCGAAGGTGATCATCGCTTTCGTGTTCAGAAGGTCTTGGGACACGCCGTCCCACAACTAAAGCATCGAGCGGGGCAATGTGGGGGATTCTGCCACACGCCCCCTCTATCGGTATGAAACCTGCCTTCGCGAGCATCTCCTTGAGCAGGCGCACCGGGTAGGGCCTTATGTGAGTTCCATCAAGCCAGAAGTTCTCAAATGCAACGGCATGGTTTGTGAAATCAGGAGTCTGGATCACCAAGATTCCCCCATCGGCTATTCGTTCCCAGACCCAGCTCAGTACTGTCTCAAATTCACTTGGCGTGAGGTGTTCAACAATATGGCCCAGAAAGACTCCATCGAACTCAGCGGGTTCTAATGTTTGAAGTCCATCGGGTACCCTACCGACATGCACCCGAAATCCTTGATGTATCAAAATATCCACCAACACCGGGTCTGACTCAATACCTTGAACCTTTCGGCCGCTTGCTCGCAAAACTCGAAGCATCGATCCTTGGCCACAGCCAATATCTAAGACCGATTCACAGCCACTAAAGTACTTTGATAGCTGCCGTGCTATGCGCGTCGTATCATCGATACTTCCCTCGAACGAGTGCTCATAACCGGAGACTCCGACCTTGGTAAATATCCGTTTACCGACCAGCGATCGGTAAGGACCTCCAGACCAAATATCCGGTCTCGAATCTCGAATAATCCGCAACGAATCACGAATCTGTAGGAGCGAGTCCTTCGGAGGCTGTGAGCTCATTCGAACCGTATAGTCCACGATCTGAAATGATGACTCAATATCTCCAATCGCCGAAAGCCCTGAAAGGAGCGAGACAAGATCTACATCATTCCCTCTAGACCAAAGCGACAGGTCTCTCATCAACCGAGAGAACCGATCATCTGGTCGGCCTCCGATACAGAGCCTCTCTAAGCTCACACTGGCAAGCTCGCCTATCCGATCCCATCGGTAGTTCTCTGCTCGCGCAGCTGCAGCCTTGGCACGCGCCCTAAGATCGACCCGACCATCAAGGATCAGCTCTAGAAGGTTCGTGATAGCCTCAACTTTTGGCTCCAACCAGTACACCTGGTCTGCAACGCGCTGATCGCCAACATAGGGATCTTGACTTACGACAAGCGAGGATGGAATCAGGATCGACTCTTCAGGGCCGCAGAATTCGTTCGTCGCTCCTCCGTCGGTGTGCAGGACCGGGAGTCCCATGGTCATAGCTTCTAGAACCGGAAGACCGAACCCTTCCGCTCGGTATGGATGTACCAAGAGGTCAGACTCTCTCATCAGCGTAAAGAGCTGTTCCCTCGTCAAGAACTTGCGATTGACGGTCGTTATTTCAGCAACTCGAGGATTAAGTTCCAACTCCTTCTCGAGGATCGACTGACCTCTGTAATAGGAATCTCCACCAACTTCTTTTACCACTAGAGAAACGTTGGTTAGCTGGGAATCTGAGAGCCCATTCAAACCCCGAATAAGGGAATCAATCCCCTTTCTATGAATAGAACCGCCTAGGAAGAGGAGGTTTAATTTCTCGTTCCCGGTCACAGTTTTCTCCTGGACCACTAGGTCCTCAACGCCATTCGGAACGACCCAGACCTTCTCTTCGGGAATACCTGACTGCAGATAACCCCTCTTGACGAACTCACTCGGCACCCAGATGCAGTCTACATTGCGAATGTCGTCGATCCAATCCAAAGGAAGTGACCCGAACTCCCATGGCTGAACGACCACCAGAAGCTCATTTGCGTTCCTCTTGGACCATACAGGGGGCCACAGCTGTCGAATTCGGACATCAACATTGGCTTGCGGTTCCCCCGTCGTAAGGCCAGCATCAGATCCACACCTGTGTAACTCACGCTCGATGTCCATCGCTTTGAGGTCAAGTGCTACCACAGAAACCTCGTGACCGACTTTAGCGAGCGAACGGGCGAGATTCCAATTCACAATCCCATAGCTCCCTGTCGGCGCAAAGTTACCCTCAACGACTATCCGCATAACGATCTCCCCACAACTGCTCTGGCTTTAGACAGCCATCGGAGGGGGGGTCTCAGCCCCCCTCCGATGGCAACTCTGCCCAGTCGGTATCGTCCGTATCGGCCTCGAGCCTAAGAAATTTCTCTCTCTGTTCACGGCAGCACCGCAAATCCTGCTAAAGATTTCCGGCGCTCTCTTGAAGCGGAGCCACTAAGATGGCGAAGCCAAAGAGCAGGAATGTTGGACCTGTGGTGCAGCTTGGAGTGCACGCCGGCCTGTCAAGCCGGAGGTCGCGGGTTCAAATCCCGTCAGGTCCGCAAAGTCAAATGCCCTATGGTCTAGTAGCTCAGTTGGTAGAGCGCACGCCTGAAAAGCGTGAGGTCACCGGATCGACGCCGGTCTAGACCACCTATTTTGTATAGTCACTCATAACGGAACTGGGTAGTGTGCCTTCTCTTGGGCAGAGTGATCACGGAAACACCTACCTGCGCCCGATGATCGCTAAACGAATTCACGCGTTGGCTAGAGACCGAGACCGATGTAGTCAAGAGCCTTTTCGACGATCTCAGCCGGAATACTGTATTCAATGGACAGTTCCCTCGTACGACACCACGCTTCGACGAGACTTCGTTTACCCAACCATCGAGATTGATGCCCGAGAGCTGGCCAACTGCAACGTGGGACAGCTGCAACGGCCTCCGTATCCCGATAGCGCCACTGGAGGCACCGATATCTCCCACAATTCGCGTTAGAGCTAGTCAAGTACCTTACCGGCGATAGCACTGCCAACGACCGACACTAACGCACGAGACCTATAGCGACCACCAAACAACGCATCGTTACAGGTGTGACACGGAAGGTTGCGTATCAAAAGCCCTACACCTCCGGCAACAGGTAGCGATCCCTATCTAACATGAACGACCTCCTTTGGCCGACGAACAGAATTAGCTCAGTAGTCGCAGCTCCGAATATCAAGACTGATCTAGTCCTCACCTCTAGTCCTCACCGGAAAGGCCTACGCTCATTAAAGCATGACTCAGACCTTCATTGGCTAGCCTTATCCCTGGCGCTGAGTACGAGAACGAGACACGTCTCAAACTCCCGCATTAGACGCCAACAAACAGCTCAAAGGGCAAAAAGTGCTTCACGAGCTACACCTCTCGCAGGCCGCCGGGATCCTCAGATCACAGTACCCTTGCTCAAGACTCAGAGGACAGCCCTACTCACTGCTCAATAATGTGGCGTAATAGGTCGTCTCGCCGAGCAGCCTCTGCAACCTCAGCCGCGACCGCTGCCACGACCGATCGGTTGAAGACCGAAGGTACCACGTAGCTCGGAGACAACTCATCGTCTGCGACTGCATTCGCTATAGCGTGAGCCGCAGCCAACTTCATAGACTCCGAGATCGACATGGCACCGACATCGAGCGCACCCCGAAAAATTCCTGGGAAACAGAGGACGTTATTAATCTGATTCGGATAGTCCGAACGACCAGTTGCAACGACCGCCGCAATTCCTTCGATCTCCTCCGGCATGATCTCAGGCGTCGGATTTGCTAGGCCAAAGACGATTGGGTTCTTCGCCATGCTCTCGACCTCGGACCGACCTATCAATCCTGGACCACTGACACCGACAAAGACATCCGAGCCGCTGAGCGCCTCCCCAACACTCCCCATCCTCTTCTCTGGATTTGTATATTCCGCTAGCCACGCCTTAGCACCAGAGAACTCCTCTCGACCGTCGAAGATCAACCCACGACGATCGGCCACCATGATATTTGTGACACCTGCATTGACCAGGATCTTTGCGATCGCCACACCTGCAGCACCGGCTCCAGCGATCACCACCGAGATATCGCTCATACGCTTGTCCACCACTTTAAGCGAGTTGCCAAGAGCCGCTAATACGACAACCGCCGTACCGTGTTGATCATCGTGAAAAACCGGAATGTCGAGAGAGGCCTTGAGCGCATCTTCTATCTCGAAGCATTCTGGTGCAGCGAAATCTTCAAGATTGATTCCGCCGAAAACCGGTTCGAGCCTCTCCACGGTCTCAACCGTCTCTTGAACCGAAGTCGTTCGTAGGCAGATTGGAAAGGCATCGATGTCAGCGAACTCCTTAAAGAGCTGCGCCTTACCTTCCATGACCGGGATCGCGCCGTACGGGCCTATGTTGCCAAGCCCCAAGACCGCCGAGCCGTTGGAGACTACGGCAACACTATTCGCTTTGATCGAGTATCGATGAGCCTGAACCGGTCGTTCAGCGATCTCAGTCGCAACTCTCGCAACCCCAGGGGTATAAGCCATTGATAGATCATCTCGCGAGAGGATCGGGTGCCGTCCACGTACCTCGATCTTTCCACCCAGATGCAGCCGGAAAGTTCGGTCCATCACCGATCGCACGTGAACGCCGTCGACAGACTCTGCGGCGTTACGAATAGCTGCTGCGTGATCAGCGTCCGCGGCTAAGACCGTGACGTCTCGCACGATTACGTCTCCAGAGACCTCAATGATATCGAGACCCAGAATATTGCCACCGATTTCACCGATCGCAGTGGTCAAGCGCCCGAGTGTTCCAGGTCGATGACTAAGTTCAACTCGTACCACTACGGAGTACGAAACAGTAGGTGTGGCCATGACGCCCAAGGATAGCCGTTATCAGTTGCTTTGTACACCCCAACAGGGGTAACGTAGGGAATGTGTACCAGGTATCGCAGAGCGCCTCAGCCCACAGTTTGATGTGTTGGGGATGGTCTGCTGTACGAACGACGCGAGATATCGCTACTGTGACTCCGCTACCGTAGTAACAAGAGTCTGCCTCCAGTGACGAGGTGTGAGCTAAAGGAGCATGATGGGGCTATTCAAAAAACAAGATACTGACACGAGCAGTTCCGCTCAGTCCACATCTACCACAGGACAGGTTAAGGAAGTAGTTGAGCCCTCGGTGACGCCAGATCTCGTCCACTCGTCTAGTGGTTTGACGGACGAAATGGCCGTGACCATCTACCGTGAGATGCTCCTGTCGCGCATCTTAGACCAGAAGACCTACCAGCTCAACCGCTCAGGCCGAGCTCCCTTCATGATCTCTTGCCAAGGCCATGAGGCTGCACAGGTGGGTGCTGCCCACGCCCTGTCGAAAGAGACCGACTTCATACTTCCCTACTATCGAGATCTCGCTTTGATGGTAGCGCTCGGTATGACACCCTACGAGGTCCTCCTTGGGATCTTTGCACGAGCTGAAGATCCATCCTCAGGTGGACGTCAAATGCCGAGCCACTGGGGTTACAAAGCTCACAACATCATCACCGGGTCTTCTCCCATCGCGACCCACTTACCACACGCGGTCGGCATCGCTCTTGAACTTAAAAATCAAGGCAAGGATGGCGTGGTCTTCTGTAGTTTCGGCGACGGAGCTACCTCAAAGGGTGACTTCCACGAAGCCATGAACTTTGCAGGTATTCACGGTCTGCCGATCATTTTCTACTGCGAAAACAACGGTTACGCCATCTCCGTACCCCTGTCGAAGGAATCGGCCGTCCAAGATCTCTCGGTACGAGGGGCATCGTATAACATTCCGGCGGAGAATATTGACGGCACCGATGTCCTCACTGTCCACGACGCAGTCTCTCGAGCCTGGGCCCGTGCATCGGCAAAGGAGGGGCCAACGTTACTCGTCGCTAACTGCCATCGCTTCTTAGGACACACCTCAGACGACGACGACAAGACCTACCGAGACCCGAGCGAGCTCGAAGAGGCACGCAAGCACGATCCACTCGACCTCTTTGCGGCATACCTCAAAGAACGATCCCTCATCACCGACGAGAACATCGAACTCTGGTCCAAAGAGTACAAAGAGCTCGTCGATGCTGAGGCAGCCAGAGCCGAGGCCTCGCCCGAGCCCGACCCATCGACTGTGGGTCTCCACGTCTTCAAATCCTTCACCCAGCCGAAGGAGGGCGTGATCGGACGAACCCGACCCGACGGTCAAGAGCTCAGAATCGGAAACTACGTAGAGGCCATTCGCACCACGTTGGCCCATCAGCTCGAGAGCGACAAGCGCGTGGTGATTTTGGGTGAAGACGTGGGTCAGCGCGGTGGAGTCTTCCGAGTAACCGCAGACCTTGCCCAAAAGTATGGCGAGGACCGTGTCATCGATACCCCACTCGCAGAGTCTTCCCTCATCGGTATCGGAATCGGTCTCGCCCTCGCTGATGCTCGACCGATCGTCGAGATCCAATTTGCAGACTTTATCCATTCAGGGTTCGACCAGATCCTGAGCGAGGCGGCACGCATTCACTATCGATCGAACGGTACGTTCGAGGTTCCCATGGTCATCCGGACCCCTTACGGAGGTGGCGTCCACGGTGCTCTCTATCACTCCCAGAGTATTGAAGCGTTCTACGCCCATATCCCAGGACTCAAGGTCGTGGCACCTTCCACTCCTGCCGACGCCGTTGGACTTCTCAATACTGCAATGGAGGACCCAAATCCGGTCCTCTACCTCGAACACAAGAAGGCTTATCGGGCCGTCAAGGGTATCATTCCGGACCAAGACCACCGAGTCCCGATCGGTAAAGGCGCCATCGTTCGACCCGGTAAAGATCTCTCGATCATTACCTACGGTTTCCAACGACACCTAGCGCAGCGAGCCGCTGAGGAGTTGGCCTCCGTCGCCGATATCGAGGTCATTGATCTCCGGACGATATCGCCACTCGACAAGGAGCTAATCGTCGATTCAGCTGTCCGCTGTTCAAAAGTGCTGGTGTTGCATGAGGACAATATCTCCTTCGGCGTTGGGGCGGAAGTCTCTGCCCTTATCGCTCAACACGCGTTCTGGGCGCTCGATGCTCCGGTCATGAGGCTCGCCATGCCCGATATCCCCGCAATGGGCTTCGCAAAGACCCTCGAGGAAGCGCTCACCATCTCAACGCCGGATATCGTGGCCGCGTGCCAGCGGCTTCTTGCCATCTGAGCCTGACCACGAGGTTTCGACGCTGTAAGAATCGGCTCCTCCTAGAGCCCAACGACCTACTTGAGTCTTAGTGCCACGGTACTAGGGCTCAAGTCCTCCTTCGTAACTGAGACCAAGCTCTGGCGCGCTGAGAAGCGCATGATAGGGAATGCCAAGGTCACCAAGTAGGCGTCCGGCACTACCCCCACGATCAACCACGCTCAAGGCGCCGACGACCTCTGCTCCTACAGCCCGCACGGCCTCCACGGCGGCAAGCATTGAAGTACCTCGAGTCGATGCGTCCTCGACCACGACGACCCGATCGGACGAGTCAAGCACTCCGGCCACCCAGCCCCCTGGCCCATGGTCCTTCGGCTCTTTTCGAATGGCGAACGACCGCAGCGCCCGACCCCTTGAGGCCGCTATCGCAGCTACACCGAAGGCGATCGGATCAGCACCCATGGTCTGACCGCCGAGCGCCGTTACCTCGTGACCAAGAGAGCGAAGCATGAGTTCAGCGACGAGAACGATACCCTCTGGTCGACACACGCTCGCCTTGACATCGATGAACCACGTCGAGCGCTTACCTGATTTCAAAACGAAGTCACCGCGCAAGATCGCATGGTCGAGCAGCTGTTGGCGCAGGAGTGCTTGGAGCTCATCGTCACTGCACGCTGAGATATTGTCAATCATTCACTATCACCGTTCAAGAATCTGGCCCTCAGGTCGCCCCGAGCTGCTGCATCAACCCTTCCGATCGACACCGCCTCGAGCCCAACACTGCTCAGAGCGTCAAGGACCTCTCGATCTGCACTCTGGTCGACGACCAGCACCATACCGATACCCATATTGAACGTCTTGAACATCTCTGACGACGAGATCGCGCCACCATCTTCGACGAGGCCAAACACGCTTGGCACCTCCCAGCTCTCGCGATCGACCGTTGCGCAGAGCCCAGAAGGAATAACTCGTTGGAGATTGGCCAAGAGCCCCCCGCCCGTGATGTGTGCCGCCGCATGGATCGTCCGCCTCACCTCGCCGCTGAGGAGCTGCAACTTTGGGGAGTACAGTACCGAGGGAGCACAGAGCCGTTGCAACAGAGAACGCTCGTCATGAGAGAGCGGTTCAGCTCCATGAATAATGTTGTGGAAAACGGCCCGAACGAGTGAGAAGCCGTTGGAACGAAGATTCGGCGATGGTAGGCCGATGAGCACATCTCCGGCCTCAACTCGCTCTGATCCCCACATCAGCTCTCGCTCGACCACCCCAACAACGAACCCGGCAATATCGAGATCGTCTTCCTCCATGACCCCAGGATGCTCCGCCGTCTCACCTCCAATAAGGGCGACCTTTGCCTCTAGGCATGCGTCTGCGATCCCACCTACCAACTCCTCGACTCGGGGAGGGTACTGTCGCCCGATCGCAAGATAGTCTAAGAAAAACAGGGGCTTCGCTCCGACACAAGCGAGATCGTCAACACACATCGCCACCAGATCCCATCCAAGCGTCGAGAGATCGCCGAGTCTTCTCGCTAGCTGTGTTTTGGTTCCAACACCGTCGGTCGTTGAGACGAGAACCGGGTCGGAAAGACTAGTCGTGTCAAGCCGAAAGAGTGAGCCAAACCCTCCAAGGCCCTCCATCACCTCATCCGTGAAGGTCCTGGAGACCAGGGAACTAATCCGACGCACCGACTCATCACCGGCAGCGACATCGACACCAGCTTCACGATAGGTCGTCACGAGAGGGAGCCCTCGATCACCGTAGGGTAGCTACCCGTCAAACAAGCGTCACAGAACCCATGGTCTCGGCCTATTGCAAGCCGCAAGTCCTCGAGTGGAAGGTATGCCAGTGAATCGGCCCCGAGAAAGGTCTCGATCTCTTCGAGGCTCGCTGTCGCTGCGAGGAGGCCATCTCGCAGAGGTGTATCGATCCCATAGAAGCAGGGCCATCGATAGGGTGGGGAAGAGATCCGAATATGCACCTCTTTTGCTCCCGCTTCGCGCAAGAGCTTCACCATTGCTCGAGTCGTCGTGCCCCGAACAATGGAATCATCGACCACTACGAGGCGCTTGCCTGCAATGTTCTCAGAGAGCGCATTCAGCTTCCGCCGTACGGCCGAGACTCGCGAGGATGGATCGGGTGCGATGAAGGTTCGACCGATGTAACGATTTTTCACGAGCCCTTGGCCATACGGTATTCCAGAGGCAAGCGCATATCCCTCGGCCGCAGGTATGCCAGAGTCTGGAACTCCCATGACAAGATCGGCGGCAACTAGGCGGGTATGGGCCAATCTCTCACCCATTGCACGGCGTGCTCCATGGACCTCTCTACCCAAGAGTTTGGAGTCCGGCCGAGCAAAGTACACGAACTCAAAGATGCAGAGCTTGGGGTCTGGAAGATCTGAACCGAAGGGATGCAGGCTCCGAACACCGGACCGATCGATGACGACCATCTCACCTGGTTCTACCTCTCTGATAAAGTCCGCCCCAATCACATCGAGAGCAGGCGACTCCGATGCAATGACCCAACCCTCTTCGAGAGAGCCAAGACACAGTGGCCGAAAACCATGTGGATCTCGAACTCCAATAATTCGCTCAGCGTCCATGATGACGAGCGAAAACGCTCCTTCGAGGCGGGGCAGAACGAGCTTCAGCGCTCCGACGAGTGGTCCAAGCTCGTCATCGGTGGCCGACGAGTCAACTCCTCCGCTAGAGTCCAGCTTCTGTGGCGGAAAATGTAGTGAGAGCAGCTCTGCCATAACGTCGGTATCCGAAGAGACCATACCGGGAAGCATCCCGATCTCCTGAGCGAGAGCAGCAGTATTCGTGAGGTTACCGTTGTGTCCTAAGGCAAAGCCATACTCACCGATCGACCGATAGCTCGGCTGAGCATTACGCCAGTTCGACGCTCCCGTGGTTGAGTAGCGAGTATGGCCGATCGCAAGATCACCAGGGAGGGATGCAAGTGTACGATCATCAAAGACGTGGCTCACGAGTCCCATATTCTTCACGACCGTTATCGAACTCCGATCGGACACGGCCATCCCGGCCGACTCTTGACCACGATGTTGTAGGGCATATAACCCGTCAAAGGTTAGGTTCGCCACTCTTCGACCAGGAGCGTAGACCGCAAAAACGCCGCAGGCTTCTTCTGGGTGGTCGGCCCGATCATCGAGTACTTGCTCGCTCAATTAGGCTCCTTGTGCACAGTGCTATCTCACGTTCAGATACTGCGAGAGCTCCAAACGTCAGTAACGTTAACGCTACCATCTACGCCCATCACTACCTTGCGAAGGAGCAAGACACGGCGCAAGAGTCGTGAACTCATGGTCTCTCTCCATCTCGTCCGACTAGCTCGTTGTTGCCGCCTCAAGCCACCCTCCAAGCTCTCTCTGAAGGATCACTCGTGACACCCACCGACCTCGTCGATCTCCATCTTCATTCGAGCTGCTCAGATGGCTCCGATACCCCTGCAGAGCTGGTCCGCACTGCCTTCGACCACGGATGTCGCTCTATTGCCCTGACCGACCACGACACACTGAGTGGTCTCGGACAGGCCAGCGAGCAAGCTCGAGCGCTCAACATGCAACTGATTAGCGGTGTGGAGATCTCTATTCCATTCCAACAGCGGACCATGCACCTTTTGGTCTACCTCAACGACGGCGCACATGAGGCCCTTGAAGAGCACCTCAGGGTCCTTCAAACCGGTCGTCGAGAACGCAATAGAGCAATCGCCAAAGCTATGGCTGACGACGGCATTCCAATCACCTACGAACAGGTCGTTGTACAAGCAGGATCAGAGGAAGGTCTCGGTCGGCCACACTTTGCAGCGACCCTCGTCAACTTGGGCGTAGCGGATACGATCGATGACGCATTCGACCGCTTTCTCGCAACCGGTAGACCGTACGATCTTGCGCGAAAGAGTCTGACTCTCGATGAGGCTCTCGAGCTTGTACGCGCCTCTCACGCCATCTCAGTGGTTGCTCATCCAATGACGCTTGGGTATACGACAACCACCTTGGGGTCGATCGCCACCGAGCTGCGCGAGCGAGGGGTAGACGGTCTTGAGGTCTACTACAGTCGATATCGTCCCGAGATTCGTCTTGAGTTAGAAGCGATCGCACATGCAGCGGGACTCCTTGCAACCGGAGGATCTGACTACCACGGCACGTACAAGATCGGCCTCAAACCCGGAGTGGGAGAGGGCGATCTACGCGTACCGCTACGGTGTTTCACCGATCTCAGCGACGAACTCAGTCGTCGCTAGCCGCACAGCCCCCGTCCACGACCCTCGTTTCCCGACCCCAGCTACCTCGGAGTCACCGGTTCACCGGCTACGGAGAGGCTTCCGAGTCCATCGAAGACGACCAACGACTGATCGACGCATCGGCCGATCTCCATCAACGTCAGATCGAAGGACTGAGCAATCGACCTCAGCATTGGGCCGTTCCCACCTATGACCACCACACCGGTCGGCGCCTCACCAAAGAGTTTCTCGAGAGTTGAAAACTCAGAGAAGATCTCGACTCCCACGCCATAGCGTCGAACGACCGAAGCGGCTAGGGCCGCTACTCCACCTCTTCCGATTGTGCGCACCAAGCCGATCTCTCCATCCTCATTGGAGCGTACGTAGCGTGCAGTAGCGGCTATCAATCGCTTCTGATGATCAAGGTCGATCTCGAACAAGCTACCCTTCGCCTTCGGATCGGCGAAACGAGCGAGAGCAGAACCGGAGAGTGAACTCGGTACCGTGCCAAGATAGAAGATGGGGTCGTGAGCTTGTGCAAGATATGGTCGAAGCATCGTTGGAAGCTTTCGGAAGCCCAACGTCGTCACGGTCGGAGTTGGCTCAATGTCGATTCCATTCTCTTCGTTGTAGAGCGAGACGTTACCCCCAACCACTGCCAGACCGAGCACGTCACAGGCGTGGGCCAGACCGTCGATTCCCTGCGAGAGCTGCCACATTACCTCCGGGTGCGTTGGATTACCGTAGTTGAGGCAGTCGACAATACAGACGGGATCAGCTCCAACTGAAGCAACATTGAGTGCCGACTCCGCAACGGTCGCTATCGCACCCAGGTACGGATCGACCGTACACCATCGCGGATTTCCATCGACAGACACCCCAAGTGCCGACGATGAGCTACCCACACCGGGTGCTGCTACTCGCAAGAGCGCCGCATCGGCTCCAGGGCCGACGAGGGTGTTGAGGAAGAGTTGGTGATCGTACTGGCGATAGATCCACTCCGGATCAAAATATGTCTCAGTGAGAAAGGCCTGAATCGTCGACCAGTCTCCTCCGAGACGAGGCTCGCGACTCCGCATCTCCCCAAGGTCAGCAGGAGGGGCGATGGGTCGATCGTAGAGAGGAGCATCATCTGCAAGGGAGCGAGCCGGTACTTCAGCAAGCAGCTCGCCGCCTCTCGTCGAGTAGATCCGCAGAACCCCCACCTCGGCATAGCCAAAGGCCTCCTCCGGAGAGACGACCTCACCGATGACCGTCGCCTCGATCTCGTAACGATCTGCAAGCTGTAAGAGCTCCTCGAGCTTCGAAGGCTCAGCGATGGCGAGCATACGTTCTTGAGACTCAGAGGTCATAATCTCAAGCGGTTCCATCTGAGGCTCCCTTGTCGGAACTGTATCGACGTAGATGACCATCCCCGTACCACCCTTGGAGGCCGTCTCTGACGTCGCACAGGTAAGTCCCGCTCCCCCAAGGTCTTGGATTCCGACAATGAGCTGGCGATCGAGCATCGAGAGGCACGCCTCGATCAGCTTCTTCTCCTCGAAGGGATCCCCCACTTGGACTGAAGGGCGCTTAGCGTCATCTTCAACTTGGCCAAGACCTGCCGAGGCTAAGACCGAAACCCCACCAATGCCGTCCCTGCCGGTCTTGGACCCTAACAGCACCACGAGATTACCGACCCCAGTCGCCTGTGCACGTATCAACCGATCAATCGGCGCGATACCGATAGCCGCCACGTTGACGAGAGGGTTCCCCCTAAAACACGGTTCGAACGATATCTCCCCACCAACTGTCGGTACACCGACCGCATTTCCGTACCCCGAGATCCCCGAAACGACTCCTCGAAAGATCCACGAGCTTCTCGGTTCATTCTGCGGACCCATCCACAGTGAGTCGAGCAGCGCTATGGGTCGGGCCCCAACTGTAAAGATATCTCGCAGGATGCCACCTACTCCGGTCGCTGCCCCCTGGTAGGGCTCGATAGCGGAGGGATGATTGTGGCTCTCCATCCGGATGGCAACGGCAAAACCATCTCCAGCATCAACGACCCCGGCGTTCTCTCCCGGACCCATAATCACCGTCGGACCTGACGTGGGAAGGCGACGAAGATGTCGCCTCGACGACTTATACGAGCAGTGCTCCGACCACATCACTGAGTACATCGCCAGTTCAAGGTGGTTCGGCTCGCGCCCCAAGAGGGCACAGATCGCATCATACTCATCATCAGTGAGGCCAAGCGAACGGTAGAGATCAGGGTCCATACCTCCAACCTAAACGTCTCTACCTGCCCATCGCTCGACAGAGTCGAAGGCGTTTCGGTGATCCTGCCCAACGGAGCCTTTCATCACCCTAAAAATTTCCAAGCCCACTCCTCAATGCCGACAGGGAAGACTGCGGGGTCAATCTCGTATCGTTGACGATCACACTTGCTCGCCAGATTGGCTGTTCCTCCGAACAACCTCCTCGACTCCGCCACAGCGAGGTCTCCGTGATCACCTACCGACTCGCCAAGGCCGACCAAGAGTACAATCTCGGCACGACCGTGCTCACTGACCTCCTATCGAGCTCAACTCGACACCATCGCAAACCCGCATTCACCGATCTCACGTTGAGGCGGCACCAAGTGATACAACCCTGGTTCTAATCAAGTCCGCCAAGACCCGCCAGATCCCTGCAAACCTCACACGCAATACATCCGCACAGGGCCGGTCTTGACTGCTCACTACGTTGAAAGAACAGATAGAAGTTACCTCTAGAACTCTTGATAAATGTCCAGAGAATTTTTAAGAGGCCTCTTTGTAGGTCAGTTCAGTAATGAAACGCCACTCGCGGCTCGCAAATGTTGATGCGTCACGAGATAGCACACATGTATTGCTCCTCATGACTACGATACAAAACATGGAATCAAAAGAACCAAAA
>JAJYZP010000164.1 GCA_021799875.1 Actinomycetes bacterium | reverse complement strand
CCCACTCCTGGGTCTGCTGATTCATTCTTCGCCTGTTTACTGCAACCGCAAAAGAAGCAGTTGCAAGGCCTGCATTGGTAAAACGAAGCTCGGGTTCTCGGACAACGTTACCTACAACCGTCACAGCATTTCCGTTTGACATGCGAACTTCTCCCTTTCTCAGCCGGCGTTACACGCTGGTTAATCCTCTGAAGGTGTGGAAGGGGTTGAACCAACCCGAGAGAGAACCTTTTCTGCAACGTGGACGGGCAGGCGGCTGATCTTGTGTCGAAGCACTTCATCTGTAATATAGAGGTTTCGCTCAACTTCGGCTACCATCTTCGGCTCACCCTTGAGCTGGACGATCACGTAGTAGCCTTCCCAGCGATCCTTGAGCTCATATGCAAACCGCTTTCGACCCCATCGATCGATCTTCAGCACGCTGCCATCTTGAGCGGAGACAAGAGACGAGATCTTATCAATCTGCTCTTGAATCTCATCGTCGTCGAGCGACGATTCCAAAATAACGACGAGTTCATACACTCGCATACACAAACCTCCTATGGTCCCGACAGAACGGGGCCCCAAATTTTGGGGCAGGAATACAAACCAGTCACTATACCCAGCGCAGCTCGTGCTTCCGCTCGCTGAAGAGCTATCTCTCCCCGATCACGAAGAAAGAAGCGCGGATTTGCGCAAGAGATAGTTCCAACGGCAGTGCGTACAGACCTCTACTTCGTAGATCTCTACCGCTCGCTTGAGGTCCCGGAGACGAACGATGTCACCCTCCCCTTCGATCGCACGCCCATGAGGAGGCAGTCCCTCGCCAAAGGCAAAGCGTACCTCAACCATGTCCATCTGTTCACAGATCGGACAAGCGGAGTTCGACGCGACTCCGAGATGGGTCGCAACTCGAAGTAGCTCGGCACTAGCGTCACAGAGCTCGTCACGCGACTGCTGACCAGAACGAAACTGCCGAAGCGTCATATCACGCATCAGCCGATTATCGACACTACTGACACCTTGTCGAGAGTGATACTGCGCTGAGAGACGTGACAAATCCACGTCTTCAAGGCTAACCCATCGAGGACCTCCGAACCACTGTCTGTGCCATGAGCAGTTCAAAAGTGGAGATCTCGCCCAGCAAATCTCTGGTATCCAGCTCCAGAGTGCAGCGCTAACATATCACTGCGATATATTGATCAATACCATTAATCGAAGAGTAAAGCGGAACCTCGTAGTGAGCAACAGGAATAGAGTTCGGTCACCAGTGTTGAAGGCGAAACGATGAAGCGCAGTCCAGGCACACAGCTTGTTGAACTCGTCGTTCTCGGTCTTCTCAGTGAACAAGCTCAACACGGCTACGAGCTACACCGAAGAATCGTCGCTTCCTTTGGCACCATCTTTCAGCCGTCTTGGGGATCGCTCTACCCTGCGCTCGCCCGTCTCGAGAGAGATCGAGCGGTCGAGTCCTCCTCAGAATCGGCCACAAACTTTATCCCAACAACTGGTTCGCTCAGCGGTGAGCTGGCACTCTTTCGCTCAGCCCGCTCCGCCTTGACCCCGCGCCGCCAAAGAAAGGTCTACGTTATCTCTGAGATCGGTCTTCGACTCTTTGAGAAACACCTCACGAGCATCGAGATTGACGATGAACGTTCGTTCTGGATTGGGCTCTCTTTCGCAGATCACCTCCCACCTGACCAACGACTGTCACTGATCAATCGGCGCCGATATCTCTTGGACGATCAACTCAGGGCAATGAAAGACTCGCCGAAGTTCGATGAATCCGGGTGGCGCTCCATCGCACTTCGGGGCATGTCCGATCGAGTCTCAGCCGAGTTGGAGTGGCTGACCACTCTCGCCACATCACTGCTTCACAACGATGACAAGGTCGCTGGAGAATGAAGCACGATCGAAACGACTAGCTCTCGTAGATCAAGCTCGTAGTACGTATTTACAGAAAGGAAAACCATGTCCAAAATCAAAGTAGCGCTTGCCGGCATCGGCAACTGTGCAAGCTCACTCATCCAAGGTGTTGAGTACTATCGCAACGCCGACCCAACCGAGCAGGTTCCAGGACTCATGCACGTAGTCCTTGGCGGTTACCACGTCAGCGACCTGGAGTTCGTCTGCGCCTTCGATGTCGATGCCCAAAAAGTTGGAACCGATCTTTCGAAGGCGATCTTCGCTTCGAAGAACAATACCATCAAGTTCGCTCCAGTCCCTGAGCTCTCTGTCGACGTCTTGCGAGGTCCAACCCTTGATGGTCTCGGTAAGTACTACCGCCAAGTAGTCGAGGAGTCTCCCGCAGAGCCGGTCGATGTCGTGGAGGCACTTCGATCCAGCGGGGCCGAAGTTCTAGTGTCGTATCTCCCGGTCGGTTCTGAAAATGCACAGAAGTTCTACGCTCAAGCAGCTATCGATGCCGGAGTAGCGTTCGTCAACGCCATCCCGGTTTTTATCGCGTCCGATCCCGTCTGGGCCAAGAAGTTCGAAGATGCCGGCGTACCGATCATCGGCGATGATATCAAGAGCCAGGTCGGTGCGACCATCGTGCATAGAATGCTCGCTCGACTCTTCGAAGATCGAGGACTGGTCCTCGATCGTACCTACCAGCTCAACGTCGGCGGCAACATGGACTTCATGAACATGCTCGAGCGCGAGCGGCTCGAGTCCAAGAAGATCTCCAAGACCCAATCGGTAACGAGCCAGATCGACAACGGTATCGATGCCGGCGACGTCCATATTGGTCCTTCCGATCACGTTGCCTGGCTCGAAGATCGCAAGTGGGCCTACATCCGACTCGAGGGTCGAAACTTTGGCGACGTCCCTCTCAATATCGAGCTCAAGCTTGAAGTTTGGGACAGCCCTAACTCCGCTGGCGTGATTATCGATGCCGTACGCTGCGCCAAGATCGGTCTTGACCGAAAGATTGGCGGTCCACTACTTGGTCCATCGGCCTACTTCATGAAGTCCCCACCGATCCAGTACCGCGATCAGGTAGCTCAGGAGATGGTCGAAGAGTTCCAACAACCGTAGTAGCACCGATGACCACGTCAGTGGCGCGTTCTAAGGCCGAGCACTCTTCTGTGCTCGGCCTTACATTTTCTACGAACGATCCTTCCACCACTG
>JAJYZP010000050.1 GCA_021799875.1 Actinomycetes bacterium | reverse complement strand
GTAAACGACCTTCCATCACCACAAGAACCACGCTTTCCTCGTCTGTGGTAGTACTCCCACCTCTGGGAACCACTACCACGTTTCACCGATGCCACTATGTACCACTACTACCAAGGGAGCATCTGACATCTTCGATGAGACCTGTAACGATTACGAGACAGGTTGAGTCACGACAGAGATCTCTCTCAGTACAACGAGTACGAGAACTATCCCACCACCTGGGAAACGTCGTCACGCTACCACGGTGACGATACCGCTGTCAAGGGTGGTCTGCTCTCCACCGAGAGAACAGATCTGAACCCTTCTGAGCCTAGGTTCTCAGACAACATCGTTGAGTACGTTTCGATGCAGTACAGGCGTTGCACACTCCAATAAGAGCGTTACTGCAAGAGCAGCTCGTAGAGCTCTACGGCTCTCAAGCTCAGGTAAGCATCGAAGCCATGCACCGCAGAAGACCAGACCAAGGTTTCCCTATGGAGAGTCCAGAGAGATCACGAAAGGCATGTCATGAGAGGGCCTCTCACAAAGACGTGAGCTCGTACCACCATCACAGATCGATCGATATCTACTCCTACCGAGCCACCTCGCTGACCACAGTTCGTGCGGTTGGGGTGGAGCAAGGGTGGGTGCGGTGCAGTCCACGAGTCTCAGTTACTTCGAATTTCCAGAGCGGAAGAGCAGGCTCTTGATTTTTCTCCTAGAAACGGTATGCGCGTGCTTCCAGTAAGGTCTTTGGCTCACCTACCTATCTCAGACCCCCGCCCTCTCCTCATGCCTGAAGTCTCGCACCGACCCTGGAGCATGTCTCGCAGCACAACAAACCCTCCATCGACCCAAGGTCTCCCCTCCGCCGAATCCACCAACTCCGTCGAAGACGACAAGGTCAAGCAGTCTGCTACCAAATGAAGCCGACTATCTCCAGCTCGGTTCTCAGCAACGAAGATCGAGACCGGTGGTCGCTAGAGTGCACGAGCGGACTCCACAACTCAAGCACTTCTTTGCATCAAGGTCAAAATCAGCCTCAACAATACGAGCAATCGAATTCGATCACGAAACGCGAGATCTCGAGTTGCCCGGCCGCAGGAGCACCCTCAAGGCCCACCCTCTACCCACTGCCGACCCCTGGCCCACCACGTTCTCCCAGGATGTGACCGCGGGGCCTGGCTTTCCTCAAGCGACTACGCCACTGTGAAGACGTATCGCATCGGATTGACGAGCGGGCTTACAATCTCCGCAGGCGCGACCAAGGTCTGAGAACCCTCGTCTCAAGATCTCCATCACACCTTTAGCGCACCTCATTCTGTTGGCTCAAGTACCAGGCAAGTTTCGCAGAGAGCCCGACCCGTCAAGAGCACGAAAACCACGAGACGAATTTTGATTCTTCGCCACAGAGGTCTGCTTCGACGTCACTTTCTTCCATAACGGACGCACTCTGCACGCAGTGCTACCGTGCACAGTCGATAAAAGCATCAGTCTCTGTGTCGACCCCAGCAGTGAGTCTCCCGCCGTCGGTCGTATTCTTCCAAAGAAGTCGAAACCCTGGTTAGAAGTTCTACCTCACCAAGTAGCCTCGACCGCCCGTCAGCGAATCACGGGCTCTGAGTAATTAGCAGTACGGTGCCGCTACGGCGCCACCGCTGCATTCAGCCTGCGAGCCGTGGCAAGCAGTCTCTCCTCGCTGCCCATTGCACCAACGAGTTGTAGAGATGGAGGCACCTCTGCCCCATTTGCCCCTACGCCTTGACCGTGATCGGCGGCGCTGCGCACTACCCCGACCTCAGCCAGGAACCGTAGCGGGATCGGCATCACCAAGGCAGGATAACCAAGGAAGTTGAACGGCAACGTATTAACGTTCAACCATCGATCGTAGGCCTGTGCCAACGTCGGAATCGCAAACGGTATCGTGGACAAGGCGAGAACTGCGTCCTGAGCGAGTATCTCATCAAGGACACGACGAATGCGTCGTCGATACCATCGGGCCTCCTCAACCTCCATGGCACTAACCGATGAAGCACCTCGTAGGCGTTTGGCTACCTGGGGATCCATGCGATGTGCTTCGGCCAAGAGGTAACTATCGTGGCGCCAAGCTTCATAGTTCATCACTCTGGTACCCATCGACCAGAGTTCCCCGAGATCGAGCCCAGGGCTCAGCTCCGGAGCCGAGAGCGACGCCGCTTTCAAGGTTGCATCGATCGCATCTTCAAGGAAGCTCGAAGATGCAGTTCGAATTCGCCACGCTATCGAGTGCGAACGGTCATCCGAGCGGCTCGTACTTTCAAGAAGAAGAGCTAGTCCAACCGATAGATCTTCGAGCGAGGCCGCAAGCGGTCCGACGGTATCGAGAGAGGGCGCAAGGGGCCATACTCCTTCGGTCGATACCCGACCCACAGAGGTCTTCAAACCATAGATGCCACAGCACGCTGCAGGGATACGCACCGACCCTCCAGTGTCTGTACCGATCGCCCAGTCAAGCTCGTCACTACAGACGCCAACAGCGGAGCCGCTCGAGGACCCTCCTGGCACGAGATCGGGTGCGATTGGGTTGCGTGGAGTCCCATAGAACGGGTTGATCCCTTGCGATCCGTACGCAAGTTCAACAAGCGTACACTTCGCTACCACAAGTCCCCCTCGTTCACGAATCTGCGAGATGATCGGAGCATCTCGCTCGGCCGGAAGAGCTCGAGACGCTACGAGCTTGGAGCCAACTCCAGTGACTCGACCGGCGAGATCGATGATATCTTTTACCCCAACCCGGGGCCCGCTCCCCGAAGCACTGTAGCGCTCAACCGCCCAATCGCCCTCTAACGTCATCGAGACCAGCCCTTTCATCTTTACTACCCGCAATCGCTATGCGGGCTAGGCAACCCAGACAGAGGCGTATGCCGCCGTCAATGAGGCACAACGACCACGAGGCCTGCGCCCAACACTACCGGCCCAAGCTCCGAGGGCGGCGGACCGATCCAGCAAGCTCAAACGATGGTGTGCTGTGCTCTGTCGTGATCGTGCTCAATACCAGCGCTTTCTAACGAGAACCGCTCTCATCCAGAACTTGAGAGGTCGGACACGAGTTGCGCAACTCCACTTACCGTTCCATCGGCCGTCATCTGACCGAGCGAAGTTTGAGAACCTTTCAGATAGCCATTGAGGAAATCCGTCGTAACCTTGGCAACCACCGACTCATAGGGGTCGAGCGCGGTATAGGGCGCAAGATGGTCGGCTCCGATGAGCGTGAGGTAGGCCTTCGGCGCCGGGGCAAGAGAGTAGATCTGACTCGAGAGATACGGAGCGTTCACGGTGTCCGCACTTCCCTGGGTCACCAAGAGCGGGATCGCTGGGGTCGAGAAGTACTGACCCTGATAACCGGGAAACTCGGCTCCCGACAGAACGAGAGCTGCCTTCACTCGAGAGTCAACACAGCAGGTATTCGCCGCCAGAGCCAGAGCGGCGTCCGCCCCATCGCTCTGTCCTGCCACCGCTACATCGTTTGGGTCGATCTCCCCCGAAAGCGGACTTGTAGAGGTGCTCGCCAAAGTCGCCATCTCGGTAATTGCGGCCGAGAGATCGCCGGGTTCGTTCGTCAAGTCATCCTCGTAGTGGTCGGCGAGTTCGACGTTGTTCAGATTCACGCCGTAGTGAGCCAGGCCCTCTGCGGAGGTCAGCGGAAAGATCGGTGAAGCTACGACGTACCCGGCCGAAACCCAAGCGGTCAGGAGCGGAAGATAGGTCGCCGGCATCACGTTGAAACCTTCACCAAAGACGATGACCGGATACGGATTGATCGGTCGAGCAAGCGGTGCGCTGGCCACCGGAGTTCCGCCAGTCACGGTGGTAGAAGGATAGTAGACCTGCAAAGTATAGGTCCGCTCAGCACAGGGGAAACCTGGAGGACACATCAGTCTGCCAGGTTCGACCACCGGAACTTGTAGCTCCCCTACCCCGGAGATCGTCTGAGCTTGCGGCTGCGTTGTCGACGTCGTGGTCGTAGTAGTTGGCCTGCTTCTTCCCTTTGGATGGGCGGGTCTCTGGGCTCTCGTCACCGAGGTAGCGATTGTGCTACGAGACGAGTTAGAGAGGAAGTAGGCAAAACTACCGCCGACCGCCAATGCGAGCACGACTGGGGCCACGATCTTACGAAGCACCTTGAACCCACCGATCCTGCCCACAACAGCCAACCACGGTCGCCATTCGTTACCTTCCCTCTGACAACTGCACCTACCCTAGTGTTCCCGATCGTCCGTGCCCGTGACGTACCACCCGCTTACCTCTCAGGTCTCTGTGTTCTCTACTCTTTTGCCCCGACCCGACTCGCTCTGCGATCCGTTCAGCCTCATAGCGTTCGGCTATGCTTTCGCAAATGCAGAGTCAACGACGAAAAGCCGGAACCACGCTACAACGCATTGTCTGGACCAAAAGGGCACAGAGCTGGGAGGAGACCCCGAATCCGGGACTTGACTCTGTGGTTGCGGCTATCGTTGAACGAGCATCGAGGACCGCCTTCGACGTGGCAGTCGATCTTGGAGCGGGATCCGGACAGCTGGCTCTTCCGTTGGCGGCGCACGCAAAAAAGGTGATCGCCGTCGACATAGCACCCACAATGCTCGAGATCCTCACCACGAAGGCACGTGCCTTGAACCTCTCTAACGTTGAGACGGTCTGTGAGTCACTGGAGAAGCTCCAGTTCCCTGAAGCCTCGATCGACCTGATCGTCTCAAACTACGTACTCCATCACCTCGCAGATGTCGATAAGGCCTCCGTGATTAAGGCCTGCTACACCTGGCTTCGACCTGGCGGAACGCTGATCATTGGTGACATGATGTTTGGACGGGGAGCAACCGCCCAAGACCGTCAAATTATCGCCGAGAAGGTACTGAAGCTTGCGAAGCTCGGCCCCGGTGGGTGGTGGCGAATTGCAAAGAATGCAGCCCGCTTCACGCTCCGCATTCAAGAGAAACCGGTCTCTGCGGACACGTGGCGTCGCTACCTCACCGAGGCTGGATTCGAGCAAGTGGAGATATCACCACTCATCGCTGAGGCCTCGATCGCACAGGCCTACAAACCTTGAAGTTTGGGCTCTTCCAAAAGGAGCGACGCACCTTCTTCAACCTCACGAATGAGCTCCAAGCGTCGATCGTGGCGACCACCCTCGTACGCAGCCGCGAGGAAAGCGTCGGTAATCGAGATCGCTAGCTCGACACCGAGAAGTCTCGCTCCGAGCGCTAGCACATTCGCATTATTGTGACGTCGAGCGAGCTGCGCCGAGAGTTCGTTGTAGCACAGCGCAGCTCGAATGCCGTGGACCTTATTCGCAACGATCTGTTCACCTTGGCCAGAACCACCGATCACGATCCCGAGGTTGGCCGCACCTTTGGCAACGGCCTCTGCGGCCGGAGCACAGTAGAGCGGATAGTCCGTCGGCTCCTCGGAGAACGTACCGAAGTCCAAAAGCGTGTAGCCCAGACCACCCAGATGCTCTTTCAAGAGCTGCTTCATGGAGTAACCCGCATGGTCACAGCCCAAAGCGATCGTCAGAGGATCTACCTCGGCTTGAGACGATGTCATAGGTAGTTACCTCCTCCGGGCGGATTCCCTGCCACACTGCGCTGAGGAAGCTCTCGCCCTCGCATCTCCTCGAGCTGAGAACGAGCCGCCATCTGCTGTGCGTAGAGCGTCGCTTGAATTCCATGAAAGAGTCCCTCAAGCCAACCGACTAGTTGAGCTTGGGCGATGCGTAGCTCTGCCTCAGAGGGAACGGAGTCATCATTAAAGGGCAGCGAGAATCCTTGAAGCTCTTCAGCTAACTCCGCCGACATACCGCCAGAGAGCTCTTCAATAGCCGACTGATAGATGCCACGCAATCGAGATCTGCTCGCCTCATCAAGCGAAGTACTCTTGGCCTCTTCGAGCAAGGTTTTGACCATGGAACCGATTCTCAGCACCTTCGATGGCGACGAAATGAACTCCGCTCCGTCAGCCTCCTTGGCCGTGTCGTTGACCTCTCCCACGACATCGACAAGCTCCTCTCGGTCTTCGCTACTCACGTTCTTCTCCTCTCTACTACTTGAGACTTCGCAAGGTCGTCCAAAGTGATCAATACCAGTACAGTGGGATCACCCTCGAGCGAACCTCACGATCCGATACTTAAAAGTGGAACCTCGATCTCGTCATCGGTTAGGCCCCCGTGGCGAGCAACGAGCTCAAAAGGTCCGGTATCTGCCGGGTCAAAAAAGGCTACCGGCGAGCGTGCGATCAGTGCTACGTCACCCAGACGGCGAGCGGCCTCATCACTCAGTCCAGGGCCAAAGAGCTGGCAGTCAAGCACCTCGGCCCGGGTCAAGATCTCAGCATCTGCGCCGTAGAGATCGACACAACGCTCCTTAACGTGAGCGACACGACCCCCACGCACGTGGAGCCAACGGAAACGACCCTCACCGCTCTGATAGTGCACATCGGAGAGGATCTCTCCGCTGAGATGCAGTGGCGGGGACTTTACCTCCACTTGGCCATGGTCGGCCGTCACAATCAGTGAACTTCTCTTGGGCAAGACGGCGATGAGGTGTCCGAGAAGAAAATCAACGAACTGCAGCTCGGTATCGTAGGCCTCACCGAGACCGAACTCGTGAGCGGTCGTATCGATTCCCTCGTAGTACAGATAGATAAACCTCTCTCCGGTCCGGAGACTCTCTTGGACACGAGAGACGAGCCCCGACATCGTTCGGTAGTAGCTCGATCGCACACCACGCAGGTGAGCCCTGGTGAAGCCCGTGTTCTCAAAGAGTGACTTCGTAACCACGACAGGTCGCAGCCCGAGAAACGGTTCGTGGGGCTGAATCGACCTAGGATCCGGCGCACGACCCGAGCCATCTCCGGCGACCGTCCACTTCAAGGTATTTAAAATGACTCCGGGTCCCACTCGAATCCGATAGCCCACGACACCGTGCTCCGCAGGGGAGAGTCCGGTCGTCAACGATGGTAGGGCCGCAGCAGTGGTCGTAGGCGCCACGGAATCGATGGAGAGAAGATCCATCATGGCAAAAGAGCGAAGAGACGAGAGACGAGAGACGAGCTGTCGGTAGCCAAGCCCATCGAGAACCAACAGAACGACCTGCTCACTTGAGCTCAGCACCCCTGGCACGAGATCGGGTGCGAGGTTGGAGCTCGGGCGCAGACCTCGAGAGAGGGTCTGGTCGAGCCGAGATTGATTCGGGAAGCCTTCTCCATCACACGACTTTGCGAGAGAGCGAAAGATGGTCGGCATCACATTCCCAATGCAGCCGTCTCGATAACGAGGCACGCGAAACTGAGTCCTCGCAGTCATCTCCATTTCCACGACTCTACCAGGTCTAGCGTAACTCTTACCGATGCGCGCGGCTGTCAGAAACTCTTCGTAGAGGTCACATCGTTAGCTCGAGTGCTCAGGCTACTACGATGAGCGGCGTGAAGGTCTCTACTCGAGGTGACTACGCATCACGGGCGCTCTTATCGCTCGCACTGCACGCCACCGGCAACCAGCCAACGTCGGTTCACGAGATTGCCGAGCGAACCGGGCTTCCTCAGCCGTACCTCGAACAGATCCTCCTCGCTCTCAAAGGTGCCGGGCTCGTGCGCTCGAAACGAGGCGTCGGCGGGGGGTATATTCTCGCCCGGCCAACTACAGAGATCACGCTCGCACAGGTCGTCAGCGCCGTCGACGGGCCGATCGTCGCAGGTGATTTCGGTGCACCACATGAAAACGGGGCCTGCGATCACGAGGGCCAATGTGTCCTCCTTGGGGTGTGGGCCGAGGTGGGTGCTCACATGAGAGCGCATCTGAGCTCGTACACCATCGCCGACATAGTACGAATCGCTCGGGGAGAGTCACCGAACCTCGCCCCAACTCCCGCCGTTCACGACGATGCTGACCACCTCCTCGGCACACGATAACCGGGTGATCCAACTCCGAACGAGGGAGACGCTATGACCGATGATCTCGCACGGGAGTACCCACGAAAGTGGGAGACCGACGTCGTTCTCTCCGATGGAGCCACGGTCTATGTGCGCCCAATTAAGCCGACCGACGATCGGGGTATCGAGTCTTTCTACGCTCGTCTCTCGCCAGAGACGATCTATCTCCGTTTCTTTACACCGCTCCCTCGTCTCTCTGATACGATGCTCCATCGCTTCGTCAACGTCGATTACGTAGATCGGATGGCCTTCGTTGCCCTCCTTGGTGACTCCATTATTGCGGTCGCCCGATACGACAGAATTCCAGGGTCTGACGCTGCAGAGGTAGCATTCCTGGTCGACGACGCACACCAAGGCCGAGGTCTTGGCACCATCATGTTGGAGTATCTCGCTGCTGTAGCACAGGAGTCCGGTATTGCGCGATTCCTCGCAGACACGCTTCCAGAGAACACGAAGATGCTGCACGTTTTTCACGATGCCGGCTTTCACGATCAGAAGTCTTTTCAAGACGGGGTCGTCCGCGTCACCTTTACCATCGCAACCACCAAAGAGTCAGCGGAGGCGATGTATCGGCGTGAACAGGCCGCCGTGTCAGCCTCTGTCGCTAAGCTCCTCGCCCCTCAATCGATAGCCGTAGTCGGTGCTTCACGCATACCCGGGAGCGTCGGCCATCTCCTCTTCCGCAACATTTTGGACTCTAACTTCCAAGGGACTGCCTACCCGGTCAACCCCTCTGCGAACTCGATCGCTTCGGTCAAGGCCTACCCGAACCTCCAGGCCATACCCGATTCGGTCGATTTAGCGATCATTGCGGTTGCTGCAGAGAGTGTGGAGGGGATCATCCGCGATGCCGCAGAGAAACAGGTCGGGGCCGTCGTCATCGTTTCGGCCGGTTTCTCCGAGCTCTCTCAGGCCGGTCACGATCTAGAGCGGCGCATCGTGCGAATCGCTCGGCGTAACGGTATGCGGGTCGTTGGCCCATCCTCAATGGGGGTGGCCTCGATGACGCCGACGGTCTCGCTGAACGCAACGCTCTCACCTCTCCCGCCCACAGCCGGAAAGGCGGCCCTCCACGCTCAGTCCGGCGCACTCTCACTTGCAATATTAGAAGAGGCGCGCCGAAGGGGTCTTGGGATCTCTCACTTCGTCTCCTCCGGAAACAAGGCGGACATCTCGGGCAACGACCTCCTGCACTACTGGGAGAACGACCCTGCGACCTCAGTCATCATGTTGTACATCGAAGATTTTGGTAATCCTCGCACCTTCGCTCGAGTCGCTCGACGAGTCAGCCTCTCAAAACCGATCATCGCAGTGAAATCTAAGCGCTCCTCAGCACATGAGCCTCGACGAGATCTACCATCACCCACGCCCACTACGGCGGAGCAGACCCTACCGAACCACCTCGCAGTCGATGCACTCTTCGCCCACACTGGCGTCGTGCGAGTTGACACCTTAGAGCAGCTCTTCGAGCAAGCGAACGCTATGGTAAGCCAACCCTTACCGCTCGGCCCACGAGTCGCCATCCTCTCCAATATCGGTGGTCCAGCACCACTGTGCGCTGACGCTTGCCGGGCCGTTGGGCTCCTGGTCGAGCCACTTCCTGACGAGACGCAGCAGAAACTGAGGGCTCAGCTTCCACAAGACTGCAAGGTTCTCAACCCTGTAGAGCTCTCGGCGTCTGCAATTCCTGGAGATTTCGAACAGGCTCTCCGTACCCTCCTTGCGACACCAGAGATCGACGCCGTCATCGTGTTGTACATACCAACCGTGGTAGGATCACCCGACGCTCCAAGCACCCTGAGTCGCCCGGTCAGCGGGGGCCGACTCCGAGGAACCCCGGAGAGAGCTGCGGCCACCGCCGCAGAGGTTGCCGTTGCGATCTCTCAAGCCGCACTTCAAGAAGACCTCCCAGCAGATCCAAAACCCGTTGTGGCGAACTTTCTCTCACTACCTGGCGTTGAACCTGCTCTCTCGAGCTCTCGCAGAACGATTCCCCTCTTTGCGTTTCCTGAGGCCGCTGCCATGGCACTCGGACGAATGTACGACTACCAACGCTGGCGATCCCGGCCGGAAGCCGAGTACTCCGAGACGATAGCTCCGGAGCCTACAGAGATCCAAAAGATCATCGATGAAACACTGCAATCTGCCCACCTGATCGACGCGCAGCGCGAGACGCCGCCCCAAAACAGTGAGCCACTGAGGACCACCAAGGTTGCGGCCGAGGACGTGAAACGCCTCTGCTCGCTCTACGAGCTGCCGCTCTTTGATTTGGAGGCCAGCGCTCAAGCTCCCATTGAGGAGCCCTACGCGATGCTCCGCATCGACCTCGCACACGACCTCACCTTCGGACCCTTTATCGAGATGCGGTTGTCGGGAGAGATCGCTGAGCTCATCGGCACCCGAGCCATACGAGCTCTACCTCGCTCCAACGCCGAGGTACTGGAGCTCATCCGCACGATGCCGGGGAGTCGCCTCCTCTACGGCTATCGAGATCTACCTCCGCTGGACGAACAAGGTCTCGCCGAGATCGTTCGCAGGCTCGTCGCCATGGCAGACGGGATCTTTGAACTCGTGCATCTCAAACTCGACCCGCTCTTCGTGCGGCCGAACGGATGTCTTCTCACTCCCCCAGAGATTACCGTTGCGAACTGGTCGAGATCGGCAATTCTCTCGACTCGAGCGCTTCGATCGATCTAGGCCAACCTCTGGAACAGCTTCGGGGAAGCCTCCGAACCCCCGTCAACGGGCGAACACCAGCTCCCCCTTGCTCACTTCTCTCGCCTCACGAACCTGCTCGGCCCTTCGCTCAGAGCGCTATCGCCGCGTACTTTGTCTCGAGATATTCGTCGATACCTTCAAAGCCGCCCTCTCGCCCAAAGCCGGAGTGTTTGACACCGCCGAAGGGTCCTGCAGCATTCGATACCATCCCTTGATTGACACCGACCATCCCTGTCTCAAGTCGATCGATCACGCGTAGCGCCCGATCGAGACGCTGCGTGTAGAGATACGCCACGAGACCGAACTCCGTGGAGTTCGCCAACGCTACGACCTCGTCTTCGTCGGAGAACGAGAAGACTGGAGCCACCGGACCAAAGATCTCCTCGTGAGCCATTCGAGCATCGACTGGGACATCTTTCAAGACGGTCGGTTCGTAGAAGTACCCTGGTCCAAAGGACCGACCGCCGGTCAACACTCGAGCCCCTCGTTCTCTTGCTTCAGCCACGAGGCTGTCGACCTTGGTCACCGCATCGGCCTCGATCAGTGGTCCAACTTGTACTCCGTCTTCAGTACCACGACCGACTCGCAGCGACGACATCGCCTGAGAGAGGCGCTCGGAAAACTCTCCAACACGGGACTCGTGCACATAGATCCGATTTGCAGAGGTACACGCCTCACCCATGTTGCGCATCTTGGCCACCATCACGCCTTCAACGGCTCTATCGAGATCGGCATCATCGAAGATGACGAAGGGCGCGTTGCCACCAAGTTCCATAGAGAGACGAAGGAGATTTGGTGCAGCCTGGGCCATGAGGAGTCGCCCCACCTCCGTCGAGCCCGTGAAGGAGAGCTTGCGAAGACGCCGATCTCGCAGCAGTGGTTCGGTTACGGCCGCAGGATTCGAGGTTGAGATGAGGTTCACCACTCCTGGCGGTAGACCGATCTCTTCAAGAATTCCCACAAATGCGTGCGCAGTGAGCGGCGTAAGCTCAGCAGGCTTCAGCACGACCGTACAGCCCGCCGCAAGCGCAGGTGCAATCTTCCGAGTCGCCATAGCGAGAGGAAAGTTCCACGGCGTGATCAGCAGCGACGGCCCCACTGGACGCCGAGACGTCATAATCCGCATGGTGCCCTCGGGCGCGAGATAGTACTCGCCGTGCGCGCGTACTGCCTCTTCGGAGAACCAGCGAAGAAACTCAGCAGCGTAGGTCACCTCACCTCTCGCCTCAGCAAGCGGCTTTCCCATCTCAAGCGTCATCAATAGAGCCAGCTCTTCGCGTCGCTCTATCGTGAGTTCGAAGCATCGTCGAAGCAGTTCACCACGCTCTCTCGGAGATCTATTGGCCCACGACTCCGCTGCGTCACTTGCGCTCTGAAGAGCGTCCAGTGCGTCCGCTGGGGTTGCATCTGCCACGGTAGCGAGAACCTGGGTCGTCGATGGGTCAACGACCTCAAAAGTCGAGTCCGAGGCCGACGGGCGCCAGGTTCCTCCAATAAAGAGCTCGGTCTTGACCGACCTCAAAAGTCTCTCCTCTTGATCTGTTCCACTCTGCATTGCTACCTCCACCACCTGGCGCCAACCACCCAACAGTTCGCCATCACGTCACAAGTTACCTCAGTTCGGCCGACAGTCACAGCGTTTCGACTCGAGTGTGTCGTGACATGCTTGGTCACGACACGCTCGAGGAATCGCCACAGACCAACGAAACGATCTCTCCTCGACGAAGAGATCGGTGGTTCGGGCTATCTCCTGGCGCTCCAAGTGGTTCGCGCCAAGCTCCTCAATGGAGAGATCAACGCTTGTATTACCAGCTTTCAACGGCACAGAGGTTAGACCTATGACCGTTAGAGATCGATCAGCTCAGAAGATCCTTCTTCGCAAAGTTCACCGCTCCTGCTATCACAGTCACAGCTAGCCAACCAAAGGATTCCAAGACGTCTCGGCCGACTCCGTGCCATACCTGAGGAGTCCGCATGAGATCAGTAAAGGAGCTCCAGTAGGTTGACAATAAGATCGGCTGCACATGGATGAGTTGAGGAATTCCACCGAGAATCTCGGTGATGATCGCAACTCCTACTGCCACCGCGCTCGCAGCAGCGGGAGTATCGGTCAAGGTCGAGACGAAAAGTCCAAGCCCGACAACGGAGAACATCGAGACACCGACGGTCAAAGCGGCCTCAATAGTCAAGACGACGCCCCGAGCGTTTGACACCACAGAACCAGAGAGCGTGACGATCTTGCCAACGTGGAAGAGGAGCGAACCCGTGATTCCACCGGTCAAAGCGATCGTCAAGACCGCAGCCAGCGTAAAGAGCATCACAACCAAGGTCTTAATCGCAATGATTCGAACTCGACCTGCCGGTGCGGCCACGAGATACCGGAGCGAACCGCTCGAAGCCTCTCCAGCAACGCTGTCACCGGCCACAAGTCCGATGAGCAACGGTAAGAGAAACGTCTGCATCGTCGAGAGCGCAACCAGAACCAAGAAGACTGGATTGTCTGTGATCTGCCCGAAGAATGGAGGACCTCCCCCACCGTGACCGACACCCAGGGTCTTGACGACCACACCCAGCAGGATCGGGACTAAGCCGATCAAACCCAAAATCACGAGATTTCTGGGCCGAGTAAAGGTCCGGCGAAGCTCCTCAGCGAACATCAAAACCCTCACCAACGTATTCAACGAAGAGGTCTTCAAGACTCGTTGCAACAGAGACGAACGAGGATACCTCCACACCGCCTTCAACGAGATGACGGTTGATGACCGCATCCTTTGGACCGGCATCAAGACCCCTCACACGCAACACATTGTCTGCGCCAACGTCGACCGAGAGATCTTGAGACAGCTCCAACAGGAGCGTCTTCGCCAGGACTCCATCATCGGTCACGATCTCGAGGTGGCGCTGATGGTGAGACCTCAGTTCAGAGAGACTTTCGCTCAACACAATTTTTCCCTGAGTCATAAAAGAGACGTGCGTACAGATCTGCTCCACCTCACCCAAGAGGTGAGAGGAGACGAAGACCGTTGAACCTTCCTGCGCAAGCGAGGCAACCACCTCTCGCACTTCGCGCATCCCAGATGGATCGAGTCCATTCGTAGGTTCAGCGAGTATGTATAACTCCCGAGGTAGAGCCAACGCCCAAGCCAGAGAGAGCCGCTGCTTCATACCCATCGAGTACTGCTTCGCCTTACGATCCGCTGCCGGCCCGAGACCGACTCGATCGAGAGCCTGGCGAGCAAACAGCTTCTGGTCACGACTGGAAGCTCCGGTAGCCGATAACAATCGACGAAGATTATCCTCACCAGAGAGGTAAGGCACAAACCCCGGACCTTCAATCATCGACCCAACTCGGCGAAGAACTTTTCTCCCCGCCTTCGGCATTGGCTCTCCGAGCAACCTCAACTCGCCACTATCGGCGAAGATCAAGCCGACGAGCATTCGGATCGTCGTCGTCTTGCCAGCACCGTTGGGACCAAGAAAACCAAACACAGACCCCGATGGGACCGAGAGCGAGATGTCGTCCACCGCCGCCCTCGGACCAAATCGTTTGGTAAGCCCTTGAACCAAGATAGCTTGACTCGCTAGAGCAAGACCATCAGCCACCTGTAAGTCCAAACGCTGCGCTAGTACGAGCTAGCCAATCGATCACCCTACCACCAACGAAGCGTCGGCGAGTAGCTCGGTCTGATTGACAGATCCTGCAAGGATCGTTCCATTCGGGAGAACCAGCACGTCGACGAGGGGCGTTGAGAGGAACTTGCCTTCACCGAATGGCGTTGACACGCTCTGTAGTGCACCCTTGAGTAGTCCAACCGCCTGCGGATCTTTCGTCGAAAGCCCCGCGATCAACGAACTATATGCACCGGAGCTACTGACCGCAACCGTTGACCAGCCATGACCGTAAGGAGTGAACTTGACCCCTTGTAGAGAAGAAAGTGGGCTCGTTGAAGGCGATGAACTCGACGGAGTCGACGAGCTCGGCACCGTTGAGCCACTCATCGTCGTCGTCGACGGGAGTACTTCTTTCTTCACCGAAGCAGTAGCAGGAGGAGTGAACACGAAGACATTTGGGTCCGGTGCCGCAAAGGTGACTCCGGAGAACTTCACCGAGAGAGCCTGTGTTCCGTCTGAAGCCACCACGTCAACTCCGAGGACCTGAGAGGTCGATGCATCTACATAGATGTCGACATATCCGAAGAGAGAGTTATGGTCCAAAGGAGTGAGGCGTAGCACGTAGGCAGGTCGTCCACCCACGTAGGTATTAGTCCCAAGTGAGATGCTGGTAGTCGGAGCTAGCGCCTTCAAGAGATTGGTCGCCGCGACCTGCGGATCG
>JAJYZP010000163.1 GCA_021799875.1 Actinomycetes bacterium | reverse complement strand
CCCCAACGATGGATGGCGTCTCATCGAAACGACAATCAGGTTAATGCGTACGCCACTACCTGTACGGAGCGAATCAAAAAATCGAGTAACCTCCGTCGACCACAACCGTATCGCCGGTATGGAAGCTGAGGTCAGGATCGGCCAGATACGCGCCGACCTCCTCGAAATCACTCGGGCTACCCCATCTCCGCACTGGAGTTCTCTGAGTAGTCACCTCCATGAAACGTTCGTTCCCCTGCAATGCTTCCGTCATCTCGGTTTCGACCCAGCCTGGAAGCAGCGCATTGACCCGAATTTTGTATCGAGCGAGTTCAACAGCGAGACCCCGGACGACTCCGAGCAACGCCGTCTTCGAAGCCGCATACGGAAGAACTCCCGGAGCTCCGTCGATCGCCGAGACAGAGGAAACTACTACCAACGCGCCGCTCGTACCACCATCCACAATTGCTTGAGCTCCGGCACGAAGTGTGGCTACGGTTCCGAAGAGGTCTACCTCAAGAATTCGGCGCCACTCCTCGAGGGAAGACTCGAGAAAGCCCTGGCGCTGCGCCGGAAGCGCTGCATTCGCAACGAGACCGTGAACGTGGCCGAAGCTCTTCAGCGTTTCAGTCATCGCCCACGCTACCGACCCCTCACTGGCGATGTCGCAGCGCAACCCTAGAGCACGACCGCCAAGATCTGTGAGCTCCGCTACTGCGCGCTCCGTCTTCTCCTCGTTCCTTCCCCAGAGAGCTACGGCGCCACCGTGGCGAACAATCCCGCGCGCGATACCCAGACCAATACCACCGTTACCACCCGTAACGACTACGACACGATCCTTTAGGGTCACGAACAAACGCCTTCCATTTTCGAACCGCTACCAAAGGAAACGGTAAACCTAGGCCGCCGTTTCAGAGCCGTCATCTTCCAACGTGAGGATAGCACCACCATCTATGCTGTGCAGGTCACACGCTCGTACTGGGAACCAGCTTCTACTAAGGCCGACAAGGCAGAAACGACCACGTCAAACCCGTGGACGTCCCCATCACTGCCCGCTACGAGATGGTAGTTAGTCCGAAAACCATAGAGCGCCCTCAAGCGAGAGTGACAGAGCCAAGAACCTTCGAAGTTGGAGCTTGGGTGCCTCCTGCGGGCTCGACATTGATCACAATCGCAGTGATCTGCGGAACCAGGTTTGTCCAAAAATCTCTTGGGTGACTACCAAGAACTCCTAACGAGATCAAGGTGCCGTGCGAAACTGCCCACAGCTGGTAAGTCTGCGAGGCGGGTAGCGCCTGCAGATGGCGAGGAATCACATAGGCCGCATGTTGTCGGTCTACCGCAATATCAGCTAACGGTACCCCACTTGTCGACATCAATTGGTATACCTTGGTGGTTGGATTCGCTAAGGCGCTCGAGGCCACGGCAGCGATGCCTGGAGCAGAGGCTCCAACGCTTCGCAGCGATGATACCTGACCGCTCAAATGGGCCACATCAATACCAAGAAGAACGATCACGAGCGCCGCAAGGGATGCAAAGGCAGTGGCTAGCTGTCTCGAAGACCTTACCCAGCGCGGTAGTTTTGACTCTCTCAGAAGTGGGCGCAGCCGAGGTGCAGGTTGAGGAAGTGGAGGCTCATCGATCTGGCTTGCAATCTTCTCCCACAACTCCAAAGGTGCAGCAACGGGCGTCGACGCTAACTTCGCTGCCACCTCTCGAAACTCTTCGAGCTCCTGAGTACACTCAGAACATACCTTGAGATGAGCCTGGAGTGCTCTTGCCTCTAACTCATCGACAGCATCGAGGGCGTAAGGAGCGAGGAGCGACTTCAGCTCCTGATGGGATGATCTGTCACCAGTGACGTCCCCTCTAAAGTCACGTCCGTCATCTCGACTCATAGCTCCACCTCGACCAACAGCGCACCGAGATGCTTCAATCCGGCACGAATTCGACTCTTGATAGTTCCCTCCGGCTCGTCTAGCACGACCGCTACCTCCTTGTAGGTCAAGCCGCGATAGTACGCAAGCTCGATAGCTTCACGCTCCCGAGGATGAATGTCGTCGAGAGCTTGACGCACGTACTCGGAGGTTGTGAGCTCCATGATCTCTCGGTCAAGATCGTTTGGAGGCGAGAGCATCTGACGAGCGTCTCTCTCCTCTCGAACCCTGCGCGCCGACTCCGAGCGGATGAGATCGATCGACCTCGAATGAGCGCCCGACAAGAGGAACGATCGCAACGATCCGCGTTCAGGATCAAATCGCCCTGGATCGTTCCACAGCTTAATGAAGATCTCTTGTGTCACCTCTTCTGCGAGCGCCCTTGAACCGAGGATCTTCGTCGAGAGTGCCAAGACTGCACCGCCGTGACGTCGATACACCTCGGTGAGCGCCTGCTGTTCGTAACGCGCTACCGCAAGGACCAAGTTGGTGTCGCTCGCATCGCTAAAGAGTTCCATCACACTTCCCTTACGAGCCACGAAGGCCACACAGATGAATTCGGAGTTGAAAAACTGCTCTGAAACGGCGATACCGAACCCACCACCGTTGCCGGTGCGTCTACAAGCTAGTCAAAACCGATAGAAATCTACGCAAACTCTCATCCATACGCTCAGGCGCAACGTAGAAGGTCGATGGCCGAGCAAACCTGTGCGAACAACATAGCGACTCTTCGTTCCGAAGACGCTTCACCCCGCAGTATCTCGCACGTCCACCTCAGTCACGATCCTGCGAGCTCCTCAGGATTCGTCAGAAAGACACAATAAGCACACAGATCTCTTCCGCACCTTGCGGGAGATCAGAGGTACCTGCACGACGGGCGGTGTTCGACCGCAATCTCTCCGCTCTCGTGCAGGGTACCCAAACCACATCACAGTGGTTATCGAGGGGGGCAGACTCCCCTTCACCTACAGTCGGAGCAATCAACCGGACTCGTCGCAGTCCCCCAAACCACCTCGAACGTACCACCTACTGACGAATGTGTAGGCAATAGTTCATCGATGCCATGCCAGGAGCATCGCGCATCTGAGCGTACAAACCTTCTCCTCGGGCTCTACAGCGACACGATCTGCAAGCCAGGCACAGTACGAGGCACTAGCACAATGTGCCTATCGGTTCATATTTTTTTCTGCACAAACCCTGGGAGTTCAATGCCGACACTAACCCCACTCGAGATACTCCACGCTACGTCGCACCGGCTCTTCGATCTTCGCACCTGATACGACCAATTCACAGGCTCCAAA